>JAJECC010000176.1 GCA_022822205.1 Rhodospirillales bacterium | reverse complement strand
GCCGATTCCGTCCGTCTATTGGCCCTCGGCGACAGCCTGACCGCCGGATTCGGCCTGCCCAAGGAGGATGCCTTCACCACGAAGCTCGCCCGGGCGCTGCTTGCCAAAGGGTACCAGGTGGAGGTCATCGACGCCGGGGTTTCCGGCGACACCACCGCCGGCGGGTTGGCGCGGCTCGACTGGGCGCTCGCCGACAAGCCGAATGTCGCCATCGTGGCGCTCGGCGGGAATGACGGGCTTCGCGGCTTGGAGCCGGCGGAAACCCGGTCGAATATGGACGCGATCTTGAAGAAGCTTTCAGACAGGAAAATTCCGGCGATGGTCGCCGGGATGATGGCGCCGCCCAATCTGGGCCGGGAATTCGGCGCCGAGTTCAATGCGGTGTTTCCCGAAGTGGCGGCCAAATACTCGGCGCTGCTGTATCCGTTCTTTCTCGACGGGGTGGCGGCGGAGCGGGGGTTGAACCAGCCGGATGGCATCCACCCCAACGCCGCCGGGGTCGATGTTATCGTCGGGCGAATGCTGCCGTCGGTGATCGAGCTCATCAACTCGGCGCCCGGCGCCCGAGCGAAAAACCAGGGGAGCCGTTAGGATGTTCAAAAGCGCGCACGCCGCCGGCGAGTGGCAGCATGCCGTTATCGAGTGCCTTCGCGCGCTGGGGTCCCTGGACGGGGTTTCGGGACCCGGATTCGTCTACGCCACCGAACATCACGCGGATCATTTGCACCAGATCGAGGCGGCGCTCCGCGACGGCACCGGCATTCAGGACTGGGTCGGCAGCATCGGCATGGGGATCGTTGCCGGCGCGCGGGCCTTCTTCGACCAGCCGGCGCTGGCGGTGATGGTGGCCGACGTGGCGGACGGCGCGTTCGCGGTCCGCCCGCACATCGCACCCGAGGACTTCGCCGAGGTAACGGCGCCGGGCCCGCCAAACCCGTTGAGCGGCCCGGCGTTCGGCCTGATCCACGCCGATAGCCGGGCGCCCGGGACGCCGGCGTTGATCCGGGCGCTCACCGATCAGGGGCAGGGGTATCTGGTCGGCGGCCTGACCGCGTCCAGCCGGGCCGACCACCAGATCGCCAACGGCGTTACCGGCGGCGGCGTGTCCGGGGTGGTGTTCGCGCCGGACGTGGCCGTGGCGACGTCGCTGAGCCAGGGCTGTTCGCCGGTGGCCGGCATTCATGAGATCACCGAATGCGAGGACAACATCATCGTCGAGCTCGACGGCCGCCCGGCCTATGAGGTTTTCGCCGGCGACGTGGGCCGCGAGCTGGCCGAGGATCTGGAGCGACTCGCCGGGCTGATCCACGCGGCCATTCCGGTCAGCGGCAGCGATACCGGCGATTATCTTGTCCGCAATCTGGTCGGGCTGGATGCCGAGCGCGGCCTTCTGGCCATCGCCGAGACCGTCGAGCCCGGCGACCGGCTGATGTTCGTCCGCCGGGATCCCAAGGCCGCCGAGGAAGACCTTCGCAGCATGACCGCGAGGCTCGTGTCCCGCGCCGGCGACGCGGCCAAGGGGGCGGTCTATGTCTCCTGCATCGCCCGCGGACCCAATACGTTCGACGGGCTGAATACGGAGATGGAGATCGTCGCCGAGGCGTTGGGCGACGTGCCGGTGATCGGTTTCTATGCCAATGGCGAGATCTCCAATGACCGCCTCTACGCCTATACCGGCGTACTCACCCTTTTCCTCTAGGGCGGGCTCATGTTGCGGATATTCGCCGGGATCGCGCTGCCCGAGAGCCTCCGGGAGCGGCTGGCCGGGCTTCGGGCCGGACTCCAGGACGCCCGCTGGGTGGAGCCCCAGGACTATCACGTGACCCTCAAATTCATCGGCGAGGTCGATGAGGGGACGGCGGAGGATCTGGATGCGGCGCTCGCGGCGGTGCGCGGCACGCCGCCGGCTATCGCCATCGAGGGAGTCGGATGGTTCGAGAGCCGCAACAGGGTGCGCGCCGTTTGGGCGGGCGTGGCGCCCGATGATCCCCTGTCGGCGCTTCGCGACCGCATCGAAATGGCCGTGGCGCAGGCCGGGGGGCCGGCCGAAACCAGAAAGTTCAAGCCGCACGTGACGTTGGCGCGCCTCAAGCGTGCGCCGTTGGCGGCCGTGCGGCCCTATCTCCAGGCCCATGACGGCCTCCGGCTGACGCCCTTCACGCCGCCGTCGTTCCAGCTGTTTCGGAGCCATCTGGGCAAAAAGGGCGCCCACTACGAGGTTATCGCGGACTATCCCCTCGCGCCGGGGCGGGACGGACCAAATGGCTAGGGGCAAGCTCGATCGGCTATTGGCAGAGGTCGAGGCCTGCCGCATCTGCGAGGCGCATCTGCCGCTGGGTCCCCGGCCGGTGGTGCGGGCCGGGCGCGGCGCGCGCATCGCCATCATCGGGCAGGCCCCGGGCACCAAGGTGCACGAGAGCGGAATACCGTGGGACGATGCCTCCGGCGACCGGCTCAGGGACTGGCTGCGGATGGACAAGGAGACGTTCTACGACCCCGCGCGGATCGCCCTCGTGCCCATGGGGTTCTGCTATCCCGGCCGGTTCGAGCGCGGCGGCGACAAGCCGCCCCGGCCCGAATGCGCGCCCGAATGGCACGAGCCGATATTCGCCCACCTCCCCAATATCGAACTGACGTTGCTGGTCGGCATGTACGCGCAAGGCTACTACCTGGGGGATCGGGCCGGAAAGACGCTGACCGCGACCGTCGCCAACTGGCGGACCTATCTGCCCGGCCGCATTCCGACGCCGCACCCGAGCTGGCGCACCACCGGCTGGCAGAAGAAAAACCCCTGGTTCGAGAGGGAGTTGCTGCCCGAATTGAGGAAACGGGTGGCGGCGCTGCTCCGCTGACGGACCAGCGGCACCGGCCTCTAGGCCGCCGATTCGATGGCTTCCATGTCTTCGTCGGAAAATCCGAAGTGGTGGCCGATCTCGTGGATCAGCACATGGCGGACCGCGTGGGCCAGGTCTTCACCCGTGTCCTCGATGTAGGCCAGCAACGGCTGGCGATAGAGGAAGACGCGGTCCAGATCGTGGGCGACGTCGCTGACGCCGGCGACGTCCATGGAGACGCCCGAATAGAGGCCCAGGAGGTCGTAGGGGCTCTCGATGCCCATGTCATGCAGGATCTCGGGATCGGCGAAATCGTTGACGAAGAACGCCACGTTGTCGATGCAGCTCCGGAAGGCTTCCGGCAGTTTCGTCAGTTCCTCGGCCGCGATCTCGGCGATCCGGTCGGCGTCGGCATGCGGGTTTTGCGCGTCCATGGCAGTATCTTACCCGGTCCCGCTTGATCTTGCAGCCAACCCGTGCGAGTCCTGAATGACGATAATCAAACCGAAATCCATTTGAGGAGACGCCGATGGTTGAGAAGCTGACGCCGGAGGAACGCGCGGCGGCGCTTGCCGAACTCAGCGGCTGGTCCGAGGCCGACGGCCGGGATGCGATCCGGCGAACGCTGACGTTTTCCGATTTCAACGAGGCCTTCGGTTTCATGGCCCGGGTGGCGATCAAGGCCGATCAGATGGACCATCATCCCGAATGGTTCAACGTCTACAACCGGGTCGAGATCACCCTTTCCACCCACGACGCGGATGGACTCTCGGCGCGTGACGTGGCGCTCGCCCGGTTTATCGACGGCATCGCCGGTTAAGGGCCGGAAACCGCTCTAGGTACTGTCCTGGGTGGCCGCCTTGGTCGTCGGCGGCCCCTCCGTTTTGGCCGCTTTGGCCTCCCGCCGGGAGATATAGAGGCTGGAAAGGAAGATCACCCCGCCGCCGACCCAGGTCCAGATATCGGGGATTTCGGCGAAGGCGAAATAAGCGAGAATCGAGGCAAAGATCAGCCGCGAATAGTCGTAGGGCAGCACGGCGCTTGCGTCGGCGGCCGCGAAGGACCGGGTCATGGCCTGGTGCGCGGCGGTCGCCGTCACGCCGACCGTGATCAGCCAAAACCAGGTCTCGATGGGCGGCCAGGTCCAGACCAGGAGAGCCGGCGCCAGGGAGACGGGCGTCGAAACCACCGCCAGGTAGAAGACGATGGTGTCGGGGTGCTCGGTGCGGCTCAGCGTCTTGGTGAGCACGGTCGACGTGGCGACGAACACGGCGCCGCCGATCATCATCAGCGCCGGGGCCGAAACGGCCTCGACCCCCGGCCGGAGAATGATCAGCGTGCCGATGAAGCCGGCGAAGACGGCGATCCAGCGCCGGAGGCGCACCGTTTCGGGCAGGAACAGGGCCGCGCCCACCGTGGCGAACAGCGGCGCGGTAAAGGTCAGGGACGTCGCCGTCGCCATGGGGATCAGTGATATGCCGGTGAACCACAGGAACTGCGAGCCGACGGACGACAGGCCGCGAAGGCCGTGCATCACCGGCCGCTTGGTTCTCAAGTGGCCGAATCCGATGTGCCAGAACAGCGGCAGCATGATCAGCAGGTTGACGATGTTGCGGAAGAACACCGTCTGCAGGACATGCACCTCCTGCACCGCGAAGCGGATCGACAGGCTCATGAACGAGAACAGGACGCCGGCGAGCAGCATCCACAATGCGCCGCGGATCGCCGGCGGCAGGCCGGACCCTCGGCCCAGCCACGGCGAAGGCGCCGGTTCCGGCAGGGGTTAAGCCGCCTTCAGGGCCGGCGCAACCTCGAAAGAGGCCTCGGTCTTGGCGTTGACTTCCTCGAGATCGACGCCGTCGGCGAGTTCCACCAGCGTCGCGTGACCGGCCCGCTTGTCGATCTCGAAGACGCCGAGATCGGTAATCAGCTGATCGACCACCTGCGTGCCGGTGAGCGGCAGGTTGCAGCGTTCGAGGAACTTGGAGGAGCCGTCCTTGGCCGTGTGGTCCATCACCACCACCACCTTCTTGACGCCCGCCACCAGATCCATGGCGCCGCCCATGCCCTTGACCATCTTGCCGGGGATCATCCAGTTGGCGAGATCGCCGTTATGGGCGACCTGCATGGCGCCGAGGATGGCGAGGTCGATATGACCGCCCCGGATCATACCAAAGCTCTGGGCGCTGTCGAAGTACGACGTCTGCGGCAGTTCTGTCACCGTCTGCTTGCCGGCGTTGATCAGGTCCGGGTCCTCATCGCCCTCGTACGGGAACGGGCCGATGCCCAGCATGCCGTTCTCGCTCTGCAGGCTGACGGTCATCCCCTCGGGAACGAAGTTGGAGACCAACGTCGGAATGCCGATGCCAAGATTGACGTAGAAGCCGTCTTCGAGGTTTTGCGCCGCCCGCGCGGCCATCCGGTTTCTGTCCCAAGCCATGTCCTGTTTCCTCCCCGTCTTCTATTCCGCCGCTTCCGGCCGCGGCCGGGTGGTCAGTTGCTCGATCTTTTTCTCGAAATTGTCGCCCTCGATGATCCGCTGAACGAAAATGCCCGGTGTGTGGATCATATCCGGGTCCAACTCGCCCACCTCGACCAGCTCCTCGACCTCGACGACGGTCACCTTGCCCGCGGTGGCCATGGGCGCGTTGAAGTTCCTGGACGTCTTCCGGTAGACCAGATTGCCTTCCGCGTCGCCCTTCCACGCCTTGATGATGGCAAGATCGGCGACCAGCCCGGTCTCCATGATGTAGTGATCGTCGCCGAACCGCCGGGCTTCCTTGCCCTCGCCGATCTGGGTGCCGTAACCGGTCTTGGTGTAGAAGGCGGGAATGCCGGCGCCGCCGGCCCGGATGCGTTCGGCCAACGTACCCTGCGGGTTGAACTCCACTTCCAGTTCACCGTCGAGGAACTGCTTCTCGAAGATTTTGTTCTCGCCCACATAGGACGAGATCATCTTGGTGATCTGATGGGTGTCCAGGAGCAGTCCCAGGCCCTCGCCGTCGATGCCGGCATTGTTGGATACGGCGGTGATGTTCCTGGTTCCGGCGTCCCTCAGCGCGACGATCAGGTGCTCGGGGATGCCGCAAAGGCCGAACCCGCCGGCCATGACCATCATGCCGTCGAACAGCAGGCCATCGAGCGCCGAATTGGCGTCGGGGTAAACTTTTTTCATCGAAAGGCTCCCTGGTGGGCAGTCATATTTCGGTGCGCCCGTTCCGGGCGATGGGCGGAGATTACCGCGCGGGGTCCGGCTTGCAAAGCGGCCATCCGACGGTCATGGTGAGACCGTTCGCGACCCCAACAAGTTTTGTCGCCCTATTGGTCAAACGAGGGGCCGACGCTTCAGGAGTGTCCGCCGTGACCCGCCGCACGTATGTTGTCCTCATCGCCGGTTGCCTGATCCTGCTCATTTCCATGGGCAACCGGAACAGCTTCGGCCTGTTCGTCGGGCCGATCGCCGAGGAGTTGTTCGACAACGAGGTCGCCGTAATTTCGCTGGCGCTCGCCGTCCAGCACCTCTTCTGGGGCCTGAGCCAGCCGGTTGTCGGCGCCATCGCCGACAAGTACGGCTCGGGCAGGACCATCGCGGTCTCCGCGCTGGTGTACGCTTGGGGCCTGTGGCTGATCGCCAACGCGGATTCGGCCTGGGATCTCTATACCGGCGCCGGATTGGCGATCGGATTTGCCGGGTCCGGCACCACCTTCGCGGTGATCCTGGCGGTCATCGCCCGCAACACGGCCCCCGAGAAGCGGAGCATGATCTACGGCATCGCCACCGCCATGGGGACCGGCGGCCAGATCACCATGGCGCCCATCAGCCAAACCCTGATCGACCAGTTCGGCTGGTCGGTGGCGATGATGATCATGGCCTCCATGATCCTGTTGTTCGTGCCCCTGGGGCTGGTGATGACCGGCAAGGCGGCGGACTTCACCGAGGAAGGGGGCGGCGCCGACAGCGTCACCGAGGCGGTCAACGAGGCCCGCAGCCATTCGGGCTTCCTCTACCTCACCGCCGGCTTCTTCGTCTGCGGCTTCCAGGTGTTCACCGTCGGCATTCACCTTCCCAACTGGCTGAATACGCTGGGATTCGAGGGGCTCGGCGCCTGGGCGTTGTTCACCATCGGCGCCAGCAATTTCTTCGGTACGTTGACGGCCGGCTATTTGGGCGGAAAGTACTCGAAGAAGCGGCTGCTGAGCGGTCTATACCTGATGCGCTCCGTCATTTTCACCATCTTTCTGCTGGTGCCGATCTCGCCGGTCAGCGTGATAATTTTCTCGGCGGCCATCGGTTTCCTGTGGCTTGGCACCGTCCCGTTGACCAACGGCATCGTCGGGCAGGTTTTCGGGGTCAAGTTTCTCGCGACCCTGTCGGGAATCGTCTTCGCGAGCCATCAGCTGGGGGCATTTTTCGGCATCTACGGGGCGGGCCTGATCTTCGACCGGACCGGGTCCTACGACCTGGTCTGGCAGATCGCCATCGTCCTCGGCGTGGTCGCCGCCCTGCTTCACATGCCCATCGACGAAGCGCCGATAAAGCGCGTCCCGGCGCCGGCTGAATAGGCGGACCCATGCAAGCTGTCACCATGCGCCGTGCGATCACCATCACGTTGCTGGCCAGCCTCGTCCTGGCGCTGTCCATGGGGATGCGCCAGAGCTTCGGCTTGTTCCAGCAGCCCGTCGCCGAGACCTTCGGCATCGGGCTCACGGCATTTTCCATCTCGCTCGCCATCCAGAACCTGCTGTGGGGCCTGTCACAGCCGGTGGTCGGGGCCATCGCCGACAAATACGGCTCCGGCCGGGTCATCGGCGTGACTGCGGCGGCTCAGGTGCTGGGGCTGTTCATGCTCGCCAATGCCGACAGCATCTGGGAGCTTCATCTCTCCACCGGCATCATCATCGGCGTCGCCGGCGCCGGCACCACCTGGGCGGTGCTGCTGTCGGTGGTGGCGCGCAACGTGCCCGAGCACCGGCGGAGCCTGTTTTTCGGTTTGGCGTCGTCGGCCGGGACCGGCGGCCAGATCGTCATCGCGCCGATCAATCAGCTGACCATCAACGCCTTCGGCTGGACCGACGCCATTGTGATCCTGGCGTTGATGCTGGTGGTGATCATCCCCCTGGCGTTCACCCTGAAGGGCCGGACGGCGGATCATTCGGCGGGCCGGCAGGCGGCGGAAACCTTGGGCGCGGCGCTCAACAAGGCGCGCAAGCATTCGGGTTATCTCTATCTGACGGCCGGGTTTTATGTCTGCGGTTTCCACGTGATGTTCATCATGGGGCACTTCCCCAATTTCATCCGGACCGCGGGGCTGCCCGATTGGCTGCCGGGCGTGGCGATCAGCGTCATCGGGATCACCAATCTGGTGGGCACGCTGCTGTTCGGCTGGCTGGGCGACAAATATTCGAAGAAGTACCTGTTGAGCACGCTGTACTTCCTGCGGGCGCTGGTCTTCGCGGGCTTCCTGCTGGTGCCCCTGTCGGCGACATCGGTGCTGGTGTTCTCGTTCATGCTCGGGTTCCTGTGGCTGGCGACGGTGCCGCTGACCAACGGATTGGTCGGCCAGATTTTCGGGCTCAGGTACCTCGCGACCCTCGCCGGCATCGTCTTCGCCAGCCACCAGCTCGGCTCGTTCACCTCGCTGTGGCTCGGCGGCTTCCTGTTCGATGCCCGGGGCGACTACGACCTGATCTGGCAGCTTTCGATCCTGCTGGGGCTGCTGTCGGCGGTGCTTCACCTGCCGATCAAGGACAAGCCGGTTGCGCCCGAACCGGCCCCGGCCGCCTCATGAACGCCGATTAGTTCCACGCCCCGGCGGTCTATAACCGTTGGGTCAATCACGGGCTCCATGCCGCCGCGCCGATTTCCCGAATCGGCGCAAATCCACCGATTGCGACGTGATCTGTTTCACTCCGGGTCCATATTTCGTCTAACTTTTTGCTTTGAACGTTACGAGACGTACCGTATTGTAAAAGCAAGAGGGAGGGCGGAACATGGCGCGGACACGATCCCGGGAGAAAAAGGAGGCGATCCTCGACGCGGTGGCGCCGCTTGTGGAATCCGAGGGCTACAACAAGACCCGGATCGAGCACGTCGCCGCGGCCGCCGGGGTGGGCAAGCAAACCATCTACCGCTGGTGGCCGGCCAAGTCGGATCTGATGGCCGAGGCCTACACCCGCATGGTGCCGAGCCACGAATTGGCCTCGGGGGCCGAGGACCCGCGCGACGCCCTGACCGAGATTCTCCGGAACTCGTTTCGCATTTTCCGCAAAACCCCGGCGCCCCGAATTCTCGCCGGCCTGATCGCCGACGCCCAATCGGAACCGGCGGCCGCCGAGGCGCTTTACAACAATCTGCTGGTCGGCCGGCGGGGCGTGATCACCGCGCCGTTCCGCCGCGGGGTCGAAAGCGGCGTGCTTCCGGATGATTTCGATATGGAGGCCGCCGCCGATCAGCTGGTCGCCGCGGTCTGGTACAAGCTGCTCACCGATCCGCAGGCCCTGACCGACGCCTTCGCCCGGCAGGTGGTCGATCGGATCCTGCCCCGGGACGCCAAGGGCAAGCTGGTCATGCGGGACTATTTTCCGGGCGCGCTGGGCGAGGTGTGCGCCTTGCAGTCCCGTTATTCCGACGAAGGCTGGGGGTTCGGGCGCGCCTTCGAGCTGGACCGGGCGAGGGAGATGGCCGAATTCCTCGGCCGTTTCGATCACGAACGGGATCTCTTCAAGCTGGTTTGCCGCGATGGCCGGGTGGTCGCTGCCATCGCCGTCGACGGCGGCGCCGAGGAGGTGACCGGCGGCGGCTCCCTCCTCAGATGGTTTATCGTCGACGGAGCGGAGCGAGGCGGCGGCATCGGCCGCCAGCTTCTTTCCATTGCCGTCGAACACGCCCGGGCCCGGGGCTATCGGTCGATCGCGCTGCACACTTTCGACGGCCTCGAGACCGCGCGGTACCTGTACGAAGAGGCCGGGTTCAGGCTGGTCGATGAGGAGATGAGCGACAGGTGGGGCGCGCTGACCCTGCAGCAGGTGTTCGTGCTGGATTTAACGGAATAGCGCCTCCAGGCGCCGCGTTTTAGCCCCATCCGGGCCGGAAACTGCCCTAGGCCGGTGTTTCAATGAAACTGATCGTCCGGGGATCGGCGATGGTGTAGACGCAAACCGCGCCGTCCCGGCCCCGGACCGATGTTTCCCGCGGCGTCAGGGCGCGGAGGTCCGCGCCGGCGGTTTTGGCCGCTTCCTCCGACAACACCAGAAAGCACCCGAACTCCTTGGAGAGGGATTCAAGCCGCGCGGACGTGTTGATGGTATCGCCGATGGCCGAGAAATTCTGCGCCGTCGGCGGGCCCATGGTGCCGACAATCGCCTCACCGGCATGAATGCCGATCCCCATTCGGAGCGGCTCCCTGACCTCATGGGCCAATCGCTGGTTGAGTTGGTCCAGGCGCTCCGCCATGGAGGCCGCGCCGCGGATGGCATTTCGGCACCCTTCCTCGATGGATCCCTCGATACCGTAAAGCGCCATCAACCCGTCGCCGGTGAACTCGGCGTAGTGTCCGTCGGTCTCGCTGAGGGCCGACGACATTTCGGCAAAAAACTGGTTGAGGATAAACAGGACATCGTAGGGCAGTTTTTCCTCCCCCAGCTTCGTCGAGCCGCGAAGGTCGATGAACATGGAGGCGACTTCCTGTTCGCGTCCCTGGATTCCGCCCCGCGCATTGGCCTGGGCGGCGGTGGCCGTCGGCGGCAACAGAGGGGTGATGGAAAGGTCTTCGCGTGGCCGGCACTGGCAGGCCAGCCGCACCTCGGGTTCGAGACCGACCCGCGTCAGGGCCGTCTCCTCGACCTCTCCGGGGGGGTCGAGATGTCCGACCGCGTCGCCCACATGAACCCGGCAGGTGGTGCACCGCCCCCGGCCGCCGCACACCGCGGCATGTTCAACCCCCTCTTCACGGAGGCTGTCGAGAATGGTGGCGCCGACGGGAGCGGTGATCACGTTGCCGTCGGGCAGCGCGATCCGGTAGGTGCCATGCCGGTTCCGGTGCCACCGGCGGCCCAGCCGGGCCAGCAGCACGAAGCCGAGGATCGCCGCGAACACATACCAGCCATTGGGCTCGATGCGGGTGAGGTCGGCGACCATGTTGGGATCGGAATCGATGATCGGCTTGAAGACCCGGTTCAGGAAGTCCGGATCGCGATCGGCGATGCTCTGCAGATCCTGACCGACATTGGCGAAACCGAGGAATGACAGAATGGGTATCGCGACCGCGGCGCCATAGATGACCGGCAGCCACGCGCGGTACCAGGTCCGGATTCGCAGCCAGAAGTGGATGCCGACGCAGAAGTGGCCCCAAACCACGAACAGGAGCACCGTCTGCTGGGCGCCCCGGACCGGATCGGCGACCCAGAGCGCCGAAATCACATATTCATAGGTCGGGTCGAAGTCGAGCATCTGACCGGCCATCAGGGTGCCGGCGACGTGGGCGAGGATGAGCGGGAAGATCAAAATGCCGAGGGCCAGCTGCGCGCCTTCCCAAAACGGCATGCGGAGCGTCGACCGGCGGTAAAGGGAGGTAAGGCTGAGGACGAAGTGCGCCAGGAGCGCGAGCAGCAGGACCAGCGCGCCGGGGGGCTCCCCAAAGACCGGCTCCATGAATTCCCGCATGGCCTCCATGGCCTCCATGGAGATCAGGCCCAGCGCATGGTTGATCAGGTGCAGGACCACGAAAATGCCGACGAGCAGTCCGGAATAGGTCCTGATGCGCCGTTCCCACATGTGCTCAACCGCCCTTCGTTGCCGGGTATCCTCTCAACCTATCATATGGGGTGAGGGAGGGAATCCCGGTTAGAACCCTACCGATTCGTGCCTAAGGAACAGAACGCCTGCCCCGTTCAATACCTCGTGAACCACGGTGAACATGGCGATGAAGGTTTCCCAATCCGGATCGGGGTCGCTTTCGCTCATGCGTTCGTAAATGGCGCCGAGGGTCCGGGTTCCGTCCATCTGGCGGATCATTTCCCCGGTCCTCGGCGGAAGGGTGCGTTGGATGGCCGCGCCCGCGACGTTGACCGTGACGGATTTGCCAGCCGCGACGGTCTCGGCGAGCGCCCGCGCCCCTACCTGGTAGAGAACCGGAACCATATCCGCCGCCGGCCGGGCGGCGGCGGCTTCGGCCCGCGTCCGGGGCACCGCGTAGAAGACATGGGTCTTTTGTGTGCCGCCGAGGAGTTCGGCCAGGGCCGCCCGCGCCGGCCGGTCGAGTTCATCAATCCGGCCGAGGGTTTCGTCGTCGTCGAAATAGATCGACGGGTCGTATTCGACGGGTTTGATGAGCCCGGTGATGGCGAGGCCCGCGCTCCCGGCCAGTTCGAACAGTTCCGGCACCCGGTAGGCCCGGTCCCGGGCATTGAGGAGCAGATCGTGGAGCTCGGCATCGCCCCGCTGGTGATCGCCGACCACCGGATTGGTGCGAAGCCGGTTGCTGGGCGGCAGGCGGGCGAGCAGATGCCGGGCGTACCTCACCCGGTCGGCGGGCGCTCCATGCGGTTTCAGCGTCCTCAGCGCCTCCTGAAGATCATAGACCCCGGTACGGCCCAGCTCGCCGTAGACCATGGCGCCGATGCCGCCCGCCGGCGAGAGGACGGAGGCGAGCGCGCTCAGTCCCGCTTGCGGATCGTCCAGATGATGGAGTACGCCGCAGCAGTCGATGTAATCGAACGACTCCCATCCCTGATCCGCCACGTCCAATAGGGACAAGGTGTGGAACGTGATATTGGCGAGGCCGCGTGCCGCCGCCCGGGCCTCGGCGATTTCCCGGGCTGCGCGGGACACGTCGACATAAGTGATCCCGGCGGGGCTGCCCGCATCGGCCAGCTGCTGGGCGAGGGCAATTGTGCCGTCGCCGGTGCCGCCGCCGGCCACCAGCACCCTAAGGGGTCTGCCGACGTCGAGCCGCCCGCCGAACGCATGGTGATTGACCTCGAGAAGGTTGCCGGGCGAGCCGATGAGCGCCGGGCCTGTCTCGTCCGCCGGATCGCGGTTCGGGTAGGGATAGGCGTCGTATTGGGCGCGAACGTCGTCGTCGGACATATGTTGAGGCGTTCCGGCCGTGCCGTGCTATTTAGTCGGAGGTCCAACCTATCGGGCAACATAAGCTAAGGAAAGTGCATGCGCGGCTATTTCGGGATCGGCGTCGAGGGCATTTCCAAGGCGATGAACGTGGGCGGCTTGTTCCGCACCGCCCATGCCTTCGGCGCGTCGTTCGTGTTCACCGTCGGCGCGGTCTATCAGCGGAGTGAGGGCGGCCGGTCCGATACATCGGACGCGCCGGGCCACGTGCCGTTCTACAGCTTTCCGGATGCCTCGTCGCTGCTGCTGCCTCAGGGGTGCGATCTCGTGGGCGTTGAGCTGCTGGACGAGGCGGCGGCGTTGCCCAGCTTCCGTCATCCCCGCCAGGCGGCCTACATTCTGGGACCGGAGCGGGGCGAGCTGTCCGGCGGTATCCTCGAGCGTTGTGCCTATACGGTCAAAATCCCGACCGGCTTCTGCGTCAATGTGGGCGTCGCCGGTGCCATCCTGATGTACGACCGCCAGATCAATCTCGGCCGTTTTCCGGCCCGGCCGTTGACGCCGGGCGGGCCCGTCGAAGATCTCCCCGAGCACGTCCATGGCGATCCGGTC
>JAJECC010000062.1 GCA_022822205.1 Rhodospirillales bacterium | reverse complement strand
GCCTCCTTGCCCAGCATCCATCTTGAATCACGGTTCGACCCTTCTTGGGAATCCCAAAAATGATTCAGATAAGTAATGACACGCTCTAGGGTCTGTATATTCGATTTGGGGAGTCTCGTTTTTGCATCCCTCTCCTCACTCACCCGCAAATCGTCATCACCGGGCAAGGACCCGGTGATCCACGTGGATGGCCGGCCTACGCCGTCCGAAAGTCGGCTTCGGCCGACTGAAGGCCGGGTCGGGGCCCGGCTCGGTCAATTCGTCCGAATTGACCTTACATGACGTAATCGATTTATGGCTCGCAGGCTCACCACTTGGTGGTCCGATAACATTAAACTTGCAATCCTTATCAACACAATATATATTCACTAATACATAACACTAATAAGGAGACAAAAATGTTCATAACCCGCACATTCACCCGGCTGTTTGACAACCGGCCGGCATCTTATTTTCGGCCTGATCTGTGGGATACAAGCCTCCGCAGGGAGTGGCGCGAGGTCAGGTCGGGTTTCCAACGGGCCCATCAGGACCGATTGGTTGAAATGCACCTGCACACCATCATATGATCACTAATAAATTCACTAACGAAAAGGAATGGAAACTTGGGATTGCTCGACAAATATGAGACCGCGGATATCGGCCGGACCCCGCAACGGGATGGGCTGTCGATCGCCAGGAACAAACTGACGAAACGGTTGGAGTATCAAATCGCGCGGCTGCATGACCCGGACACCAGGGACCTGCGCGGCCGCCCGGTGAGTCCGTGGTGGTTCGCCCACGAGGACGGGGAGATCTACACCCACATCCGCTTCGGCACCCGGCCCATGCAGTTTTCGGGCGGCAAGGCGTTTCGCGTCGGCGACGTCTCCGGCCTCGAGGCATTCTATCGCGACGTCATCGCCGCCATCGCCGCCGGCGAGCTCGACGAGGAAATCGAAGCTGCCCGCAAGATCGGCATTCGCGGCCACCGCCGCCGGCACGGCCGCCGTCGCCGTCGCCGGGACGAGGACTGACCCGAAGCGACTCAGTGAAGATGCGGGCCCGAGAACAGGCCCCGGGTCCGCTGTTCCTTCCGCACCTCTTCGGGCCAACGGCTTTTGATGAACGCCAGGATCGCCCAGATATCGGCGCTTTCCAACTCATCGGCGAAGGACGGCATGGCGCTCTTGACGCCCGGCCGCGAAAACCGGCCGCCGCCGAACCGCACCACCTCGAATAATTGCCGGTCCGAATGTTCCCAGGCATGACCGGTCTCGTCCGCCGGCGGCGCGGGAAACGTGCCGTCGGCATTCCGGGTCTCCCAGTTGGGCTGGCCCTCCAGGTTCGTCCCGTGGCAGGCGGCACAATGCTCGCCGTACAAGACCGCGCCCCGGGCCACCAGGACCGGATCGTCGGGGTCTCCGCCCGCCCCGCTGACCATGGCGATCAGCCCGACCCCGCCGACGAACAGCACGAGATAGAGAACGGCGGCGAAGACGATCCAGGTGACGGCCCTGTCGGAGAGCATGCCTCATGCTGTCATTCGGATCGGGCACTGCCAAGCCACAAAAAAACCGGCCCCGAAGGGCCGGTTTCCTTGGAGTTTCGGCGGATTACTTCCACCAAATCTGGTTGGGAAGCGCGCCATAGGTCTCGTCGGCGCCGACCTCGCTGATGTGCAGACCCTTTGCATGCACGAACACCGGCGGCGTCGTCGCCACGGGCATGATATAGGCCTGTTCGGTCACACGATCGAAGAGCTTCTTGTAGATTGCCTTTCGGGCGTTGGGATCAAACGTGCTCGCGCCGTCCTTTGCCAGCTTGGTGATCACCGGATCGCGGGAATAGTTCCGCGCGCCCGGCGCGAAGAAGAAATTGGCCGTGCTTTCCACCTCGGGAAGCCCGCCCGACGCCCATGGGTTCACCAATGCCTGGATCTTGCCCTGAGCCTGCTTCTTGCGATAAGGCGGGAAGGGGAGCCGGGTGACCGATGCCTTGATCCCGACGGCCCGCAGATAGCCCGCGATCGCCTGCGGAACCGCCGCCGGCGCCGTTGTCACCGACGTGATCTCCAGGCTCAGATCCTTCACGCCCGCCTCGGCGAGCAACTGCTTGGACTTGGCCGGATCGAACTCCGGCAGACGGGCGGAAAAGTCGCACCCCGCCTGATTGCGGAAACACATGGATTCGACCAATGGCACGTCGCTGCCGCCGGCGATCAGGGTCGTCTGGATCGCCTTCCGGTTGACCGCGTGCATGATTGCCTTGCGGACCCGGATATCCTTGAGCGCGGGGTTCTCCGAGCGTCCCGCCGCGTCGAGGAGCAGGTAGGCGATCAACAGACCCTTGGACTGGGCGGTGAAGCCGAAGTTGGGATTGTTGCGCAGATTGTCCACCTGATCCTTCGGCACCCGGAACATCATGTCCAAATTGCCGGTCAGGAGCTGGGCCACCTGGGTCTGGACGGACGGAATTTGCTTGATCACGTAGCGCTTCACCTTGCCCGCCGGGCGGTAGTCGGCCGCCAATTGGTAGTTGTCCACCCGCTCCAGCACGATGCCCTTTTCCGGATCCACCATCGCCGCCCGGTAGGGACCGGACCCGACGGGGTTGCGGCCGAAGGTGTTCTTTTTCTCCAGGGCGCCGTGAACGTCGGAGGGATAAATGGAGAGCGAGCGCGCGAAACGCATCATGGCCGAGACAGAGGACCGCTTGGTGGTGATGCGGACGGTGTGCTGGTCGATTTTCTCGGCCCCCTTGATGAACAGGAACCGGGATTTGATGCGGAACCGCACCTTGGGGTCGGCGACGAAATTGACCGAATAGACCACGTCGTCCGCGTCCAGGTCGGAGCCGTCATGGAACTTCAGACCCTTTCTGAGCCTGAACTCATAGGTCGTCGGGTTTACGCGGGTCCACGATTCCGCGATCCGCGGCCGGAATTGGCCGGCGGAGGTCTCATAAGTCATCAGACGGTCGTAAATGGCGTTTGTCGTAAAGCCGGTTTCGGGCTTCGGATCGTAGACCGCATCGATCATCGAGATGGGGTCGAAAAAGGCGATGCGGACGGTGTTGTCCTTCTTTTGCGCCAAAGCGGGTCCGGCGGCCACCGCCATTGCTGTCCCCAATAGGGTGCCGGTAAACAGACTGCGTCCGAGCATGAAATTTCTCCCTGTCACTGCCTCGGGGTTTTCCCGAACGGATCAATTGAAAAAAGTCTAGCTCAATCTCGCCCGGCTAAATATCCCATTTTTGTGATTTGGCGAAAAAATGCCCGCTCCCCGGACCCCCGGAGCCGGAATAATTGGATCGGACCGCCTAACGCCTCTCGTATTGGGTGGCGCCGAACATGTTTTCGAGGGCCTCCTTGGACGGTCCCTTGCCTTCGGTGCCGGCGTCGTCGAGGACCTTCATGCCCCTTTGCACGGCCGGCCGCGCCTCGATCTCGTCCAGCCAGCGCTTCACGTTGGGGATGGCGTCGATGTCCACCTTGCGGCGCTCGTGGTTTCGCACCCAGGGGAAAGTGGCGATATCGGCGATGCCGTATTCGGCGCCGCCCAGGTAGGCGGTCTCGCCAAGCCGGCCGTCCATCACGTTGTAGAGCCGCGCCACTTCGTTGTCGTAGCGGGCCTGGGAATAGGCGAGTTGGGATTCGTCGGTGAGGTTCGGCGCATAATTGTTGAAGTGGTTCTGCTGGCCGCACATGGGACCGATGCCGCCCATCTGGAACATCAGCCACTGCACCGCCTCGAAGCGGGCCGCGCTCCCCGACGGGGGAATGAACCTGCCGGTCTTGTGGCCGAGATAGATCAGCATGGCGCCGGTTTCGAAGACGGTAATCGGCCCGCCGTCCGGGCCGTCCGGGTCGACCAGGACGGGAATCTTGTTGTTCGGACTGATCTTGAGGAATTCCGGTTCGAACTGGGCGCCTTTTCCGATATCCACCGGAATCACGTTGTAGGGCATCTCAAGTTCTTCCAGCATGATGTGGACTTTGTGGCCATTGGGCGTGGGCCAGCTGTAAAGATCGATCATCTCTCTTCCTCGTTTGGGTGCGCGGCACGGCTCGTCGGCCGCCCGGCAGGCGGCTGTGAATTCCGGGCGCATGGTGGCCTTCCACGGCTGGCGTCACAAGCAACAATGAGAACAACCGGCTTCGCTCTCAAAACGGCTCAGCGGCCGAGCGCTTCTTCGGCCTCCAGCCAGGCGCTTTCGGCGGCGGCGATTTCGTTGTCGATCTTCGCCAGCTTTTTGCCCAGTTCCAGCATGTCGGCGGTCGAGCCCTCATAAGTGGAGGGGTCGGCCAGAACGGACTCGATCTCCGCGCGCCGCCGGCCCAGCCGCTCCAGCCGTTTTTCGGCTTCTTTGGCCTGTTTGCGCAGATCGGCGGTCGCTTCGCGCGCCCGGGCGCGGGCGCGGCGCTCATCTTTCCGTGTGACGGCGGGGGCATCGCCGTTTCGCGCCCTTTTCGCGGTCCGGGTGCGCTCGATCAGATGGCGGCGGTAATCGCCGAGATCGCCGTCAAACCGCCGGCAGCCGCCATCCTCCACCAGCCACAATTCATCGGCGACGATTTCCACCAGATGAGGATCGTGGCTCACCAGTACGACGGCGCCCTCATAGGCGTTGAGCGCGTGCGCAAGGGCTTCGCGGGCATCCACGTCCAGGTGGTTGGTGGGCTCGTCGAGCAGCAGAATGTGGGGCGTTTCGATACTCATCAGGCAGAACAGCAGCCGGGCCTTCTCGCCGCCCGACAGGTCGGCGGCGGTGGTTTCCGCCTTGTCGGCGCCGAAACCGAAACGCCCCAGGTGGGCGCGCACCTTGGTCTCCGTGGCATCCGGCAGGGCCCGGGCCGCCAGCACCAGGGGCGTCGCCTTCAGGTCGAGTTCGTCGGCCTGATGCTGGGCGAAATAGCCGGCTTTGAGTTTTCTGGGGCGGCGCATCCTGCCGTCCAGGCAATCGAGCCGTCCCGCCAGCAGCTTGACCAGGGTCGACTTGCCGTTGCCGTTGGCGCCAAGGAGCGCGATCCGGTCCTCCATGTCGATGCGGAGATCGAGGTCCCGCAACACGGCTTTCCCGCCGTAGCCGACGGCAACCCCGTCCATGGTGACCAGCGGCGGCGGGGCGGGATCCGGACTGGGAAACTCGAACGCGGCGGTGCGCTCCTCCATGACCGAGGCGATGGGTTCCATCCGGGCCAGCATTTTGAGGCGGCTCTGGGCCTGGCGGGCCTTGGTGGCCTTGGCCCGGAACCGGTCGACGAAGGCCTGGATGCGGCGCTGTTCCTCCAGTTGTCTGGCGCGCAGGCCGGCTTCCCGGGCCAGCCTTTCCCGGCGGGTTTTTTCGAAGGCGTCATAGCCGCCGCGGTAAGCGGTGAGCTTCCGGCCATGCAGGTGAACGATCCCGTCGGCGACCTGGTTCAGGAGCGTTCGCTCGTGGCTGATCACCACCAGGGTGCCGGGCCAGGAAGCGAGATAGCCCTCGAGCCACATCGTCGCCTCGAGGTCCAAGTGGTTGGTAGGCTCGTCGAGGAGCAGCAGGTCGGGCCGGGCGAACAGCGCGCCGGCAAGCGCCACCCGCATCCGCCAGCCGCCCGAATATTCCGCGCACGGGCGCCGTTGCGCCGCCTCGCCGAAGCCGAGACCGGCGAGGATCGCCGCCGCCCGGGCAGGGGCCGTATGGGCGTCGATGTCGGCAAGCCGGGTATGAATCTCGGCGATACGATGAGGATCGGCCGCGGTCCCGGCTTCGGCGGTCAGCGCGGCCAGCTCGGCGTCCGCCGCGAGCACGGTGTCGAGCAGGCTCCCGGGCCCGCCGGGCGCCTCCTGGGCGACGGTTCCGACGCGGGCCCGGCCGAGCACCGACACCTCGCCGTCATCCGGGGAAATCTCTCCGGTGATCAGGCGGAACAGCGTGGTCTTGCCGGCCCCGTTGCGCCCGACCAGGCCGACCTTCCGTCCCTTGGCCACCGAGACCGTGGCGTGATCGAGAAGCGTCCGCCCGCCGATCCGGTAGGTAAGGCCGTTGATCTGGAGCATGGGGGCGGCCGCGCGGCCTAGAACCGCGGGCTCACGTCGCGAAAGGACGCCAGCAGTTCGTCGAATTCGTCGCGGGCCGGAAATTGGGGAAACTCCCGGATGACGTTGTCCGGGGCATGAATCAGGAACCCGGCGTCGGCCTCGCCCAGCATGGTGGTATCGTTGTAGGAGTCGCCGGCGGCGTAGACCGTGTAGTTGAGCGCCTTGAACGCTTTGACCGCCTCGCGCTTGTGGTCCTTCATCCGCAGATTGTAGCCGGCGATCCGGCCGTCTTCGGCAACGGTCAGGCGGTGGCAGAACAGCGTCGGCCAGTCCAGTTGCCGCATCAGCGGCTCGGCGAAATCGTAAAACGTGTCCGACAGGATCACCACCTGGAACAAGGTTCGGAGCTCGTCGAGGAAGTCCCGTGCGCCGGGCAGGGGGCCGAGCCCGGCGATCACCTCCTGGATGACCGGCAGCTTGATTCCATGCTCGTCCAGGATCCTCAGCCGCTGGGTCATCAGCACGTCATAGTCGGGAATATCGCGGGTGGTGGCCCGAAGTTCCTCGATCCCGGTGCGTTCGGCCACACCGATCCAGATTTCCGGGACCAGGACACCCTCCATATCGAGGCAGACGACTTCCAACGAGCTTCTCCGGAGACTTAATTCAGGGGACCCGAAACGCCGCGGGGTATAGCACATCAGGGACGGAAACCAATCCCCGAGTTTGGGACGGGAATAAAATTTACATAAAATTTAATGTGTATTAATAATTTATTCCAATTTTATATTGTGAATAAAGATCATATCACCTATATAAGCCGTGAAATATGCGGGGCCGGGTCGGCCCGCGAGGGGAAAATATATGTCCGCAGCCGTTCAAGCCATTCCCGCCAGCCAACTGGCGTTCTTCCAGTCACCGGCCTTCGAACTCAACCCGAGCGGTCACGCGCCGCTTGCCGGACAGGTGTGTTTCTCCACCTCCCTGCCGACCCGGGCCGAGATCGAGGTCAGCGACGGCGACCGGACGTGGCGAATCCCCACCGGCGGCGAATTCGTGCCGCGCCATGAGCATGTCGTCCTGGGCATGCGGCCGGGCCGCGCGCACACCTTGTCCGTGGCGGCCGTCGGCGAATACGGCGAGCGGATCGAAGGCGGCGAGGTGTTTGAATTCGAGACCGATCCCCTGCCCGAGGATTTTCCGAGCTTCGAGGTAAGGGTCAGCAAGCCCGGCCGCATGGAACCCGGCTCACCGTCTTCGGGATCCGGAAGTCGGCGTTCTCGGGCGCCAAATATTACGGCGTCATCGTCGCGCTGGACGCCGAGGGCGATGTGGTCTGGTACCGGGACGTCGGTCATACCACCGGCGACATCATCCGGGCGCGGAACGGCAACATCATCTATCTGTCCTTCGACCATAAGGCGGTCGAGCTGGACATGCTCGGCAATCAGGTGAACCACTGGGCCGCCGCCCGGCGCTGGCCCGACCTGCACCGGGACGGGACCGCCGTGCCGGTCGATGCCGAAGCGTTTCACCACGAGATATTCGAGACCGGAGACGGCAATTTCCTCGTGCTCTCCATCGAGGTGCGGGAATATCGGGACTACCCGGCAAGCGAGACCGACCCCGACGCCCGGCCCCGTCCGGCCAACGCGGTCGGCGACGTGGTGGTGGAGTTCAACCGCGAGGGACGGGTGCTCAACGAGTGGAAGCTTCTGGACATTCTCGATCCGTACCGTTTCGGCTATGACTCCCTCGGCGATTACTGGGAACGGAAGGGGATTCCGGATTCCTGCGATTGGAGCCACGCCAACGCCGTGGTCCACGACGCCCGGGACGACTCGCTGATCCTCTCGGTCCGGCACCAGGATGCGGTGATCAAGATCGATCGCGCGTCCGGCCAAGTGAAATGGATCCTCGGCACCCCGGACGGCTGGCGCGAACCCTGGGCGGGCAGGGTGCTGAAACCCGAAGGCCCGCTGGAATGGCAATTCCACCAGCACAATTCCGTCATCACGCCGCAAGGCACGCTGATGCTGTTCGACAACGGCAACTACCGGGCCCGGCCCTACGAGGAGAAGCTGCCCGCCGACAGGAACTACTCGCGCGTCGTCGAATACGACATCGACGAGGAGGCGATGACGGTGCGGCAGGTATGGTCCTACGGCGGCCCGGGCGAGGAGGCCTACTACTGCCCGTTCATCTGCGGCGCCGAGGCGCTGCCGGTGACCGGCAACGTGCTGGCCTGCTTCGGCGGACTGCTCGGCGACGGGGACGGCGGCGTTTCGGAAGACCCGGGCCGGGGAATCGGTTCGGCGCGGATCGTGGAGGTGACCCACGACGAGGACCCGGAGGTGCTGTTCGAGCTGTTCCTCGATCAACGGGACGAAAGGAAAGGCTGGGACGTCTATCGGGCGGTCCGGTTCGCCAGTCTGTACGGTTGATTTAAGTCTCGGCGCCGGTAATCAGCCGGAAGACATCCTCGAACATTTCAGGAGTCAACCGCCCCGTATTGGTGTTGTAGCGGGAGCAGTGATAACTGTTCACCAGCCTGTAGCCGGGCAGGGGATGTTCGGCGGCATGACCGAACTTGTAGGCGCTCTTCCTAAGCCCGAGAGAGGCGAGAACGGCCCCGTGGGCCAGCGAGCCCAACGCCAGAATCGTCTCGAGGTTCGGCATCGCCGCGATCTCGGCGGCGAGGAATTCTCCACAGGCCCGCACTTCGGCGCCGACCGGCTTGTTGGCGGGCGGGACGCAGCGGACCGCATTGGTGATCCGGCAGTTCTCGAGCGTCAGCCCGTCACCGGGGTCGGCCCCGAACCGGCCCTTGGCGAACCCGAACTTGATCAGTGTCGGATAAAGCAGGTCGCCCGCATAGTCGCCGGTGAACGGCCGGCCCGTGCGGTTGGCGCCCTTGAGCCCCGGGGCCAACCCGATGATCAGCATCGCCGCATCCAGGGGACCGAAGGCCGGGACCGGCCGATTGAAAAATTCCGGGTGGGCCGTCCGGTTGGCCGCCCGAAAATCCGCGAGCCGCGGACACAGTCCGCAATCCGGCGAAGGTTCGAGATCGTCGGTCATTTCAGGTTTGGATGGGAGCAGGCCTAGGCCGCGCCGGCAACCTCATCGTCGGGGTCCGCCTCATCGTCGTCGTCGTACTCAGGACCGAATTCGTCGTCCGCCAGCTGGCCGTTGTCCCGGGAAATGGCGTCCTTGAGGTCCAGGAGTTCAACGAAATAATCGGCCTGACGGCGCAGCTCGTCGGCAACCATGGGCGGCTTGGAGCGGACCGTGGAAACAACGGTGACGCGGGCGCCATGACGCTGGGTGGCTTCGACCAGACGGCGGAAATCACCGTCGCCGGAGAAGATCACCACATGATCCAGGTGCTCGACCATCTCCATCACGTCGACGGCGAGTTCGATATCCATATTGCCCTTGATCTTCCGCCGGCCCGCCGTATCGGTGAACTCCTTGGTCGGCTTGGTGACCATGGTGTAGCCGTTGTAGTCGAGCCAGTCGACCAGCGGCCGGATGGGCGAATATTCCTGATCCTCGACCAGGGCGGTATAATAGAAGGCGCGCACCAACCGCCCCTGGCCGGCGAAGACCTTGAGCAGCAGCTTGTAATCGATATCGAAACCGAGCGCCCGCGCCGCGGCGTACAGATTGGAGCCGTCAATGAACAGCCCAATCCTCTCCTGGGGGTAAAAATTCATAATAAAGCCTTTGTTATCAATTATTTTTGCGTTGAATCTCACACACATTCTCAGGGAAATTACCCCTGCCAGGGTATAACAAACATCAATCACCCCGACCCGGAGAGTATAGCGGCAGCCCAACCCGGCACAATTTGTTCGGGGACCCTACAGTCGTGATATGTCAGCATGTCCACATTTCGGACACGATGGTACAAGAGCGGACATGATAATCATCGGTCTCGGCGCGAACCTTCCAGGCCCCGCGGGCCCGCCCCGGGCGACCTGCGAGGCGGCCCTCGACCGGCTGTCCCGGCTGGGCGCCGGGACGGTTCGGGTTTCCCGTTTTTACCGCTCCCGGCCCGTTCCGGCATCCGATCAGCCCGACTTCGTCAATGCCGTCGCGGCGCTCACGACGGAGATGACGCCGGAAACGCTTCTGCAAACCCTGTTGACGGTCGAGAAGCAGTTCGGCCGGGTTCGCGGCGCGCCCAATGCCGCGCGGACCCTCGATCTGGATTTGCTGGATTTCGATGGTTTGATTCGCGCCGGCGCCGGCCTTCAACTGCCCCATCCGAGAATGACGCTGCGGGCCTTCGTCCTGCTTCCCCTGGCGGAAATCGCCCCGGAATGGCGGCACCCGCAGTCGGGCCAAACCGCCGGCCAACTGCTCGCCCGGCTGGATGACGGACAAGTCGTTGCGCCGATTGAGTAAATCACCGTTTCCCACAGCGTGTCCCGGCGCAGGGCCGGACACAGGGAATGACTTGCCTTTGTCAACCCCGGGCATATATATTCTGCGCCTCGAATCGACCGGCCCGGATTTCGCGGCCGGTCATCTGTCTGGAGAGCATTGAATGGCCCGGGTTACCGTCGAAGATTGCATCGAGAAAGTCTCCAACCGGTTTGAACTGGTGATGCTTGCCGCCCACCGGGCGCGGGCATTGTCGTCGGGCGCCCAGTTGACGGTTCACCGGGACAACGACAAGAACCCGGTTGTCGCGCTTCGCGAGGTCGCCGACGAGACCATCGATCTGGGCGAGGTCGAGGAATCCCTGGTCAAGGGTCTTCAGAAGCACGTCGAGGTCGAAGAGCTCGAAGAAGAAGAATTGGAGCTGCTCGCCGGCGACGCCTATACGGGCGAATTGATGCCGCCCATGGAACCCGCAACCGTTTCGGCGGATGATATCGAAGGTGCTCCACCCGTTTCGCCGGCGGCGGAAGACGACGGCGGCGGCGAAGCGGCGGCCGGTGCCCCTGATTTCAGCGGCCAAGATATCGTCGATGAGGAGTAAATGGGCCGGTCTCCGCTTAGGGACCGATCCCCTGCGCCCGGAACCGGCGCCGGACTGAATTCCGGGGCAATCTTTTCTTCATGGCTTGAATTTATCATGATTCCCCAACGGGACGTTGGAGGAGCGTCATGATCCGTCAGTTCGAGCTGGTTGAACGGGTGCGCGCCTATGACCGCATGGTCGATGAGGACGCGCTCAATCGCGCCTATGTGTTCGCCATGAAGGCGCACGGCTCGCAAAAACGCGCCTCGGGCGATCCCTATTTCTCTCACCCGATCGAGGTCGCCGGCATCCTCACCAACTACAAGCTGGACGGCGATTCCATCGTCACCGCGCTGCTGCACGATACCATCGAGGACACCGACACCACCCGCGACGATATCGCCGGGCAGTTCGGCGAGGAGGTCGCCCAGCTGGTCGAAGGGGTGACCAAACTCACTCAGATCGAATTGCAATCGGACCACACCTCGCAGGCGGAGAATTTCCGCAAGCTGGTGCTCGCCATGTCGGAGGATATCCGGGTTCTCCTGGTGAAGCTGGCCGACCGGCTCCACAACATGCGGACGCTGATCCACATCCGCGATCCCGACAAACGGCGCGCCATCGCCCTCGAAACCATGGAGATCTACGCGCCGCTCGCCGAACGCATCGGCATGCACGAACTGCAGAACGAGCTCGAGGACCTGTCTTTCGCCGAGCTCAATCCCGATGCGCGGGAATCGATCCTCGCCCGCCTCGATTTCCTCCGCGAGCAGGGCGGCGACATCGTCGACCGGATTATCGACGAGCTGAAGACGACCCTGCAAAGGTCGAAGCTCAGGGCCGAGGTCATCGGCCGCGAGAAGAAACCCTATTCGATCTGGCGAAAGAGCCGGCGCAAGAACATCTCCTTCGAACAGCTGGCCGACATCATCGGCTTCCGGATCGTCGTCGACACCGTCGACGACTGCTATCGGGCGCTCGGCATCATCCACGGCACCTATCCGGTGGTGCCGGGACGCTTCAAGGATTATCTCTCGACCCCCAAGCCGAACGGCTACCAGTCTCTGCATACGGGCGTCATCGGCCCGCACCAGCAGCGGATCGAAGTTCAGATCCGCACCCGGGACATGCACGAAATCGCCGATTTCGGGGTCGCCGCGCACTGGCGCTACAAGCAGGGCGGGGACCGCACGGCGGGGCGGCAGTACCGCTGGATGCGGGAACTCCTGGAAATCCTCGAGCACGCCGCGACACCGGAGGATTTTCTCGAACACACGAAACTCGAAATGTTCCCCGATCAGGTCTTCGTCTTCTCGCCCAAGGGCGACGTCATTGCGCTGCCCGTCGGCGCAACGCCGGTGGACTTCGCCTATGCGGTGCACTCGGAGGTCGGGGACACCTGCGTCGGCACGCGGATCAACGGCAAGATCATGCCGCTCCGGACGGAGCTCGGCAACGGCGACCAGGTCGAGATCATTACCTCGGCCGCGCAGACCCCGTCGCCGCTGTGGGAGAACTTCGTCGTCACCGGCAAGGCCCGGGCCAGCATCCGCCGGTTCGTCCGCATGAAGCAGCAGGAGGAATACACCTCCCTCGGCCGGTCCATCCTGGAACGCACCTTCGACAAGGAAGGCTATGAACTGTCGGACAAGGCGCTCGGCGAAGTGTTGACGGTATTTGCCCTCGATACGCCGGACGCATTGTGCGCCGAGGTGGGCGCCGGCCATCTCACGGCGCGGCAGGTCTTCGAGGCGGTCTTCCCGGGCGCGCGCGCCGAAGGCGACGAGGACAACATCGTTTCTTTGTCGCAGGTCCGCGACAAACTGAAGCCCGACGGCGCCGGATCGGTGCCGATCAAGGGATTGATCCCCGGGATGGCGGTCCACTTCGCGGTTTGCTGCCACGCGCTCCCCGGCGACCGCATCGTCGGCATCGTCACCAAGGGCCGGGGGGTCAACATCCACACCATCGACTGCGGAATCCTGGAGGAATTCGTCGATACGCCGGAACGCTGGCTCGACGTGTCGTGGGAGGAAGAGGCGACGCAGGGCGCGGGGCACGTGGGGCGGATCGAAGTGGTGATGACCAACGAACCCGGCACCCTCGGCGAGTTGTCGATGATCATCGGGCGCAACGGCGGCAATATTTCAAACTTGAAAATAACCCACCGAAGCACGGATTTCTTTGAGATGTCGATCGATGTGGAGGTGCGGGACTTGAAGCACCTGACGAATATAATCGCGGCGCTTCGCGCCGCGCCGGTGGTCAACTCCGTCGAGCGCGCCAGGGGATGATCAGGGGATGATCAGGGGATGACCAGGGGCTGATCAGGGATTGGAATCGAGGGGCCGGCTTCGGGGCCGGTGGAGAGATACGACATGTTTCGGCGGCGGCATCGGCGCTCACCGGTGGATCAGATCAGGAACGCCTTTTGGCCGAGCATCGGCTGGCGGCGGACCGCGGTCTATCTCGGCCACCGCATGGCCCGCCTGAAGGGCAGCCCCCATTCGATCGCCGTCGGCTTTGCCTATGGAGCCGCAGTCTCGTTTACGCCGTTCGTCGGACTGCACCTGGTGTCGAGCGCCTTTCTGGCCTGGATCACCCGCGGCAACATCCTGGCCGCCTGGATCGGAACCCTGGTGGGAAATCCCTGGACCTTTCCCATCATCTGGGTCTGGACCTACCAGCTCGGCCGGATCATGGGAGTCGGCGAACACCCGAACGGGGACAGCCCCAATTTCACCGCTTTGTTCGGCAACATGGTGAAGTCGCTGCTGCAGGCCGATTTTCAGTATCTCCAGGAATCGGCGTGGCCGATTTTCGGGGCCATGCTGATCGGCAGCATCCCGACCGCAATCGTGGCCTGGATCGCCAGCTACTATGTCGCCCGAGGGCTGCTCGGCGGATATAAGGCCGCCCGCGCCGCCCGGCGGAAAAAGACACTTGCCGCCCGCGGCGACCGGCAGGCGCGACAGACGGAGAACACGGCATGAGCCGGTATTTGAGGCTGGGCGTGAACATCGATCACGTCGCCACCATCAGGAACGCCCGGGGCGGCGAGCACCCGGACCCGGTGAAGGCGGCCATAGCCGCCGCCGCCGCGGGGGCCGACGGGATTACCGCCCACCTCCGCGAAGACCGGCGGCACATCTCGGACGGCGATATTTCGCGCCTGATGGCGGAGATCGACCTGCCCCTCAATCTCGAGATGGCGGCCACGGACGAGATGCTCGACATCGCGCTGCGCCACAAGCCGCACGCGGCGTGTATCGTCCCGGAGAAGAGGGAGGAGATCACCACCGAGGGCGGGCTGGACGCCCGGCGGCTGCTGGGCCAGCTGGCGCCGGTGGTCGGCGAACTGTCCAATGCCGGCATTCGGGTCTCCCTGTTCATCGAGGCCGACCCGGCCCAACTCGATGCGGCCGTCTCCCTCGGCGCCCCGGTGGTCGAGATACATGCCGGCGCCTACTGCGAAGCGGCCGGACCTGCGCGGGCGAGCGAACTTCGACGGATCGTCGAGGCGGCGGCCTATGCGGAAGGACTAGGGCTCGAATGTCACGCGGGCCACGGGCTCGGTTTCGACACGGTTGGCCCCATCGCCGAAATCGAGACCATCGTCGAGCTCAATATCGGCCATTTCCTGATCGGCGAAGCCATATTCGGCGGCCTCGACAGCACCATCAAACGCATGCGCGCCCTGATGGACAACGCCCGGGCCAGCGCGGCCGGAGACCGGACCGCGTGATCGTCGGCATCGGCAACGACCTGATCGACATCCGGCGGATCGAAAAGACCCTCGACCGGTTCGGCGACCGGTTCGTCCGGCGCTGCTTTACCGAGACCGAGAGGAAGAAATCCGACAAGCGGCGGCTCCGCGCGGCCAGCTACGCCAAGCGGTACGCCGCCAAGGAGGCGTGCTCCAAGGCGCTCGGCACCGGCTTTCGCAAGGGTGTTTTCTGGCGCGACCTGGGCGTGGTCAACCTGCCGGGCGGCCAACCCACCATGGAACTGACCAACGGCGCCCGGGACCGGCTGGACGAAATAATTCCCGACGGCATGGACGCCCGGATCGATCTCACCATCACCGACGAGTACCCCATGGCCGAAGCGACGGTGATCATCTCCGCGGTTCCGAAATGATGACTCCCTCTCCCCGCTCACCCGCAAGGCGTGGATGGCCGGGTCCTTGCCCGGCCATGACGCTTTGGGGTGAGCGGCCATGACGCAATCATTTCATGTCGTCATGCCCGGACTTGATCCGGGCATCCACGTTTTGGGGGGCGGCGCACCCGTGGATGGCCGGGTCCTTGCCCGGCCATGACGGTTGAGGTAGGCGGCCCGGCTCGGTCAATTCAGAGCGAATTGACGTTACATGACGCAGTCATTTTACGTCGTCATCACCGGGCGGGTTTCCGGGCGCTACGACGCAGTACTCGGCAGCCACAGCGCCAGCAGAGAAAACAGAAGCAGCAGAACCCGCAGCACCGCCTGAGCCACGACAAACGGGATGACGCCCTTGTAGATGGTCATGAGCGGCACATCGCTCGCCATGCCTTTCAGGACGAAGACGTTGATGCCCATGGGCGGCGTTATGAGCGCAAGTTCGACCACGACGACGATCACGATGCCGAACCAGACGGGATCGAACCCCAACCCGACGACCAGGGAGGAAAATGACCGGTATCGTCAGCAAAATCACCGCCAACGTGTCCAGTACGGCGCCGAGGACGATTGCGAACATGGTTTCCCGGCCGCCCGATCTCATCATTTTGGCTACTCCTCCACCGCCGGCGAATCGAGGGAGCGGGGGTACGAGTAATCCTTCAACCATGGCAATGATACATATTTGACATATAATTTAACGTTGGAAAATTTTTTGTTGGTTGGGGCAATCTTTGCCCCATAAGGTCTTGTGTAGGTTCAAGCATGCATTTGGGAGGTGTTCTATGCGTTATGCTTCTGGGTTAAGGAGACTTACGGGTACGGCGGGAATTCTCGCGGTATCGTTTTTGATTTCTTTGGGTTCGGCGACGGACGCCAAGGCGGACCGGCTCGCCGACGTAAAGAAAGCCGGCATTCTGCATTGCGGCGTCGTTCCCGGCGTGCCGGGATACGCCTTTCCCAACAAGGAAGGCAAGATGGTCGGTTTCGACGTCGATCTGTGCAAGGCCATTGCCGCGGCCGTGCTGGGTGACGCCAACAAAATAAAAACCACGAAGATGAAACTGCCGGTCGCCTTCAACGCGATGAAGGCGGGCACCGTGGATGTGGTGACGCACCGTTTCACCTGGACCTTTGGCCGGGACGTCGGCCAGGGCCTCGACTTCACGAGGATCATGGTTTTCGACGGACAGGGTTTCATGGTCCGGAAGAAGCTGGGCGTGAAATCAGGCAAGGAACTGAGCGGCGCAACCTTCTGCATCCCCGCCGGCGCGACGACGGAAGCAAATGTATCCGACTACTTCCGGATTCACGGCATGACCTTCAAGCAGGTAACCTTCGGCAGCATGGGCGAGGCCCAGAAAGCCTACGACCAGGGCCGCTGCGATGTGTTCGTTACCGATAAATTCGGCCTCGGGGCGCGGCGCCTGGCGATGACCAATCCGAGCGAACATATGATTTTGCCGGAGACCATTTCCAACGAGCCGATTTCCCCGATGGTGGCCCATGGCGATCAGGTCTGGAAAGACATCGTCGTCTGGACGTTCAACGCCCTCATCTCGGCGGAAGAGCTGGGCATCACCAGCAAGAACATCGATAAAATGCGCGACACGTCCACGAACCCGTTCGTCCAACGGCTTCTTGGAAAAACCGGCAAGTTCGGCGGCAAACTCGGGCTCGGAGAAGACTGGGCGTACAATGCCATCAAGGCGGTCGGCAACTACGGAGAGATCTGGGAGAACAATCTCGGCAAACACGGCCTCGGCATGGCGCGCGGCGCCAACGAGTTGTACACCAATGGCGGCCTCCTGATTGCGCCGCCGTTCCGTTAAGCCGGCGACGATACCGCAGTCCTAAATTTGAAGCCGGGTGCCCTCGATGCCGTTTGAGGTCACCCGGCACATTTAGTTCCGGCAAGGACGATGAACAATTTGCTCGGTTCCTGGCGCAGGGGAAGCGTCCGCTCCCTGACCTATCAATGGGGGCTGGTGGTTGTAATCGTTCTCGCTCTTTTTTGGCTGTTCGATACGGCGAGCAGCAATCTGGACCGTCTCGGCATTCAAACGGGTTTCGGTTTTCTGGACGACGAAGCCGGGTTTCAAATCAGCCAGGCCCTTTTCCCGTATACGGCTCAATCCACTTACATAGATGCGCTGCTCGTAACGTTTTCGAACACGATCATCCTGTCACTGATCGCGGCGTTTCTTGCGACGTTTCTTGGGTTCTTTATCGCGCTTTCGAGGCTTTCCGATAATCTCCTGCTTCGAAAATTCGGCGACATTTACGTCGAGATGTTCCGCAACGTTCCGCTGCTGCTTCAGCTCTTTTTCTGGTATTTCGCCGCGCTGAAGCTGCTGCCGGGGAAGCGGGAGTCGATCAATCTTTTCGATGCCGCCTTTCTGAATATCGAAGGATTCGTCGTTCCGTCGCCGGTGTTCGAGGCCGGCGCATCGGCGGTAATCTGGGCCATCGTCATTTCATTCGTTCTGGCGTTCGGAATTTGGCGATGGGCGAAGAACCGGCAGGTCAGAACGGGTGAACCCTTTCCGTCCGTCATCGTCGGTTTGGGCATTGTCATTGTCATTCCGTTCGTCGCGGCGTGGATTCAGGACTTTCCCGTCTCCTGGGAAATTCCGAAATTCGGCCGTTTTAATTTTGAAGGCGGCGTCGCCCTTCAGCCCGAATTCACCGCGATGCTGATTGGCCTCACTTTGTACAACGGCGCCTTCATCGGCGAAATTATCCGGGCGGGAATATTGTCCGTTCACAAAGGACAGCGGGAAGCCGCCAATTCCATCGGCCTGACCCAAATGCAGATCTATTCGCAGATAATCGTTCCCCAGGCGATGCGTCTGATCATTCCGCCGCTGACCAACCAGTATCTGAATCTCACGAAATCGACGGCGCTCGCGGCGGCTGTCGGGTATCCCGATTTCTTCTGGGCGCTCAGCGGCTCCATCGCCGCCCAGACCGGACAGGTTCTCGAACTTCAGGCCATTACCCTGTTCGGCTATCTCGGGGTCAGTTTGTTCATCGCCGCGGTCATGGCGGTCTATAACCGCGCCACCCGCATTCCGGAAAGGTAGAGAGACCATGGAACCCGCTCTCAGACCTTTCATCGAACCGCAATCGCCGCCCCTGCAATCCTCCGGTTTCATCGGATGGCTCAGAGCCAGTTTTTTCTCCAGCTGGTTCAACACGTTGGTCACCCTGGCGCTCTTGTGGGTGATCTATCAGGTAGGCGGCTTTGTCATCAATTGGGGGATAATCAACGCCAACTGGGTCGGGGATTCGGCCAAATCCTGCCCGAACATCGATGGCGCGTGCTGGGCATTCATCACCGAGCGCTGGCGTTTGTTCGTCTACGGGCTTTATCCGAAGGAACTCTATTGGCGGGTCAATGTTTTCTATCTTTTGGGAGCCCTGACCATCATCGCCTTCGTATTCTCCTTCGGCCCGATCACCAGGAAACTGCGCCTGACCATGTTCATCGGCTTCCCGGTTGCCGCGTATATTTTTCTCGTCGGCGGGGTGTTCGATCTGAAGCATATCTCGCCCGAAAATTTCGGCGGCTTGCTGTTGACCCTGGTGATCGCCACCGTCGGAATATTCGGCTCCATTCCGTTGGGCCTCATCCTGGCCCTCGGCAGGACCTCGGACCTCAAGGTCATCAGCAAGGTCTGCACCTATTTCATCGAGTTCTGGCGGGGCGTTCCGCACATCGCGGTCATTGTCATGTTCGTCGCCCTGCTGCCCATATTCATTCCCGACGGCAACAAGATCGACATCGTCGTGCGCGCGTTCATCGCTTTCGCGGCATTCAACTCCGCCTACATGGCCGAGGTATTCCGCGGCGGCCTGCAATCCATACCATCGGGACAATTCGAGGCCTCGAAGGCCATCGGGCTCTCCTACTGGAAAATGATGGGTTACATCATTCTGCCCCAGGCGATCCGCAATTCGGTGCCGGCGCTGGTCAATACCTGCATCAGTATCTTCAAGGAGACGACGATCGTGCTGTTGATCGGGTTCAGCGATTTCCTGGGCATTATCCAGCTGTCCCTGGAAGACCCGAAATGGCTCGGCCCGCCGCATATATTCAGCTCGGCCTATGTCTTTGCGGCGATTATCTACTTTACCTTTACCTACGGCATGTCGAAATATTCGCTGCGGCTGGAAAACCGCAGCAACGTTGCGCAATAGGAACCGTTTGGAACAGCGATGCCGGACGAACCCGTAATTATCTTTGATAAAGTAAACAAGTGGTTCGGTGATTTTCACGTGCTGCGGGATATCGACCTGGATGTGTCGCGAGGCGAGAAGATCGTCATTTGCGGGCCGTCGGGATCCGGAAAATCGACCCTGATCCGCTGTATCAACAGACTGGAAGAACATCAAAAGGGAAAAATTATCGTCGACGGCATCGAGCTTACCGATGATCTCAAGAACATCGATTCGATCCGCTCCGAAGTCGGCATGGTATTCCAGTCATTTAACCTGTTTCCCCATATATCGGTGCTCGAAAACCTGGTCATCGGCCAGCATCTGGTTCGGAGAATGCCGAAGGCCGATGCCGAGGAAGTCGCCATGACCTATCTCGAGCGGGTCAAGATCGCCGACCAGGCCGACAAGTTTCCGGGCCAGCTCTCCGGCGGTCAGCAGCAGCGGGTCGCCATCGCAAGGTCCCTCTGCATGAAACCGAGGATCATGCTGTTCGACGAAGTGACCTCGGCCCTCGATCCGGAGATGGTCAAGGAGGTGCTCGACGTGATGATCGATCTGGCGCGGGAAGGCATGACCATGCTGGTCGTCACCCACGAGATGGGGTTTGCCCGCGAGGTCGCCGACCGGGTCATGTTCATGGACGAAGGCCAGATCATCGAGGAAAACAAACCCGGTCCGTTCTTCGATGCGCCCCGGTCGGACCGGGCCAAACTATTTCTCAGCCAGATACTCAGACAGTGACGCGCCGGGCATTCGGTTCGCCAAGCCTATAGCCCGTTGCTCGGCCGCCGCAGGGTCCGCCAGATGTGCGACGCCGGCGTGTTGTCGTTGCCGAGGCCTTCCTCGGGCGCGTGGAAGTGATCGGCCAGCACGTCCTCGAACTCATCCCACTCCAGGACCATGCCGTGGTCGAAGGCGTAGTGATCGTTCTTGCAGATCTCCAGGGCCGAGCCGTACCACTTGTGGTTCCGGGCGTATTCGTAATCCCGCTTGATGTAGTCCTCGGGCTCGTAGCCTTCGCCGAAGAATTTGATGTAGAGCTCGGGATACTCGTAGCCGTTCTCGGGATCGGCGAAGAACCGGACGCACTGGTGATAGCGGATCGCCCAGGCGACTTCCTCGTCCACATAGGGCTCGATCATCGCCGCGCCCCAATAGCCGTGGTCCGAGCGGACGAAACTGGAGACCGCCAGATCATGGAGCAGGCACGCCAGGATCATCTTGCCGGAGACGCCGTTCCCGCGGGCCAGCCGGGCGCTCTGCAGCAGGTGCTGCTGACCGCCGATGGCGAACCGGCAGCGGACGAAGTCGAGCAGGCCGGGCCTGTCGGGCATCGCCGGGAGGCGCGGATCGTCGCCCATGAAGATCGTCTTGCCGGGTTTCAATTGCCCGCCGCCCCGCCGGTATGGCCCGTGTTCGCCCTGGCCCAGGGCGTAGAGGTTCTGGCGCAGGAAGATCTTGTTTTCGAGCTCCTCGATCGCCGCTTCCTCGGCTTCGTCGGCGAGTTCGGACAACGTCCGTGTCATGTCATTCACTCCAATGACCTATTGGAATGCTAGGACCAGGCCGGGGAGGGGTCAACAGGCGCCGGTCTTCCCTTGGGTCAGTGCAGCCGCTCGAAGGCCATGGCGGTAGCCTCGCCGCCGCCGATGCAGAGCGAGGCGACCCCGGTCTTGAGGTCCCGCTCGGCCATGGCGGACAACAGCGTGACGATGATGCGCGCGCCGGACGCCCCGACGGGATGGCCGAGGGCGCACGCGCCGCCCCGGACGTTGACCGTTTCATGGTCGAGATCGAGATCGCGCATCGCCGCCATGGTCACCACGGCGAACGCCTCGTTGATTTCCCAGAGATCGACGTCCTCCCTGGTCCAGCCGAGCTTGTCCAGCAGCCGGTTGATGGCGCCGATGGGCGCGGTGGTGAACCAGGCCGGCTCAGCGGCGTAGGTGGCATGTCCGAGAATGCGGGCGAGGGGCGTCAGGCCCCGCGTCTCCGCCTCGCGCTCGCGCATCAATACCAACGCCGCGGCGCCGTCCGAGATCGACGACGAATTGGCCGCGGTCACCGAGCCGTCTTCGGCGAAGGCGGGCCTGAGCGTCGGGATCTTGTCGGGCCGCGCATTGCGGGGCTGCTCGTCGGTCCGGATCGTCTCTTCCGATTTGCGCGTCTTGACCGTCACCGGGGTGATCTCATCGGCCGCCGCGTCCGTCGCGGCGAGGGCCCGCTCGAGCGACGTGATGGCGAATTCGTCCTGCGCCTCCCGGGTGAACTGGTAGTGCTTGGCGGTTTCCTCGGCGTAGGCGCCCATCAGCCGGCCCGGCTCGTAGGCATCCTCCAGCCCGTCCAGGAACATGTGGTCCTGCATCCGGGCCGGGCCCATCTTGGTGCCGGCGCGGACGCCGAGCATCAGGTGGGGCGCATTGGTCATGCTCTCCATCCCGCCGGCGACCACCACGTCCGCCGACCCGGCGGCGATCAGGTCATGTCCGAACATGGCCGCCTTCATGCCCGATCCGCACATCTTGTTGATGGTGGTGCAGCCGACGCTGTCGGGGATGCCGGCGCCGAGGCTCGCCTGGCGGGCCGGCGCCTGGCCCTGGCCCGCCTGCAGCACATTGCCGACGATCACTTCGTCCACGTCCACCGGTTTCATCCTGCCGCGCTCGAGGGCGGCTTGGATGGCCGCGGCGCCGAGCTTCGGGGCGGGCAGGGGAGCAAGCTCGCCCAGCAGTCCGCCCATGGGCGTGCGGGCGGCGGACGCGATGACGATGGGATTCGGCGCGGTCATGGCGGGCTGCATCAGGCCGCGGTGGCCCGCCCGCGGAGCAAGGCCACCCCCGTCGCCCCCCACAACAGCGGCAAGGCGGCATCGATGACGATCCAGACCAGCGTGACGGTTTCCGGGGGGATGGCCGTAAAGCCGGGGCTCAGCAGGTTGAACCAGTTCCAGAAGAACAGGATGCCGAGGAACAGGAGCCCGAAGAACAGCGTGTTGGCGATGAGGAAGGCCCGGGAAACCGGCGCATCCTCGCCCTCCTTGTCCACGGCCCGCTTGCACCGCCAGGCGGCCATCACGCCCAGGAGGACGGCCAGAGCCGTCAGCGGATTGAGGACCGTCCAGAGCGGGGAGTACGGCTGGCCGTCGGCCGAGACATGATAAAGCGGCTCCACCACCGTGTGCGCCGCCACGATCACGGCCATGGCGACAAGGAAAACGCCGACGATACGATTCATGGAATTGTCTCCCGCATTCCGCAATAGATGCCGATGACATCGAGGCAGCCTGTGCCCCCAGGGTAACCCAACCCGGCGCGCCCGGCGAGCGCCAATTCGCGATCGCGGTGAAGGAGCCGGGTGAGGGGGGTGAGGCATAAAACGATAGCGTCATGGCCGGGCCCGGACCCGGCCATCCACGTGTATCACCGGCCGCAGGCCGATGCGGCTTGACAGCAAAGCGAACCGCTGGCTTGATCCCCCGCGATTGCGGCCGGCGCCGGTCTCGCCGGCCAACGCGCGCAACATCTTCTGGAATTAAGGACTTATCGGACAACTTGTCCCGCGACTCCAAATCCTCCGGCCTCTGGGATTGGGCCAAGACCATGATATACGCGGTCTTGATAGCGCTTGTGGTGCGCACGGTCGCCTTCGAGCCGTTCAATATCCCGTCCGGCTCCATGAAGCCGACCCTGCTGGTCGGCGACTATTTGTTCGTCTCCAAATACTCCTACGGCTACAGCCGCTACTCGCTGCCCCTCGGCCTGCCGATCATTCCGGGCCGGGTCCTGTTCACCGAGCCCGAGCGGGGCGATGTGGCGGTGTTCAAGCTCCCCACCGACAACAAGACCGATTACATCAAGCGGGTCGTCGGCCTGCCGGGCGACAAGATCCAGGTGCGCCGCGGCATTCTGCATATCAACGACGCGCCGGTGAGGCGGGAGCTGGCCGGGGTGGAACTCGCCGTCGACGGGTTTGGCCGGCCGCACCGGGTGACCCATTATACGGAGACCCTGCCCGGCGGCCGCCGGCACTCCATCTACGAGTTGAGCGACAACGAGCCCTACGACAATACGGACGTCTATACGGTGCCGCCCGGCCACTATTTCATGATGGGCGACAACCGGGACAACTCCGAGGACAGCCGGGTGATCGGCGCCGTCGGCTACGTGCCGCGCAAGAACCTGGTCGGCCGGGCGGAAATTCTGTTCTTCTCCACCGACGGCTCCTCGCCCTTCTGGCACGTCTGGCGCTGGCCGTGGGTGATCCGCTTCCACCGGTTCTTCCAGGATATCGTCTGAACCGATGACCGGGGATGCGCGCAGCCGGGCCGGTCTCGACGATCTGGCGGCGGCGCTCGGCCATAATTTCGCCGATCCCGGTTTGCTGCGCCGGGCGCTGGTGCATTCGAGCCTGGCCGGCGAGCGGGGCCGGAGCGCGGCCAATGAACGCCTCGAATTCCTTGGCGACCGGGTGCTCGGCCTGGTGATCGCCGAGACGCTGCTGGACGCCCACCCCGCCGAGGACGAGGGCCAAATCGCCTACCGCCACACGGCGCTGGTGCGCAAGGAGGCGCTGACCCGCGTCGCCCGGACCCTCGGCCTCGGCGAATATCTGGAAATGACCGGCGGCGAGGAACGAAAAGGCGGGCGGGAGAACGCCGCCATTCTCGCCAATGCGTGCGAAGCGGTCATCGCGGCGGTCTACCGGGACGCGGGCCTGGAGGCCGCCCGGTCGTTCATCCTCCGCAACTGGGAACCGCTTCTCGCCGACGAGACGTCTCCGGAAAAGGACGCCAAGACCCGGCTCCAGGAATGGGCCCAGGCCCGCGATCTCGGCCTCCCCGAATACCGCTACCTGGACCGCTCGGGCCCCGACCATGAACCGGAATTCACGGTCGAGGCGGCAATCGAGGGCCGGGGGGCGGCCCGGGCCGCGGGACCTTCGAAACGCGCCGCGGAACAGGAAGCGGCGGCGCGGCTGCTCCGGCGGGTTTCCGGTGAGTGAGGACGGGCGGGCTTGCGGGTTCGTCGCCCTCATCGGCGCGCCCAATGCGGGCAAGTCGACGCTGCTCAACCGGTTCGCCGGCGCCAAGGTGTCCATCGTCTCGCCCAAGGTCCAGACCACCCGCACCCGGGTCCTGGGCATCCGCATCGAAGGCGATACCCAAATAATCTTCATCGACACGCCGGGCATCTTCCGGCCCAGGCGGCGTCTCGACCGGGCGATGGTCGCGGCCGCGTGGGGCGGCGCCGGGGAGGCCGATCACATCTGCCTGCTGGCGGACGCAACCCGCTTCCGCGGCGGGGAAGCGGACCCGGACACCCGGCGGATCGTCGGCCGGCTGAAAGAGACCGGCGGCCGGGCCGTGCTGGCCATCAACAAGGTCGACGCGGTATCCAAGCCCGCGCTGCTGGAGATGGCGGCGGTCCTGGACGCCGAAGGCGTGTTCTCCGAAACCTTCATGGTTTCGGCGGAGAAGGGCGGCGGAACCGGGGATTTGCTCGCCCATCTGACCAGCTTGATGGCGCCGGGACCGTGGCTGTTCCCCGAGGACCAGATTTCGGACATGCCCCGGCGGCTGCTGGCCGCGGAGATCACCCGGGAGAAACTCTATCTCCAGCTTCACCAGGAGCTTCCCTATGCGGCGACGGTGGAAACCGACAGCTGGGAGGAGCGGGAAGACGGCTCGGCGCGTATCGAGCAGACCATCTATGTGGAGCGGGACAGCCAGAAGGCCATCGTGCTCGGCAAGGGGGGCGCCCGCATCAAGCAACTGGGCCGGGCGGCGCGCGAAGAGCTTCAGGAACTGCTCGAACAGCGCATCCACCTGTTCCTGTTCGTCAAGGTGCGGGACAAGTGGGGCGACGATCCCGCCCGCTACCGGGACTGGGGGCTGGACTACAACGCGTGAGGTCTCAGGCGGAGCGTTCGTTCGTCGTATCGAACACTCCGCTAGGCTAGTTCGGCTCGGAGTCCACTTTTGCGACATTCGACCAGCCTTGATCGAAAGTGAATGTGCGCGCTTTACCGGCCGGGTCCTGGATCTTGACTATTCGAGGCTTGTCGTCGTTTGCCCGTTCGACGACATACAGCCAAAACGATTCACCGTACATTTGGGCGCATTTAAATTGAGTTTTTGTCAACCCGACCGGCCGATCAATGAACTCGCCGGTCATTGATTTCACCTCCACTAGTCGAACCTTACGGTCGGATTCGTCGGCTTCGAAGAGGTCATAGCCCGGATTGCCGGTAGACGTCCGCTCCAATTCGGGCTCATCGTCCAGAATGAAGCTAATGGCCTTTTCCTCGAGTGCCATCCGCTTCTCTGACGTCAGTCCGTCCGGGTCAGGGTCTTCATCTGCGTTTGCAACCGCTACATACGAAATGAAATTATCCCTGCCGGAGTTCGCAGCCGGTTTGCGTTTTCCCCCAGTGGAACCAGAGTGCTTTGTCCCGCTCGGTGAGCCGGTTCCCGCACCGCCGCCTGTTCCATTTCCTCTTCCCACCGGGCCATGACTACCATGCGTCTCGTCGTTGTTATTGTCATGCTCAGTTTCATCGTCTCCCGCTTCATCGTCATCAGGAGGGGGAGAATTTGTCTCATCGCCAGTTTTGTCCGAGGGCGAGATGTCTTCAATATCGAGATGCGACTTTAGTTCGTCGATGTTCGTGAGGCCATAACGCTTCAGAAATTCCAGAACCTCAGGTTCGATCCCCGCCTCCTGGGCGAGATTGTCAATTGCGGCGGGCTTGAAAGTGATCCGATCCAAGAGAAAGTGATCCTTCGGCCAATCCAGTGCATCAAACCCCAACACTTCAGGTCTGTGCAGTTCTCTGTCCTCTAAAGGAATCCACTCCCGCTTATTTAGCTCTCGGATGAAATATGCAGGAAACGAAGTAGACCGACTACGATAGTAAAACCACTCGTACGTGCCCTGAAACACGCCGCCACCGCGCCGTTCATGCAGGTCACGCAGTGATTGCCAAAGGAAGGCGGCCTTGGATATTCGTACCTCCTGATCGAAAGATGATATCGAACCAAGAAGTTCGTCGAGACCTCTAAGCGAATAGTCCAAAGTTTCTACGTCATAACTCCAATCATTGCATCCGGCCTTAATGCGCATTTCTCTGCGCTCCTGCCAATCGAAGTCCGGAGCCATGGCGACGGGCTGCAAATAGCGGGTTGCACCGCATGCTTCCAATAGATCTCGGATCGACTCCCCACGAAGGCATTCGTACTCGGAGTCGACGATCAATACGCCGGAAACCCCCGAAAACAACGCACTCAATCGCTCCGTCGCGACATAGGTTTCCCTAGGCTTGGCAAGGAATTTTTCGCCGGTCCCACAATCGACCGACATGACGAATGCCACTTCTTGAAGTGCTTGTGCCAACTTTTCGCGCTGAGACGTGGAATCCGTTTTGAAGGCTGCCAGAATCCGACCAATGTCGGAGGCGTATTCGCCCTCCTCAAGCGACAGTTCATCTGCTTCGTACCTAGGCAGGACGTTCAGGACGATGTCGTCGACAGCGTTTGGTTCCGTGAGACCGAGAGACCGAAGAAACTCCAGCGCCTCGTCCGAATTGCAAACCGATGACCTAACCGTCGCAAACTCGGTTTTGACCGTGCTCGGTAGGAACGCCTGCGGTTTACCATGTGCTAGCGCGACAGTATGAGATTCATCTTCAAGACGTACGAGAGGGATGGAAGAGAGGATTTTTTGCAATGCTGGCCGGTCGGCAAGAAAGACATAGAGCTTTTGAATCCATTCATCAGACTGGTGTACCAAAAATTGCTCGTCCAACCGTGGAACGATCGACTCGGCGGTGAACTCCTGAATATCCAACTCTTGGATCAAGTAACTACGTACCTCGGGTGACCGGTCCTGAGTTATCTCCTCCGTTAGCCAACAAACTTCTCCTTCAGATTCGAATAACTCTGCTAGTTGATTAGGAGTAAACAGGTCCAGCAAATCCCGACCACGGGCTAATTTGGCATTGTTCCCGGAGACATATTCCCCCTTGAACCGAGGCAGCAAAGGCTCCGTCAGGAGCGCTTCACGTGTTGCCTCGAACATTGGTCTGAACAAATGAGCTTCGTCAAATTTCTCTTGGTCGAGGGGAAGTGTCTCCAGCACGGTCACATTGAGCCACCGCCTGTCGCGCAGCCACCGCAACGCCTCGCACAACAGGTCTGCTGTTTCGGCAATCAGATGCCTGTTCCATTCATCCCGACGCGGAATGTTATCTCTGCTCGGGGTGGTCCGATACGGCCCTTGCATTAAGAAGCCCATATGGGTCTCGACCATCGTCGGGAAGTAGGCGATCAGCCGGGACTCGCCCACAGGGACCAGTTTGGTCGTCCCTGTTTCTTCATCTGTGGAGGTAAGGAAGGCCAGCTCCACATGACCCGCGAGGGCGCCATTGCTGTCTTTTGCTTCTCGAGAAAATACCAGCCAACTTTCCTCGGTATCGTCTTCGTCTTCTTCTTGGCCAATTAGAGTTAGCTTACGTATCCCATCATCCAGCTTCTCAGGCTCGGTCCGCATATACAGACCGGAAGGACCTTGTCTCACCCGCCAACTAATCTCTTGCAGATGACGCAGAAATAGAAGGGTGCGCGCGCCGAGAAGCTTGAGCGCAATTGTGATTTCCTCAGCTGCGTCCTCATCATCTTTCTTCAATGGCAGGATGATAATGGTTTCGTCTGTTTTCCTCCGCACACTCGACGCCGATACAGGCCACACGAAATTCTCTATCGCGAAGTCTTCCTCACCCGAATGAACTTCCGGTCTGTCAGTGAACGCGTAGACGGATTTGAAACCGATCCCAAAAGTACCGATATCGGTCAGCTCCTTGGTGCTTTCGTCAATTCCGCAGATACCTCTTACGTCGGGTTCGCTGAACGGCTCTCCGTAATGAGATATTTTGAGATTGCCATCTGATAACAAGAAGCTAATCGATTTTTCACCGTCCCAGCCGTTTCGCCGCGCTAGCGCGTCTTCCGCGTTTTGGAGTAGTTCGAAGATGAAATGGGTTCGATCATCATATCGGTTGGTAAGCAACATAGGCCCAATTCGCCCAATGTCGGTTCCATACCTCCGCTCATTCTCTGAGTGGATTTCGTGATAATTTGAAGTCATCTATTTGACAGACCTCTTTATGAGGGTGTGATTTTCATCCGAAGTTTCGATTTGGGCATTCTGTTTGGTCCGCTGGCCTTTTAGCAAGCAAAGCGGTTCTAGTGGTTTGGTTTATGCAATTGCTGGTATTTGCTAATTCAGTGTGATCTTGTTTGCAGCTCTGAGCAAGTTCTGCCCGATCGCCGCAGAGTTCGGTCTCCAGTTCAAGAGGGTGAAAGTTTACCTGCAAAACCTCTACCGCAAGCTCGGCGCCGCCAACCACACGGCGCGGGTGGCGTGAAGATTGGGCGTTTCCCGCCCGCCGCATTTCCTGCCTATATGACCCGCGAACCGGTTTTGATTTCCGCTTGGCGAATCGCGGCTAGAATGGCCCGGCCGATCTCAAATCCGCTCGTCCCGAGCCGCCCGCAGCAGTTCGGCGGAGGGGCGGCGCAACCGCGGCATGGCCGCCCGAAACCCTTCCAGTTCTTGCAGCGGGATCGGTTTCTTGGGCCGGACGGCGGACAGGCGCGCCACGGCTTTGCCGCAGCGGGTGATGACCACCTCCTGACCGGCCTCCACCATGTCGAGGAGTTCGCTGAGACGCGCTTTGGCCTGAGCCAGATTGACCGTAACCATGAAAGACCTCACATGGTCGTGAAACCGGTCATGTCTTAGCCAGTTCCGCAAGAAAAGGCCACCACCCTTTCACCTCCGGGAATTGAATTTTATGACACTCGGTGCTATATTCCCCGGCATGATGAAAAAGGCGCGCGAGGGTCAGGTTGCATACGTTCAAGACCAAGGCGTTCGCCCGGTTCGCGGACCGCGAGGGGGTGGAGGATGCGGCGCTGTGCGAGGCCGTCCGGCGCGCCGGAGAGGGGCTGATCGACGCCGATCTCGGCGGCGGCGTCATCAAGCAGCGTATTGCCCGCAGGGGCGGCGGCCGGTCCGGCGGGTTCCGCATGATCGTGCTGTTCCGCCGGGGCGAACTGGCGTTCTTCGTGCACGGGTTTGCCAAGAGCGACCGGGACAACCTGCGGCGCGACGAGCTGGTGGCGTACCGGCTACTGGCCCACGAGTATCTGTCGCTGGACGACGCGGGGCTGAAGGCGGTGCGGGCCACGGGAACGATAATCGAGGTGAATTGCGATGACCAAGCAATACAAGAGTGAGGCGCTGGCGTCCGTGCACGAGGCGGCGGAAGGTCTGGCCGAGGCCGGCCTGATGTCGAAACAGACCATGCGGAAGTTCGACGAGATGTGCCTCACACCGGTCAAGGAGATGACGCCCGGGGACATCCGCGCGCTCCGTCTGCGCGAGCAGGCGAGCCAGGCGGTGTTCGCGCGCTACCTGAACGTGACCACGGGCCTTGTGAGTCAGTGGGAGCGCGGCGAGAAGCGCCCGCGCGGCGCCTCGCTGAAGCTTCTTACGCTGGTGGCGAAGAACGGTCTCGGCGCGGTCGCGTAAGATTTGCATGGCGGCGGCGGTATCGAGCCGGCGATGACCGGGCGCGAAATCAACGCGAGCCCCTCCCGCCCGGCGCATTTCCTGCCTATATATAGCCCTCGAACCGATATCCGCGAATCGCGGCTGGAATGGCCGGCCGGGCGCCGCGGGAGCTATGCGTCAGGCGCATATCGAGAGGGATGAAAATGTCCATGTTTGTCCATAAATGTCCATGAATGTCCATTCGGCGGCAAACAGCGAAATTTGGAATTGTTTGATTTCAATGGGTTGCGAGTTGCAAAATTTGCATAGCTCAAAGGGAATTGGACGGTCCTGATGGACTGGACCGACGAGGGCATCGTCCTGAGCGCGCGGAAGCACGGCGAGAGCGCGGCGATCGTCAACCTGCTCACCGAGGGACACGGCCGCCATGCGGGCCTGGTCCGCGGCGGGGCCGGAAAGCGGGCGCGGGGCATCTACGAGCCCGGCAACCGCGTGCGGGCGGCCTGGAAGGCGCGGCTGGAAGAGCATCTCGGAAACTATACCTGCGAGTTGCTTCAGGCGAGCGCGGCGGAGTGGCTGGACGATCCCATGCGGCTCGCGGGCCTGTCGGCGGTTTGCGCGGTGGCCGAAGCGGCGCTGCCGGAGCGGGAGCCGCACCCCGAGACCTACGTCAGGCTGTCGGAATTTATCGCCGGGCTGGGCCGCGATGACTGGCTGAAATCCTATGTCCTGTGGGAGCGGGATCTCCTGGCCGACATGGGGTTCGGCCTCGATCTCTCCGAATGCGCGGGCGGCGGCGGCGGGACGGGCCTAGCCTACGTCTCGCCCAAATCGGGCCGCGCGGTTTCGCGGGCGGCGGGCGAGACCTACAAGGACAAGCTGCTGGCCCTGCCGGCGTTCCTGCTCGACGACCCGGCCCGGGGCGTAGAGAGCGAAAATCCGGCCGGCGAAATCGCCGACGGGCTGACGCTCACCGGCTACTTCCTGGAGCGCCATGCCTTCATCCACGACGCCCGGGGGGTGCCGCCGGCGCGAACCCGGCTCGCGGCCAGGGCGAGCCGGCAGGCGTGAGCCGCCCGTGAACCCGGAAATCCCTGTTGCAGACACAAGATTTGGTATATTGAAGACACCGCACCTACAAGAAACGCCAAACGAAGCAGAGCAGCGCCATGGCCACTGACACCCTGCCCGCCGCGCCCGCCGGCGATATCCGCGATACCCGCCTCGCCGAGGCGATCTCCGAGCGGTATCTGAGCTACGCCCTGTCGATCATCATGTCCCGCTCCCTGCCGGACGTGCGCGACGGCCTGAAGCCGGTCCACCGGCGGCTGCTGTTCGCCATGCGCCAGCTCAGGCTCGATCCGGACCAGGGCTTCAAGAAATGCGCCCGGGTGGTGGGCGACGTCATCGGCAAGTACCACCCCCACGGCGACACCGCCGTCTACGACGCGCTGGTGCGCCTCGCGCAGGGCTTCGCCGTGCGCTATCCGCTGATCGACGGGCAGGGGAATTTCGGCAATATCGACGGCGATAACGCCGCCGCCATGCGCTACACCGAAGCGCGGATGACCGAAATCGCCACCCTGATGATGGAGGGGCTCGACGAGGACGCCGTCGGTTTCCGGGAAACCTATGACGGCGAGGAGTCGGAGCCGGCGGTCATGCCGGCGGGATTCCCGAACCTTCTGGCCAACGGCGCCACCGGCATCGCCGTCGGCATGGCGACCAACATTCCGCCCCACAACGCCGACGAAATCTGCCGGGCGCTGCTTCACCTGATCAAGTTTCCGAAGGCCACCGTCGGCAAGCTGGTCGGCTTCATGCCCGGGCCCGACTTCCCGACCGGCGGCATACTGGTGGAGGACCGGAAAACCGTCGAGGCGGCCTACAAGATCGGGCGGGGCTCGTTCCGCATCCGCGCCAGATGGAAGACCGAGACGCTGGGCCGCGGCCAGTATCAGATCGTGGTCACCGAGATTCCCTACCAGGTGCAGAAGGCGCGGCTGGTGGAGCGCATCGCCGAGCTGATGGACGCCAAGAAACTGCCGTTCCTCGAGGACGTGGTCGACGAAAGCACCGAGGACGTGCGTCTCGTGCTGGCGCCCAAGAGCCGCTCGGTGGAGCCCGGCCTGCTGATGGAGCAGCTGTTCAGGCAGACCGATCTGGAAACCCGGTTCGGGCTCAACATGAACGTGCTGGACGCGGACAAGACGCCGAGGGTGATGAACCTCCGCGAGGTTCTTCAGGCCTTCCTCGATCACCGCCACGAAGTGCTGGAGCGGCGCACCGAACATCGCCTGGGCAGGATCGCCGCCCGGCTCGAGGTGCTGGAGGGCTATCTGGCCGCCTACCTCAACCTCGACGAGGTGATCAGGATCATCCGCGAGGAGGACGACGCCAAGGCCGAGCTCGTCAGGGCCTTCAAGCTGACCGATGGCCAGGCGGACGCCATCCTCAACATGCGTCTCAGGAGCCTGCGCAAACTGGAGGAGATGGAGATCAGGGGCGAGCATTCGGCGCTGACCGGAGAGCGCGCCGAGCTCGACAAACTGCTCAAGGATCCCAAGCTCCGCTGGAAGGCGATCTCCGGCCAGATCGACGATATCCGCAAGCGCTTCGGCGCCAAGACCGCCCTCGGCGGGCGCCGCACCGAAATCGGCGATGCGCCGGCGGCCGTCGACGTGCCGGTTGAGGCGCTGATCGAGAAGGAGCCGATCACCATCCTCTGCTCCGACAAGGGCTGGATCAAGGCCGCGCGGGGACATTTGGACGACGTCGGCGACGTCAAATACAAGGAAGGCGACAAGGGCAGGTTCGCGCTGAAGGCCGAAACCACCGACAAGCTGATCGTCTTCGCCACCGACGGACGCTGCTACACCATCGCCTGCGACAAGCTGCCGGGCGGTCGGGGCTACGGCGAGCCCGTGCGGCTGATGATCGATCTCGGCAACGATCAGGACGTGGTCGCGCTGTTCATCCACAAGCCGGGAACCAAGCTGCTGGTGGCGTCGTCCACCGGGCGGGGTTTCGTGGTCTCCGAAGACGACGTGGTCGCCTCGACCAGGGGCGGCAAGCAGATCCTCAACGTCTCCGGCGACGAAGAGGGGGCGGGCGCCTGCATCGTCGGGGGGGACACGGTCGCGGTGATCGGCGAGAACCGGAGACTGCTGCTGTTCCCGCTGGCGGACGTGCCCGAGATGGCGCGGGGGCGGGGCGTCTTCCTGCAGCGCTACAAGGACGGCGGTTTGTCGGACATCAAGACCTTCACCCTCGCCGACGGGCTCACCTGGATCACCGGCGCCGGGGTGCGGACCGAAACCGATCTCCTGGCCTGGCGGGGCAAGCGCGCGCAGGCCGGGCGGCTGCCGCCGAAGGGCTTTCCGCGCTCCAACAAGTTCGGGTAAATGGGCGCGAACATTGACTTGATCGGCCGCGATCACTAGAAGCCGGTTCAACACCAAACAGTTGGGGGAAACAATGGCGACCCACGACAACACGGTTCATCCCACCCTGATCGGCTCGGCCTGGCCGGGGGCCGCCGGCAGCTGGCTCCGCATGGCGATCCTCGCCATCGCGGGCACCGTGCTGCTGACCGTCTCGGCCAAGATCCAGGTGCCGTTCTATCCGGTCCCCATGACGATGCAGACCTTCGCCGTGCTGGTCATCGGCATGGCCTACGGCTGGAAGCTGGGCGGCGCCACGGTGGCTCTCTACCTCGCCGAGGGCGCGGCCGGCCTGCCGGTGTTCGCGGGCACGCCGGAGAAGGGCATCGGCCTCGCCTACATGGCCGGCCCGACGGGCGGCTATCTGGCGGGCTTCGTACTCGCCGCCGGGATCGCCGGCCGGCTCGGCGAAAAGGGCTGGGACCGCTCGATCCCCATGACCCTCGCGGCCATGGTCATCGGCACGGTGATCATCTTCGTGCCCGGCTATGTTTGGCTCGCCGTGCTGATCGGCTCCGAAAAAGCCTGGGCCTTCGGCGTGATGCCGTTCCTCCTGGGCGAGGTGTTCAAGATCGCGCTGGCCGCCGCGGTGCTGCCGGGCGCGTGGAAACTGATCGCAAGATTTCGGGCGTAGTCCGGGGAAGTAACCCGGGCCTAACCGAAAACCAGCTTGGGCAGCCACGTCGCGAGCGCCGGGAAGGCGGCCAGAACGGCGAGCCCGATCAACTGGATCGCGACGAAGGGCAGCACGCCCTTGTAGATGTGGGTCGTCTTGACCTCGGGCGGCGCGACGCCCCTGAGATAGAACAAGGCAAAGCCGAAGGGCGGCGTCAGGAACGACGTCTGCAGGTTCATCGCCATCATCACGCCGAGCCAGACGGGACTGATATCCGACTGCAGCAGCACCGGCGCGACGATCGGCACGACGACGAAGGTGATCTCGATGAAGTCGAGGAAGAAGCCGAGAACGAACATCACCAGCATGACCACGATCATGGCGCCGTAGATGCCGCCCGGCAGGTTGGTGAGAAATTCGTGCACCATGTCGTCGCCGCCGAGGCCGCGGAAGACCAGCGAGAACACCGACGCGCCGATGAGGATGACGAAGACCATGGCCGACACTTCGAGCGTCGAGCGCACCACCTGGGTCAGCACCGCATCCTGGGTCACCCGGATGAGCGCCACCCCCATCCCCCAGGCGAGAACCGCCGAACAGATCACCGCGGCGGCGATGGCGGCCATGTCGCCGGCGGGAATTTCGTCCCGCAGCACCCGGAGATCCATGGTGTTGGTGAGAAACAGCATGACGATAAGAGCGATCCCCGCCAGGTAGATGGGGGTCGGCTTCCTATCGGAAATGCGAACCGCCGCGAGCAGCAAGGCGCCCACGGAGCCGACCGCCGCCGCCTCGGTCGGGGTCGCGACGCCGGCGAGGATCGACCCCAGCACCGCGACGATCAGCACCAGGGGCGGCACCAGGGCGCGCATCACCCGGCCGAACAGCGGGACGCCGTCGTCCAGCTCCTCCTTCGGGATCGCCGGGGAGGCATCCGGTTTCAGAAACGCGACGATGAGCTGATAGACAATGTACATCCCGACCAGGGCGAGGCCGGGCAGCAACGCGCCGGCGAACAAATCGCCCACCGAGACCGGCTCGGGGGAAAAATTCCCGACCGTGCGCTGGGCGTCCACGTAGGCATTCGAGATCTGGTCGCCCAACAGGACGAGAACGATGGACGGCGGGATGATCTGTCCCAGCGTGCCGGCGGCGGCGATGGAGCCGCAGGCGAGGGAGGTGTCGTATTTGCGCCGCAGCATGGTCGGCAGGGACAGCAGGCCCATGGTCACCACCGTCGCGCCGACGATGCCGGTGGAGGCGGCCAGCAGCGCGCCGACCACGGACACCGAAATGCCGAGACCGCCGCGCAGGCTGCCGAACAGCCGGCCCATGGTATCCAGCAATTCCTCGGCCACCTTGGAGCGCTCCAGCATCACGCCCATGAAGACGAACAGCGGCACCGCGATCAGCAACTCGTTGGTCATCGCCCCGCCGAAAATCCTGGACGGCAGCGCACCGAAGAGGGAGAAATCGAACACCCCGAAAATCCACCCGATCCCGGCAAAGATCAGCGCCGTGCCGGCGAGCGTGAATGCGACCGGAAATCCGGCCATCAGGAACAGGCACACCACCACGAACATGATGATGGTCAGGATTTCGGAAAACGGCACGCCGGCGGACCTCAGGCGATGGGCCGGTCTTCGGCTTCGGAATCCGGTGTTTCGACCCCGGCAAGCCTGAGCAACGACCGAATCGCCATGGACACGCCCTGGATCGCCACGAGAACCGCGAATGCGAGAATGACGGACTTGAGAAGGAAGACGCCCTGGATGCCGCTGGTTTCCTTGGACCCCTCGAAAACCTTCCAGGAGTTTTCGACGTAGGGGAACGAAAACCACCAGACCAGCAGGCAGACCGGCAGGAGAAACACGACGACGCCGGCAAGATCGATCCACGATTTCCAGTACTGGGACACGTCCCGATAGAAGACGTCGACCCGGACATGGCCGCCATGAAGCAACGTGTACCCGGCCCCGACCATGAACAGGAAGGCGTGCAGGTAGACGACCGATTCCTGCATCATGATCGAGCCCAAGCCGAACACATACCGCATGACCACCACGATGAACTGAATCAGCACCATGGCCAAGGCGGTCCACGCCGCGGCCTTGCCGACAACGTCATTGAGGTTGTCGATGCCTTGGGCGAGGCGCTGCAGGGAAGTCAAACGGCAGCCTCCTTCGAAAGAACGATGGCCCGCCTCACGTCGGGGCGGGCCATCATGTCCAGGCGGTTAGCCTGCGTACTTGAACGGCAGCAGCCGCGCGTTCCAGTAGGCCTGATCCGAGAGCTTGGACCAGGCGATGGACTGTTTGCGGAAATCGAGGAAGCTGTCGAGCACCTTTGCCGTGATGCCGCCCTCGGAGCGGACACCCCCGACGACCTCGCCCGACGCCTTGCCGATTTCATTCAATACCGGGTCCGGGAACTTCTTGACGGTGACTTTGTGCTTGCCGGTCAGCGTATTCAACGCGCCGTTGTTGCGGGCATTGAACTCGGAGAGGCTGAGGTCGTTCTCCGCCGCCATCGCCGCGGTGATAATCGCCTTATGGTCGGCGCTGAGGCCCTCCCATGTCTTGAGATTGACACCCGAGCTCAAAGTCGTCCCCGGCTCATGGAAGCCCGGATAGTAATAGAACTTGGTGACCTTGTAGAAACCAAAGGCCAGATCGTTCCACGGACCGACCCATTCGGTGGCGTCGATGGCGCCCGACTGCAACGCCGGGAAGATTTCGCCGCCCGGCAGCGAAACCGCCGCCGCCCCGATCCGGCGCAGGACTTCGCCGCCCAGGCCCGGCATGCGAATCTTCAGGCCCTTGTAATCCTCCAGCGAGTTTACTTCCTTGTTGAACCAGCCGCCCATCTGGACTCCGGTGTTGCCGGCCATGAAGGGCTTGATGCCGAATCCCTTGCTCAACTCATCCCATAACTGCTGGCCGCCGCCATGGTGGATCCACGCGGTCTGCTCGGTCGCGGTGAGTCCGAACGGAACCGCCGCATAGAAGTTGAAGGCCTTGGACTTGCCCTGCCAGTAATAGTCGGCGGCGTGGTACATGTCGGCGGTACCGCTGGAGACGGCATCGAAGGATTCAAACGGCGGCACCAATTCGCCGGCGGCGAACACCTTTACCGAAAGCGAGCCGCCGCTCATCGCGGTGATGTTGCGCGCCAGCCGCTCCGCACCGGTTCCCAGGCCGGGAAAATTCTTTGGCCACGTGGTGACCATTTTCAGCTCTTTCTTCCCCTGGGCGATCGCCGGTTTCGGCAGCGTCGATACGGCGGCTGCGGCACCGGCGCCGGCGACGGCCGCGCCCTTCATAAATTCACGGCGTTTCATGCGATTGTCTCCCTTCGCTTACTTGGAAATTGATCGATTGGTGAGCCTCGTAGCTGCTTGAAGTATATGCGCATTCCGGTAGCGCGCAACTATGAGAAATGTTCGTGAACCGGAAAGTCGTGCCGCTCCTCAAGCGAACGCCAGCCGTCGCCCGCGTAATATTCAAGCGGTTTGAAACGTTCCTTGTAGGACATCTTCTGGCTGTCCTCGATCCAATAGCCGAGATAAACGTAGGGAAGCCCGGCTTCCCGGGACCGCTCGATGAGCCGCAGTATCATGTAGGTTCCGAGACTGCGGCGCGGCTCGCCCGGATCGAAATAGCTGTAGACCGCGGAGAGGCCGTCGCCCATGCGGTCCGCGAGACACGCCCCGATCAACCGGCGGTCCGGGGTGCGGTATTCGATCAACTCGGAATCGACCGGGGTCTCCTCGATCAGGGCCTGGTAATCGTAAAAGTCCATCGTCGCCATGTCTCCGCCGTTGTGGCGGGAATCCTGATACCGGGCGAACAATTCGAATTGCTCGGCGGTCGCCCGGACCGGCTTTGCCGCTTCGATCAAATCTTCGTTCACCCGGGATACCCGGCGCTGCGAGGTGGACGGTTCAAACTCCGAAACCACGGTTCGGACGGCGAGACAGGCATTGCAACCGGAGCAGACCGGGGCATAGACCAGCCCGTGGCTGCGGCGAAACCCGACCCGGGATAGCGTGTCGTGAAGCGTGGGCGCCGTAGTGCCCGAAAGCTCGGCCACGATCCGCCGTTCGAGGTTGCCGGGAATATAGGGACAGGGAAGGGGGGCGGTAATGAAAAAGGCGGTGGGCCGACGGTTTATGTTGTGTTTCATCGCGCCGCTTCCGTTTTGGCTTTGACCAGCTTAGGCTTATTGGACGGGCCGCGGCAAGAGGCCAGTCGCGCCCGCCTGGTCCCCCGGGCGGCGGTGGCGGCGGGCTTACTCCAACGCCGTTTGCAAATCGGCGATCAAATCATCGGCGTCTTCGATACCGACGGACAGCCTGACGAGTCCGTCGGCGATTCCGACCTCTTCGCGAACCGCCTTGGGAACCGAGGCGTGGGTCATGATCGCCGGATGCTCGATCAAACTCTCCACGCCGCCCAAGCTCTCGGCCAGGGTAAATACCCGGCACCGTTCCAGAAACCGGACCGTGCCCGCCAAATCCCGGTCCAATACGGCGGTCACCATACCGCCGCCGCGCCCGTTCATCTGCGTGCTGCAAATCCCGTGGCCGGGATGAGAGTCGAGGCCCGGATAGAGAACGCGGCCGAATTCCGGACGGTCTTCCAGCCATCGGGCGATCTTCAGGGCGTTGGCGCAATGGCGTTCCATGCGGACCGACAGGGTCTTCAATCCGCGGAGCACAAGAAAGGAATCGAACGGGCCGGCGATACCGCCGGTGGCGTTCTGGAGAAAACCCAGGCGCTCCGCGAGTTCATCGTCGCCGACCACGACGGCGCCGCCGATCACGTCGGAATGGCCATTGAGATACTTCGTCGCCGAATGCACGACAATGTCGATCCCCAGTTCCAGGGGCCGCTGAATCCATGGCGTGGCGAAGGTATTGTCGACCACCGTCAAAATTCCCCGTTGCCTCGCAACCGATGCGACGGCGGCCAGATCCACGAGGTTCAACATCGGATTGCTGGGGGATTCCAGCCAGATCAGCCGGGTGTCCGGATGGATGGCGCCGTCCAGCGCCCCGGCATCGCCGAAGTCCGCGTAATCGAAAACCAGCCCCGCCGTTCGTTTGCGCACCTGCTCGAACAGGCGGGTCGTGCCGCCATAAAGGTCCCGGAGCGCCAGAACCCGATCGCCGGCATCGAGCAGATCGATGACCGCCGTGGTTGCCGCCATCCCCGACGCGAAGGCAAAGCCGTGGGCGCCGCTTTCGAGATCGGCGATACAGGCCTCGTAGGCGTCCCGGGTCGGATTGGCGCTCCGGGCGTATTCATAGCCCTTGGTCCTGCCCGGGCTTTCCTGGGCAAAGGTCGCGGTGGCGTAGATGGGGGTCACCACCGAGCCGGTCCCGGCATCCGGCGCTTGCCCGGCGTGGATCACCCGCGTGTCGAATGACTTCCGGTCCGCATCGCTCATCGTTCCCTGCCTCCAATCACCGCCGAGGCCGGAAAGTATGGCGGCGGGCCGCCGATTGTTCCAGTTGCCGTTTGGTCCTGTCGAGCGTCACATGCCCGCCGGACGCCCATAGCGGCAGAAAATCGCGATAGTGCGGAGAGAACGGGTTTCCCGACTGCCCCGTGGCGATGACGAACCGGGACCGGGAGAGATCGGCGAGATCATAGACGCCGCGATATCCCGCGCCGTGAATATGGTCGTGCGGCGCGCGGGGATTGCGCATCCGGGTGGTCCCCCGGTTGACCGTGAAGTTTCCCCCGGAGGTCGGGACGCTGAGGTCGGTGAGCATGCGGACGACCGGCACATGCCGGAAAAACTGATGGCGGAACCGGGCGACGTGGTGATCGCCCCAACGCCAGCGCGCCGGATTCGAGGCGCCCGTGGCCTCGGAAAGCTCCGCCAGCGTCGCCTTGAGCGAGGCCTCCAGGGCCGCGGCGCAGGTTTCCACCGCCCGGGTCGCGACATCGTCGCACCACGAGGGCGATACGCCCGACAGAACATTCCGGATGAACACCGCCCGCGCTCGCCAGAACTCGCCGAATGCGCCGCCGAAGTCGTCGGCATACAGTTCCCGGTTCAATGACCGGAGCCAGCGATCGAAAATCAGCGGTTCGGGACGATCGACGTTCATGCCGCCGTCCCACCGGCGCAACAGGTCCATCGCCTTTTGGAGCCCGGCATCCCGGGTTTGAAAATCAAGCATCAAGGGAAGGAGGTCCCGGGCGGCCAGGGAGACCGAATCCATCTGCAGGCCGGTCATCTTCTCGGCGGTGGCGTCTTCGAGGGTCCTCAGGGTCTCGACAATTCGCCGGGCCCGGTAGGGCGCCGTCCAGTCCACCGTCACGAAGTAGGGGTAGCCCGCCGGCGTCACCTTGTTGTTGGCGTTGGCGACGAACCCCTCGGCGGGGTTTTCGGACTGGGGCAGTTCGTCGAACGGAATGACGCCTGTCCAGTCCGCCTCGCCGGAGGCGCCGTCTCCGGGGACGAATCCGCGCCCGGATTTGCGGATCGGCACGGCGCCGGGTGAAATGAAACCGAATACGCCGTCGGTGTCGGCGTAAACGACGTTCTGCTGAGGCGCCTTGAAATCCCTGAGGGCGGTCCGCAGTTCCGCCGCATTCCGTGCGCGATTGAGCTTGAGAACGGACTGAGCCGTCGTATCGGCCCCGCGCAGGAACACCGCCTGCAGGGAGACGGTCGGATTTCCGCCGGGCTCCAGATCCGAGATGACCGGCCCGCGATGGGTCGAGCGAACCGCGAACGTCACGGGCTCGCCGCCGCGCACGTCCAATGTTTCGACCCGGGTTTCGAACGGACGAGGGCCGTCCGGGGTGAGATAATGACCGGGCCGCCCGGGATCGAGGGTCTCCACGTAAAGGTCCTGGAGATCGGTCTGGGTCGTCGTCATGCCCCAGGCGAGACCGTCCGTATGACCCAACACGTGCAGCGGCACGCCCGGAACCGTCGCCCCGGTCAATGTCCCTTCAGGCGTGACGATCTTGGCGAGATACCACAAAATCGGCGCGCCGAACCCGAGGTGGGGATCGTTCGCCAGCAGCGGCTTGCCGCTTTGGGTCCGGGCGCCGCCGATCGCCCAGGAATTCGAGGCGCCCCGGAAACGCGGCACGGCTTCGGCCGTCGATGCCATCAGCCGGCCGAGGTAATCGGGGTCCGCCGCCGCCCGCCGTTCCCCGCCGGTGACCGGCCCGTCGCCCGGATAGGCCGGCCATAATTCCTTCAGGCGCTCCAGATCATGGCCGGCATTCATCGCCCGCAGCCGGTTTAGTTCGTCCTGGAAGTTGCCGCTGAGCCTGAGGGCCATCAGTTTGCCCCATACCAGCGAGTCCGCGGGCCGCCAACTCTCGGGCTCGTGACGCAAGGCCACGAACTCGGGAGGGAGGGCGCCCGAGCGGGTTTCGAGCCAACGGTTCACGCCCGCGGCGTAGGCTTCCAATACGGCCTTGGTTTCGGGTTCGAGGCCGGCGAAAGACGCCTCGGCGGACCGATAAAGACCCAGAGTCCGCATGAAACGGTCGACGCCAACCGTGCGGGAGCCCATGAATTCCGAGAGCCTTCCCGCCGCCAACCGGCGTTGAGACTCCATCTGCCAAAGCCGGTTCTCCGCGTGGGCGAAGCCCAGGGCGAACGCGGCGTCACGCCGGTTTTCCGCGAAGATGTAGGGGACTTCCCTTTCGTCGAACAACACCTCGACCGTTCCCTCAAGCAGCGGATCGGAGACCTCGCGCTCCGCCGGGGGAAGGGAGGTACGCAGCCACAGGATGCCGCCGGCGCCGGCCACCGCCAAAAGCCCTAGCAGGTAAGCCGCATATTTCAGAACTCGTTTCATGCGCAGCCAAAATCACCATGGAGGACGACGATGAACGCCAAGGCCGGGACCTAACCGGATTTCAGAAGCTTCGCCGCCTCGACCGCCAGGTAGGTGAGGACGCCGTCGGCGCCGGCGCGCTTGAATGCCATCAGGCTTTCCAGCACCACCTTGTCGTTGTCCAGCCAGCCGTTCCGAACCGCGCCCTTCAACATCGCGTATTCGCCCGACACCTGATAGGCAAAGGTCGGGACGCCGAACTCGGTTTTCACCCGTCTGACGATATCCAGATAGGGCAGCCCGGGCTTGACCATGACCATGTCGGCCCCCTCGGCCAAATCCAGGGCAACCTCTCGAATAGCCTCGTCGGAATTGGCCGGGTCCATCTGGTAGGTCTTCTTGTCGCCTTTCAGGGCCGCCTTGGACCCGATGGCGTCGCGGAACGGCCCGTAGAACGCCGAGGCGTATTTCGCCGCATAGGACATGATCCGCACGCTTTCATGCCCGGCGTCGTCAAGGGCCTTGCGGATGGCGCCCACACGGCCGTCCATCATGTCCGACGGCGCGATCACCTCGCAGCCGGCGTCGGCCTGGATAACGGACTGACGGCAAAGCACCTCGACGGATTCGTCATTGAGGATTTCCCCGTCGCGGACGATGCCGTCGTGACCATCGCTGTTGAACGGATCAAGGGCCGCGTCGCAAACGACGCCCATGTCCGGGTGCCGGGACTTCACCGCCCGGATGGCCCGGCAGACCAGGTTCTCCGGGTTGACCGCCTCGGCCGCGTCCGGCGTCTTCAGCGCCGGGTCCACCTCGGGGAATATGGCGATCGCCGGGATCCGAAGATCCAATGCTTCGCCGACGGCGTCCGCCAGCAGATCGCAGGACAACCGGTCGATCCCCGGCATGGAGGCGACGGGCTCGCGCTTGTTCTCGCCCTCGACGACGAATACCGGCAGTATGAGGTCCTCGGGCCCCAGCCGGCTCTCGGCGACCAGGCGGCGATTCCAGTCGTCGCGCCGGTTGCGGCGGAGCCGGGTGGTCGGAAAACTGCCGGGAACGATCATCGGACGAGGCCGGCTCAGGTTGCCGCCAGCGCCTGGTCGAGATCGGCGATGATGTCGTCGATGTGCTCGATGCCGATCGACAAGCGCACATAGCCGGGCGTCACGCCGGTCTGCTCCTGCTCCTCGGCGCTGAGCTGCGAGTGGGTGGTGGTCGCGGGATGGATGGCGAGGGAACGCGCATCCCCGATATTGGCCACATGGTAGAACATGTTCAGGGAATTGATGAACGCGGCCCCGGCCTCCTTGCCGCCGGCGAGTTCGAACCCGACCAGCGCGCCATAGCCGCCATTCATGTAGGCATCCGCGCGGCGGCGCATTTCACCGTCCTGCTGGTTCGGATAGATCACCGTCTGAACCTTGTCGTGTCCGGCCAGGTAATCGGCGACCTTGACCGCGTTCTCGCAATGGGCGCGCATCCTGAGCGGCAGCGTCTCCAGCCCCTGAATGGTCTGGAAGGAGTTGAACGGACTGGGCGCCGCGCCGACGTCGCGCAGCAGGACGACCCGCGCACGCAGAATAAAGGCAATCGGCCCGAGCGGCTTGACCGCCTCCGTCCAGACCGCGCCGTGATAGCTCGGATCCGGTTCGTTGAGGGTGGGGAAGCGCTCCTTGTGGGCCTCCCAGTCGAAGTTGCCGCCATCGACGAGCATCCCGCCGATGGACGTCCCGTGACCGCCGAGATATTTGGTGGTCGAGTACATCACCACCGCGGCGCCGTGATCGAAGGGACGGCAGATGATGGGGCAGGCCGTATTGTCCATAATCAGCGGAACGCCGAGCCCGCGGCCGATGTCGGCCACTTCCTTGATGGGGAAGACGTTGAGCTTCGGATTGGGCAGCGTCTCGGCGTAATAGCACCGGGTCCTGTCGTCCGTCGCCTTGGCGAAATTCTCCGGATCGGCGGGGTCGACGAAGCGGGCCTCGACGCCGAAATCCTTGAGGGTATTGGCGAACAGGTTCCAGGTGCCCCCATACAGGTCCGTGGAACTGACGAAGTTGTCGCCGGAGCGGCATAGGTTCATGACCGCGTACATGGACGCCGCCTGGCCCGAACCCAGGGCAAGCGCCGCAACGCCGCCTTCGAGCGCGGCGAGGCGCTGCTCCAGCACATCGGCCGTCGGGTTCATGATTCGGGTGTAGATGTTCCCGAGCTCCTTCAGCGCGAACAGGTTCTCCGCGTGCTGGGCGTCATTGAACTGGTACGAGGTGGTCTGATAGATCGGCACCGCGACCGCGCCGGTCACCGGATCATTTCGGTATCCGCCGTGCAGGACGATGGTTTCTGGATTGGTGGTATCTGCGGTCATTTTTTCTCTGGTCCTCTTCCTTGATCGTCAATGACGCGGATTTACCCCGCGCCGGCGAACGGTAGAATTATCTGCTACCCGGTGACCCGCCAATGACCACGCCGGTTCATCATGTGTCAAGACACCACTGTCGCAGGCATCGGATGGGACCATCGGCCGCCGGTTGGGCGTTGCACCCGGTCGACGCCCCGAGTAGAGTTTCTCCGTCATGACCCATGAATCGTTAGGAGGGAACATGGTTCAAATCTCACGCATGGCCGGTATCGCGTTGGTTGCCGTTGCGGTGGCTGCCGGACCGGCAACCCAGGCTCAAGCCGAGGGCCTGAAACTGGGCGCGCTCATGCCCATGACCGGCGGCCTGCAGGCCTATGGCGGAGCCTCGCTCAACGGCGTCAAACTGGCCGTTGACGAAATGAATGCCGCGGGCGGCGTCAATGGCGGCAAGGTGGCGCTCAGCGTCGGCGATACCCAGACCTCGCCGCAGGCCGGCGTCGACGCGGCCAAGCGATTGGTGTCCGTGGAAAAGGTCCAAGCGGTCATCGGCGCATTGTCCAGCGGCGTCACCATTCCGATCTCCAGTTCGGTCACCAGCAAGTCGGGCGTGCCGCAAATTTCGAGCGCCTCGACCTCGCCGGTCATCACCGGCCTGGCCGACAATGACTTCCTGTTCCGGACCGTTCCGACGGACGCCGTGCAGGGTCTCGCGCTGGCCCAGGTGGCGGCCGAGAAGAACTTGAAAACGGTCAGCATCATCTACGTCAACAACGACTACGGCAAAGGCCTGGCCGAGACGTTCGCGAAGAACTTCAAGGGCAAGGTTGCCGCCTCCATCGCCTATGAGGAAAAACAGGCATCCTACCGGGGCGAACTTCAGAAAGCGGCGAAGGGCAAGCCGGAGCGCCTGCTGCTGATCGCCTATCCCGAGGACGGCATTTCGATCCTCAAGCAGAGCCTCGAAGGCGGCTTCTTCGACAAGTTCGTCTTCACCGACGGGATGAAGCACGAAAAGCTGATCGAGGCCATCGGCGCCAAGTTCCTGAACGGCACCTACGCCACGGCGCCGGAATCCAAGAGCGCGGCCCAGGACGACTTCCGGAAAATGTATGAGAAGAAGTACGGAGAACTGCCGCCGCGGCCGTTCATCGACAGCGCATATGACGCCACGATTCTTGCCGGTCTCGCGGCCGTCAAGGCGGGCAAGAACGATCCCAAGGCGATCCGCGATGCGCTGCGCTCGGTCGCCAACCCGCCCGGCAAGCAGGTGGGCCCGGGTCAGTTCGCCGAGGCGGTGAAGGCCATCAAGGCGGGCCAGGATATCGACTATGTCGGCGCCTCGGGGCCCCAGAACTTCGACAAGAACGGCGACGTCGCGGGCACCTACGGCCACTGGGAAGTGGAAGGCGGCAAGATCGTCACGAAGAGGGTGTTCGAGCCCAAATAATCCCTGACGTGTGAATAATGAAAGCGGTCCGCTTCGGCGGGCCGCTTTTCTATTTGCGCTCGGCGGTCTCTTCGGGCAACAGGCCGTCCGGCCGGACCAGCAGGATTACCTGCACCAATATCCCGATCATCAGGAGCCTGAGGGCGCCGGCCTGGGTCACGTATTCGGGCGGCGCCATGCTGGTGAGGAACTCGGTGCCGGTCCAGACCAGCCAGATGATCAATGCCCCGAGGACCGCGCCCTTGTTGTTGCCGCTGCCCCCGGCGATCAGCATTACCCAGACGAGGAAGGTCGCGAACTCCGGGGTGAAGGCCTCGGGACTGATGAAGCCGACGAAGTGCGCGAAAAGGGCGCCGCCCAGGCCCATGATCATGGAACCGACGACGAACGCTTCGAGGCGGAACCGCTCGATGTCTTTGCCCGCCGCGCGGACGCCGTCCTCGTTCTCGCGGATGGCCCGCAGCACCCGCCCCCAAGGCGAGCGCCGCGCCGCCTCGAGTGCCAAGTAGACGATCAGGATCAGCGCCACGACGACCAGCAGGAACACCCCATCGCTCTGCCCGAGGGTTCCCGCCCCGGGGGTCTCGGCGAAGGGGCGGGGGATTCCGGGTATGCCCCGGACCCCGTTGGTCAGCCATTCCTCGTTTTTCAGCACCAGGCGAATGATTTCGGCGATGCCGATGGTGGCGATGGCCAAATAGTCGGTTCTGAGGCGGACCGTCAGCAGGCCCACCAGCACGGCGACCAACCCGGCCAGCACCATGGCAAGGACGAGGCCGACGGCCAGGGGCGCACCGAAGCCGCCGAGATGATGGGGGCTCGGCGCCGTGGTCACGATGGCGCTGGTATAGGCGCCGACGGCGAAAAAGCCGGCGATGCCGATATTGAACTGGCCCGTCAGGCCCCATTGCAGGTTGAGCCCGAGGCTGAGAAGGGCGTAGATCCCGACGAAACTCAGGAAAAACAAGCCGTACTCGATGACGCCGCCGAGCTCCATCAGTTCATGCCCCGCACCAATCCCCGGGGCCGCAGGATCAGCACCAGCACCATCAGGGTGAACGCCACCGCCGGCTTGTAGGCCGGCAGGATGACCGCCGTGGAGAGTTCGGTCGCGATGCCGATGAACATGCCGCCGGCGATGGCGCCGTAGACCCGGCCGATGCCGCCGACGATGGTCGCCGCGAAGACGGGGAGCAGGACGTTCCAGCCAAGCTGCGGATTGAGCCGCGTATCGAGCGCCAGCAAGACGCCCGCCGCGGCGGCCAGCGCGCCGCCGATGACCCAGGTCCAGATCACCACCCGCTCGCTGTCGATGCCGCTGACCCGTGCGAGATCGACGTTGTCGCTCATGGCCCGCATGGCCTTGCCCATGCGCGTCATCTTGAGGAACAGATGAAACGCGAACACCAGGATGACGGAGGCGCCGACGATCACCAGATGGTCCGGCTTGATGCGGATATCGAAGACCACATAGGGCACGTTGATGCCCGGCTGATAGACTTGGTTGTCCGTGCCCCAGATGAGCTGCACCGCGGCCCGGAGCAGCAGCGCCATGCCGAAGGACGAAATCAGCAGGATCACCGGCGCGGTGCGCCGTAACCTCCGGTAGACCGATTGGTCGATCAGGATGGCGAGGAGCGCCGCGCCGATCATCGCCGCCGGCAGCGCCAGGTAGATGGGCCAGCCGATCTGCGCGACGAAAATCAAGGCGAAGTAGGCGCCGACCGTCATCATGTCGCCATGCGCGAAATGAGCGAACCGGAGAATCCCGAAGATCAGCGACACGCCGATGGCGCCGAGGGTCAGGATACTGCCGAACACGATCCCAAAGACCAGGAGCTGAAGGAGATCGGTCAATTTCGCTCATCCCCCCAAATACATTTCGGCCACCTCCCGGTTGGCCAGAAGTTCCGGTCCCGGCGCCTCGAACCGGTTTTCGCCCATCACCAACACGACACCGCGGTCGGCATGCTCCAACGCCTGACGGGCGTTCTGCTCGACCATCAGAATTGTGATGCCGAGGGCGTTGATTTCCCTGATCCGCTCAAAGGTCTCGGCGGCGTAGCGGGGCGACAGCGCCGCCGTCGGTTCGTCCAACAGCAGGAGTTTCGGATCGAGCATCAGCGCCCGGCCCATGGCGAGCATCTGCCGTTCGCCGCCGGACAGCGTGCCGGCCTGTTGCCGGCGGCGTTCGTTGAGGGGCGGAAAAAGCTCGTAGATCCGTTCGATCTGAGGTCCGAAATCATCGTCCCGGAGATAAGCGCCCATCTCCAGGTTCTCGTTCACCGTCAGGGAGGCAAAGACGTTGCGCTCCTGGGGCACGTAACTCATTCCCAGTTTGGCGACCTGGTCCGCCCTCATGCCGGTGATGGTCCGGCCGAAAAAAGAGACGCTGCCGGACCGGATCGTGGCCAGCCCGAAGACGGCCTTCATGAGGGTGGATTTACCGGCCCCGTTCGGCCCGATGATGACGACGATTTCCCCTTCGCCGAGCCTGAGATCGGTTCCGTTGAGAATGTCGGCGCCGCCATAGCCGCCGCGGACATCGTCAACCTCCAGGACCGCCGTCATCGGCCGCCCGCTTTCGCGTTTCCGAAATAGGCTTCGACCACCGTTTGATTGGAACGGATGTCCTCCATGGCGCCGGACGCCAGGATCTCGCCCCGGACCATGGCGATAACCGGATAGCAGAGGCGCTCGACCAGATCCATGTCGTGCTCGATGATGCAGAAGGTGTAGCCGCGCTCCTCCTTCAGACGTTCGATGGCCTCGACCAGGTGCGCCAGCAGCGAGCGGTTGACCCCGGCGCCGGGCTCGTCGAGAAGCACCATTGTGGCGTCGGTCATCATCGTGCGGCCGAGCTCCAGCAGTTTTTTCTGGCCGCCGGAAAGACCGCCCGCGAGTTCCGATCCGACATGGCCCAAATTGAGAAACGCCAGGACATCCTCGACCTTGGCGGCGATTTCCTCTTCCTGGCGCCGCACCGCGCGCCGGCTGAACCAGGCGGCCGCGAGGCTCTCGCCCGTCTGACCGGGCGGAACCAGCATCAGGTTCTCCCGGACGGTCATTCGCGAAAATTCCTTGGGAACCTGAAACGTGCGGACGATCCCCCGGCGGAACAGCCGGTGGGTCCCGAGGCCCGTGATATCGGTCCCCTCGAACAATATTTGTCCGGAGTCCGGTTTGAACGCGCCCGCGACGATGTTGAACAGCGTGGTCTTGCCGGCGCCGTTGGGTCCGATCAGGCCGGTGATCGTCCCGGGTTCGACGGTAAGGGAGCAGTCGCGAAGCGCGGTGAGGCCGCCGAAGGTCTTGGTGATGTCGCGAACCTCGATACTCACGAATATACGCCCCGCGGCAATTAGCTCGACAACCGGACCATCACCTTAGCACGGGTCCGCTCTAGGCGCTTTTGCGGGATTTGGGGCGGCCTGATTTTCGGCCGAGACCGATGTTCTTGGCAAACTCCGAACGCTGCTTGGCATAGTTGGGCGCGACCATCGGGTAGTCGTGCGGCAGCTTCCATTTGGCCCGATATTCCTCGGGGGTCATTCCGTAGGTCGTCCGGAGGTGCCGTTTGAGCATCTTCAGCTTTTTGCCGTCTTCCAGGCATATGAGGTAGTCGGGCGTGACCGAGCGCCGTATGGCGACCGCGGGCTTGGAGACTTCCCGGTCCTCGTGACCGTCCGAGTTGGCCAGACCCGCCATCGAACGGTAAACCGTGTTGATGAGTTCGGGAATTTGGTCCCCGGCGATCTGATTGCGGCCGACGTAGGACGAGACCACTTCAACCGCCATCCGCAGAATTTCGCCGCGGTCGACGTTCCGCGAGTCACTGTCGCTCATCGTTTCCGCTCCAGGGTAATTTATCTAGATGTTCCCGACGACGTTAGCGGCAGTTCGGTCACGAAACAACCAAAACCACGGTGTATTAGTGAAATAGAATACAATAATCGCTAGCAGGTGGCTGGTCATGCTCCATCGGCAATCGCCTTATCCAATTGCCTGTCTTTTGGTTCCCGCCGGTTGGTCTTTAGTATCCCTCGCCAACTCCGGCGCGCCATTCCGTTCGAAATTTCAAATATTGCTCCAATTGGCCAAATATTGGTTTCCCCGCGACCCCTGGTGTCCGGTTGGCAAGGCCTTCCGATATATGGTATTGCATGTCGCCATTTTGGACCTGTATCCACAGGACTCATCGCCGAATAGCCGTGGAAGGATTTCACTGGATGACCGTAGCTAGCGCCAATTCGGCCGCCTCCCGCATGACGGCGTTTTTCGGGGAGGGGATCGGTGACAGCGATCCGGATGTATTCGACGCGGTTCGGTCGGAGCTTGCGCGCCAACAGGACCGGATAGAGTTGATCGCGTCCGAAAACATCGTCTCCCGCGCGGTTCTGGAGGCCCAAGGATCGGTTCTGACGAACAAGTATGCCGAAGGCTACCCCGGCCGCCGCTACTACGGCGGCTGCGAGCATGTGGATGTCGCCGAGAAAATCGCCATCGGGCGCGCCGCAAAATTGTTCGGCTGCGAGTTTGCCAACGTCCAGCCGCACTCGGGCAGCCAGGCCAATCAAGGTGTGATGCTGGCGCTCATGCGGCCCGGCGATACGATCCTCGGTATGTCACTGGCGGCGGGCGGGCATCTGACCCATGGCGCAAAACCCAATCTGTCGGGCAAGTGGTTCAATGCCGTCCAGTACGGCGTCAGAAAGCAGGACGCCTTGATCGATTTCGGCGAGGTCGAGGAATTGGCCAGGGAGCACCGGCCGAAGATCATCATGGCCGGCGGCTCGGCCTATCCGCGGGTCATTGATTTCGAGCGCTTTCGGGCGATCGCCGATGAGGCCGGCGCCCTATTGATGGTCGACATGGCGCATTTTGCCGGCCTGGTCGCGGCAGGGGTTCATCCGAGCCCGTTTCCCCACGCCCATATCGCCACCACGACCACCCATAAGACGCTGCGGGGGCCTCGCGGCGGCATGATCCTGACCAACGACGCCGACATCATCAAAAAGGTCAACTCGGCTATCTTCCCGGGCCTGCAGGGCGGGCCGCTGATGCATGTGATCGCGGCCAAGGCCGTCGCCCTTGGCGAGGCCCTGCGTCCCGACTTCAAGAGCTACGCCCAGGCCGTTGTCGAGAACGCCAAGACACTGGCGTCCGTCCTGTCCGAGCGGGGATGCGACATCGTCTCCGGCGGCACGGATACCCACCTGATGCTGGTGGATTTGCGGCCCAAGGGGCTGACCGGCGACGTCACCGAAGACAGTCTCGAACGGGCAGGGATTACCTGCAACAAAAACGCCATTCCCTTCGACCCGGAGAAGCCGATGGTCACCTCCGGCATTCGGCTGGGGACACCGGCCGGAACAACCCGCGGGTTCGGTCCCGCTGAATTTCGCCAGGTCGGTGAACTCATCGCCGAGGTTCTCGACGGGCTTGCCGGGAACGGACCCGAAGGAAATGAAGCCGTCGAGAAGCGGGTCCGGGCCGAGGTTTCCGAACTGTGCGCCCGCTTCCCGATTTATCCGGGCTTCTAACCGTTAGCGCTTAGGCCTTCAGGGGGTTTTAAATCATGCGTTGCCCATTTTGCGGTCACAACGACACACAGGTGAAGGACTCCCGTCCCACCGAGGACAATTCGGTAATTCGCCGGAGACGGTCGTGCCCCGAATGCGGCGCCCGGTGGACGACAATGGAGCGCGTTCAGCTGCGCGAGATCAGCGTGGTCAAAAAGGACGGCAAAAAAGAACTCTTCGACCGCGAGAAGATCACCCGGTCCCTGCGGGTCGCGCTGCAAAAACGCCCTGTCGGCGAGGATCAGATTGAACGCATCGTCAATTCCATCCAGCGGCGGCTGGAAAGCCTGGGAGAGACCGAAGTGCCGTCCAAGGTCATCGGCGAGATCGTCATGGACGTTCTCGCCGACCTGGATAAGGTGGCCTATGTCAGGTTCGCCTCGGTCTATCGGAACTTCCGCGAAGCAAAGGATTTCGAGGATTTCGTCGGAACATTGGGCGACGAATAAACCGGGAAATCGCGCCTTTACCTCCCACGACGTTTCGCACATGCGGGCCGCTCTTTCGCTGGCCCGGCGGGGGCTGGGCAACGTCTGGCCCAATCCCGCCGTCGGGTGCGTCATCGTCAAGGACGGTTTGGTCGCCGGCCGCGGCTGGACCCAGCCGGGCGGCCGGCCGCACGCGGAAACCGAGGCGCTGCGGCGCGCCGGGCCCGCCGCCAAAGGCGCGACGGCCTACGTGACGCTGGAACCCTGTGCGCATCACGGCGAGACGCCTCCCTGTGCGGAGGCGCTGATCGATGCCGGCGTCTCCCGCGTCGTATCGGCAATCCGCGACCCGGATGCCCGGGTTGACGGCGGCGGTCTTGAACGCCTGCGCGAGGCAGGCATATCGGTCGAGCAGGGGTGCTGCGGGCAAATGGCGGCCGAACTGAATGCCGGCTACCTGCTTGCCCGGACGCAATCGCGGCCATTGTTCACGCTCAAATCCGCAACCAGCATCGACGGACGGATCGCTCTGGCGTCGGGGGAAAGCAAGTGGATCACCGGCGAGGATTCGCGCGCCGCCGCACACCAGATGCGGCTTGACCACGACGCGACGCTGGTGGGCATCGGGACGGTGCTCGCCGACGATCCCCAATTGACCTGCCGGCTGCCCGGCGTGCAGGCCGGACGCCAGGCGCGCATCGTCCTCGATTCGAACCTGCGGACACCGCTCGACTGCAATCTGGTTCAGGGCGCGCCGGAAGTACCGCTGTGGATCATTACGGCGGACGGCAAATCCGAGGCGGAACTGACGCCGTATGAGGAACGCGGGACTAAGGTGATACAGGCGCCCCGGCCCGGTTCCGGCCCGGGGGTCGATCCCGGGTCCGCCGCCGAGGCTCTCGCCGCACGCGGACTAACCCGGGTGTTGATCGAGGGCGGCGCCGGCATCGCGGCGTCGTTTCTCAAGGCCGGTCTCGCCGACCGTCTGGTTGTGTTTCGCGGCCCGACGGCAATGGGCGGAGATGCATTGGCCCAGTATGGGCCCCTCGGGCTGGAGGAAATGACCCGCGCGTCTGGCTTCGAGCTGATCGGCGTCGAGGCCGTCGGGAAGGACGTCAAGGAAACCTATGCCGCGCCGGCCGGCGGCGCGGCAACCAACTAGGATGGCAGCATGTTTACCGGCATCGTGACCGATCTTGGCAGAGTGCGTTCCGTGGAGGCTGGGGAAGACGCCCGGTTCGAGTTCGAAACCGGCTACGACATGGCCGCCGTCGGGATCGGCGCCTCCATCGCCTGCTCCGGCGCGTGCCTGACGGTAACCGAAAAGGGCGAGGGCTGGTTTGCCGCGACCGTATCGGGCGAGACGCTCCGGGTTACCACGCTCGGCCGCTGGACCGAGGGGACGCCGGTCAACTTCGAACGGCCATTGCGGGCCGAGGACGAACTGGGCGGCCATATGGTGCTTGGCCACGTGGACGGGGTCGGTGAGATTCTCTCGGTCGCGCCGGTCTCCGATTCGGCCTGTTTTCGTATTCGGGTGCCGGACGGCCTGAAGCACTACGTTGCGCAAAAGGGCTCGGTCACCGTCGACGGGGTTTCATTGACCGTCAACGACGTCGGCGACGATTGGTTCGAGGTCAACATCATCCCCCACACCCTGTCCGCAACCACCTTCGGGACCCGCAAGGAAGGCGATCTCGTGAACCTGGAAATCGACCTTCTGGCACGCTATGTTGCGCGCCTCCTGGGAAAGGAATAGCCCCGTGTCCGACACCGAATACCTGTCTTCGATCGAGGAGATCATCGAGGACGCCCGCAACGGCAAGATGTTCATCCTGACCGATGACGAGGAGCGGGAGAACGAAGGCGATCTCATAGTCCCGGCGCAAATGGCGACGCCCGACGCGATCAACTTCATGGCGACCCACGGCCGGGGGCTGATCTGTCTCGCCATGACGGCCGATCGGGTGCGGGACCTGGGTCTGCCGTTGATGACCAGCGACAATCTGTCCCGGCATCAGACGGCATTCACGGTATCCATCGAGGCCCGGGACGGGATCAGCACCGGCATTTCGGCGCCGGACCGGGCCCGGACCATCGCCACGGCCATCGACTCGGCGAAAGGGAAAGACGACATCGTCAGCCCCGGGCACATCTTCCCGCTCATGGCGCGTGACGGCGGCGTTCTGGCGCGCGCCGGTCATACGGAGGCAGCCGTCGATCTCGCGCGCCTCGCCGGACTGACGCCGTCGGGGGTGGTTTGCGAGATCATGAAGGAAGACGGCAACATGGCGCGGATGCCCGATTTGGTGCCGTTCGCCCAGCGCCACGGCCTCAAGATCGCCACCATCGCCGACCTCATCGCGTACCGGCTGAAGCACGACCGCATCGTCAAGCCGGGTATCGAGGCGCCGCTGAAGACGATCTCCGGCCACGAATTCCGCACCATCGTCTACCGGGATACCGCCAACGACGTGGAGCAGCTGGCGCTGGTCAAGGGCGACCCGTCGACGCCCGGCCCGGTTATGGTCCGGATGCATGCCTTCAACGTGTTCGATGACATTTTCAGCGCCGAGAAGACCCTGGAGCTCCACCTCGCCATGGAGATGATCGAGGCGGAGGGGCGGGGGGTCATCGTGATGATCCGGAATGCCAGCAATACCGTCCTTTCGGACCGCATACGCACCACCCTGGAGACTCAATCGCCCTCGTCACCGACGTTGCGCGACTACGGCATCGGCGCGCAGATCCTCCTGGATTTGGGCGTCAGGGAAATGGTGCTGCTGTCCAACTCCCAGAGAACCATCGTCGGGTTGGATGGCTTCGGTTTGACGGTGGTCGGCCGGAAACCGCTGAAAATCAGCATCAACGAGGGTATCCCGGTCGGGGAAGATTTTTATGGCAGCTGAGGCCGGCCGGGTTCTGATCGTCGAGGCGCGCTTCTACGCCGATATCGCCGATGCGCTGACCGCCGGCGCGGAGGCCGAATTCGGCAAGGCCGGGATCGCGTCGGAACGGATCGACGTTCCCGGGGTTTTCGAAATCCCCGCCGCCATGCGGATAGCCCACGACGCCGATCCGGATTATCTGGGATTTCTCTCTCTCGGCTGCGTCATCCGGGGCGAGACGGATCACTACGATCATATCTGCCGGGAGGTGAGCCGCGCGTTGATGGATTTCAGCACGCTGGAACGGGTTGCCCATGGGTTCGGCATCCTGACCTGCGAAAACCGGGACCAGGCGTGGGCACGCGCCGATCCCGGCCAGCGGGATATCGGCGGCCGGGCCGCCGCCGCGTGCCTCCGGATGGCCGAAATCAAACGCACCCATCCGCCGGCCGGCCCGTAAGGCAACAGGCCGGACCGTCAAATGACCGCATCCGCACCCCCCCGCGACAAGGCCGGACAAGGTACCGGGGCAACCCAGGCCGCCCGCCTGGCCGCCGTTCAGGCCCTTTACGAGATGGAAATCTCGCACGCCAAACTCGACGACGTGGTCCTCGACGTGGTGAGCAATCGATGGACCGAAATCCCCGAAGCCGGCGCCAATGCCCGGCCGGACAAACCGAAGTTCAAGAAAATCGTCCGCGGCGTCTCGGGCGATGCGGCGAAACTCGACGAGATGATTGCAGGCTCGTTGGATGGAGGGCGGACGCCCGACAACCTTGACGTTTTGCTCCGCAACCTCCTCCGCGCGGCGGCGTTCGAGCTCTTCGAAATGCCGGATGTCCCGGCAAAAGTCGTGGTTAACGAATACCTCAACATGGCCCACGCGTTTTTCAGCGAGGGAGAGCCCGCGCTGGTCAACGGCGTGCTCGACCGGCTTGCGCGCGTGCTGCGGGGCGCCGAGATGGATGCAAAGTGACATGAACGGCGCGCCGGGCGAGTTCGACCTCATCCGCCGCTATTTCGCCCCCCTGTCCGCCGGCGAACCGGGGGCCCTGGGCCTGGGTGACGATGCCGCCGTAATCCAACCGGCGGACGGGCATTCGTTCGTCGTGACGGCCGACACGATCGCCGAGGGTGTCCACTTCCTTCCCGATGACCCGCCGGACCAAATCGCCAGGAAGGCCCTCAGGGTCAATCTCTCCGATCTCGCCGCCATGGGAGCCCAGCCCCGCGCCTACACGCTGGCGCTGGCGCTGGGCCGGGGCCGCGACGAAAAATGGGTGGCGGCCTTCGCGTCGGGCCTCGCCGACGATCAGCAGCGCTTCGGCGTGACGCTGATCGGCGGCGATACCGTCGCCGCGCCGGGGGCAACGACCCTCAACGTCACGGCCATCGGCGAAGTCGGCGAGGGACGGGAACTGACCCGGGGAGGCGCCCGCGCCGGCGACCACATCTGGGTGACCGGCACCATCGGCGATGCCGGTCTTGGACTCCGGGTGCTCCGGGACGGGCTGTCGATCGGCGACGAATCGCTCGACGCGGCCGCCATATCCGCCTACCGATTGCCCGAGCCGCGCATCGCGCTCGGGAACGCGCTCCTTGGGCTGGCCACCGGCGCCATCGACGTTTCGGATGGTCTGGCCGCCGACCTCGGCCATATATGCGAACAATCCTCGACCGGCGCCGTTATCGAATTGCCGGCCATCCCGCTGTCCGAATTCGGCGCCCGGCTGGCGGCGGATGAGCCGGCATGGCTGACCCGGCTGATCACGGGCGGCGACGATTACGAACTCCTGTTTTCCGCGCCGCCCGCGGCGGAGAGCGAAATCGGCGCGCTCGCCGAACGATTGGCGCTCCCAATAACCAAGATCGGCGCCATCGAACCCGGGAGCGAAATTCGCGTACTCGATCATGCCGGCAACAGCGTAGAGATCGGGTCCGAAGGCTATCGGCATTTCTAGTTTGATCGATAACGCGCCGGTCCGATCGGCCATCGGTCGACCCGTCCGGCAGGGTCCGATTTCGCGCCCGATCAGCCGATTTTGATCCGTTCCGGACCGCGGTTGCCTTCCGGGGGCGGTTCTGGCATTTTCCCCCCGCTTTTCAGGCTGCCCCGTTCGGAGGACACGAATTTTGACGGCTGCGCCGATCCGAGCCAATCCCAAGAGTTACGCATCACACAAAGGTTGACCCGACCATGTCTCAAGTATCCATGTTGATTATTGCCTGCGGCGTTCTGGCGCTGCTCTACGGCGTTTATGCAATCCGCTCGGTTCTCGCCGCCCCGGCCGGAACGGAGCGCATGCAGGAAATTGCCGCCGCCGTCCAGGAGGGCGCGAACGCCTACCTCAACAGACAGTACACAACAATCGCCATCGCCGGCGTCGTCATCGGCGTGGGGCTTGGACTTCTCCTCGGGCTGACCGTGGCCATCGGGTTCTTCATCGGCGCCATTCTCTCGGGCGCCGCCGGTTATATCGGCATGAACGTCTCGGTCCGCGCCAACGTGCGGACGGCGGAGGCCGCCCGGTCGTCGGGCCTCGGCGCCGGTCTCGGCATCGCCTTCAAGTCCGGCGCGATCACCGGCATGCTGGTCGCCGGCCTGGCGCTGCTCGGCGTCGCCGTCTATTGGATGATTCTTCAGGATCTGCTCGACGTCTCGACCGCCGGCGGCATGCGGCACGCCCTCGAGGCGCTGGTCGCTCTCGGCTTCGGCGCTTCGCTGATTTCCATCTTCGCGCGTCTCGGCGGCGGCATCTTCACCAAGGGCGCCGACGTGGGGTCCGATCTGGTGGGTAAGATCGAGGCCGGTATCCCCGAAGACGATCCGAGAAATGCCGGCGTCATCGCCGACAACGTGGGCGACAATGTCGGCGACTGCGCCGGCATGGCCGCCGACCTGTTCGAGACCTATGCCGTGACGGTGGTGGCCACCATGCTGCTGGGCGCGGCGTTCTTCACCGGCGAGGCCCGGGAAGCGATGATGACCTTGCCGCTGCTGGTCGGCGCCGTGTGCATCGTCGGCTCGGTGATCGCGACCTTCTTTGTCCGGTTGGGCGCCAGCGAGAGCATCATGGGCGCGCTCTACAAAGGCTTCTTCGCCAGCGCCATCATCTCGGCCATCCTGATAATCGGCGCCGTCGAGTGGCAGTTCGGTCTCGGCGCCTCCTTCGATTCCTCGGAAGGCGGTTCCATCACCGGGTGGGATCTGGTGATTTCCACCTTTGTCGGCCTGGCCGTCACGGCCTTGATCGTGTGGATCACCGAATACTACACCGGCACGGGGTACCGGCCGGTCAAAAGCGTGGCCAAGGCGTCCGAAACCGGCCACGCCACCAACATCATTCAGGGTCTCGCCGTCTCCATGGAGGCGACGGCGCTGCCGGTGATCGTGATCTGCGCCGGTATCATCGTCGCGTTCAATGTCGCCGGCCTCTATGGATTGGCGGTCGCCGCGACCTCCATGCTGGCGCTGGCCGGCATGGTGGTGGCCCTCGATGCCTTCGGCCCGGTGACCGACAACGCCGGCGGCATCGCCGAAATGGCCGACCTGCCGGATGACGTCCGCAACACCACCGACGCCCTCGACGCGGTTGGCAATACCACCAAGGCCGTGACCAAGGGTTACGCCATCGGCTCCGCCGGATTGGCGGCGCTGGTGCTGTTCGCCGCCTACACGCAGGACCTCGGGCTGTTGTTCCCGGACCTCAAGGTGTCGTTCACCTTGAGCGATCCCTACGTTGTGGTCGGCCTGTTCGTCGGCGGCCTGATCCCGTTCCTGTTCGGCGCCCTCGGCATGATGGCCGTGGGCCGCGCGGGCGGTGCGGTGGTCGAGGAGGTCCGGCGCCAGTTCAAGGAAATCCCCGGCATCATGGAAGGCACCGCCAAGCCCGAATACGGCCGCTGCGTCGACCTGCTGACCAAGGCGGCGATCAAGGAGATGGTCATCCCATCGCTGCTGCCGATCGTCGCGCCGTTCGTGATCTACTTCGTGATCAACGTGATCGCCGGCTAGGAGGCCGCCTTCGCGGCGCTCGGCGCGTCGTTGATGGGGGTTATCGTCACCGGATTGTTCGTCGCCCTGTCGATGACGTCGGGCGGCGGCGCCTGGGACAACGCCAAGAAGTACATCGAGGACGGCAATCACGGCGGCAAGGGCTCCGAAGCCCATCACGCCGCCGTCACCGGCGATACGGTCGGCGATCCCTATAAGGATACGGCCGGTCCGGCGGTCAACCCGCTGATCAAGATCATGAACATCGTGGCCATTCTCTTGCTGGCGATTATCGCCGGTTAGAGCACCACAATCGAGCCAAGCAAAGGCCGTGGGGCGGCAGCCCCGCGGCCTTTTTCTTCGCAACGGTCCCGCGTTCGGTTATCAGTTGCCGGGGAGACGGGGCACCCCGGGGGGTCTATCATCGCCGCCTTCGAAGCGCCCGAGGTTGCCGAACAGCTGCTGCAGGAAGGTGATCTCGTGACCGGCTGTCGGTGTCTTGCGTTCCACCAATTCGATGATCCGGCCGTCCTCCAGGCCGAGCGAGGCGAAGTCGCGGATAACCCCTTTTTCGTCGAAGCTGATCACCACGACCTTGCGGTCGACCACTTCGGGCGCAAGGAAGGCGGTCGTCTCGGCCCGTTCGCTGATGTAGTACCAGTTCTCGTTGCCGAAGGTGGAAACGCTGGAGGGCGACCCGAACATCTCCTCGACCTGCCGTTTATCGAGAGCGCCGATTTCGAGCTCCGCCAGCAAATCCGGGTCCGGCAGGTTGCCGCGGATTTCGACCCGCGGGGCGCACGCGGTGAGGAGGACAGCGGCCGTCAGCGCAATCAGCGTCCGCTTGCCCGGCAAATATTTCTGTCTCACAAAAGCCATTCTCATTAAGTGTGGCAATTCACCTGCCACAAGCGTATTTGGAAGACTACATCCCTGGACGCGCCTGAAAAAGGCGAACATTCTCGGATACATCGTGTAAACCAAAGGCCCCCGGACATTCAATGGGAATTCTCGACCTCTTCACAACGCGCGCCAACGAGAAGGATGCCGTCCACAAGCTCTACGGCGTCATCGTCGCCCATGCCCGCAACCCGGTTTTCTACGTCGAGTATGGCGTTCCGGATACCGTTGAGGGACGGTTCGACATGATTTCGCTGCTCGCCTTCATCGTCCTGCGGCGCCTGCGCGCCGGCACCCGGCAAAGCGCGCGGCTGGGCCAGAGGCTGTTCGACCTCATGTTCGCCGATATGGACGGAAATCTTCGCGAGATGGGGATCGGCGATCTTCGTGTCGGCAAAAAGGTCAAGGAACTTGCAAGCCTGTTTTACGGGCGCGTTGCGGCCTACGAGGAAGCCCGCGGCGACCAGGCGCGGATGGCCGCGGCGCTGAAAAGAAATCTTTACCGCGGCGAGGATGTGCAGCCCGCCCTTGCCGAGGCGATGGCCGCGTACGTGCACGCCGAGATTGCCCGATCCGAGGAATGGCCGCTCGACGATCTTTATGCCGGTGAACTGGCGTTCTCGCCCGTCGATTCGGAGAATACGCGGCGGTGACGACTGAAAAAAAGCCTGCCATCGAGTTTTCTCGGCCTATCCAGGTGACGTCATTGGAGGCCGGCGACAACCGGTTTCGGATCGCACCCGACAGCGACGAGCAGGCGGCGCTGGCTCGCCGCTTCGATCTGAACGAACTGGTGCGATTTTCGGCGGAGTTCTTGTTGAAGCCGGTGGCCGGGAACGTGCAGGTCCGCGTGGAAGGCCGGATCGAGGCCGAAGTCGAACAGCCCTGCGTGGTGACCTTGGAGCCGGTCCGCGACTCCATAAGCCATCGGTTTCATTGCACTTTTTCGACAGAGGCTGCCGCTGAAGAACAGGCGGAATTGGACGTGGGATGGGACGAAGACGACCCCGACGAGCCGATCATTGACGGGATCATCGATATCGGCGAAGTCGCCGCGGAGCGACTGGGGCTGGAGATAAACCCATTCCCCAGGGCGGCCCACGCCGAGTTCAACGGCTATGCCTCTTCGGAGGGTTCCGAACCGGCGGAGTCCGTCGCCGCCAAGCCGTTTGCCGCCCTCAAAAACATGCTCGACCGCAAAGACTGACATTGAGCCGTTTTTGCGGCTAGAATGGGTGATTATGCCGCTTGCTCCGGGCGGTGAATTTGTATATGAAGCGCGCTCCTGATCGGAAAGATCAATTGATCCAAGAATTGCATAACGAGAGTCGTAACCATGGCGGTTCCGAAAAAGAAGGTGTCCCGGTCGCGCAGAAACATGCGACGCGCCCACGATCGGCTGACCTCGCAGGCGTGGGGCGAGTGCCCCAATTGCGGCGAACTGAAGCGGCCGCATCACGTGTGCTCTTCCTGCGGCTACTACGATGGACGCGAAGTCGTCGATATCGATTCCGTAGCTTAACTCCGGTCCTGTCGCCGGAGGCCCTCCGTGCCTGACGCCGTCATTGTCGCTGTCGACGGCATGGGAGGGGACAACGCTCCCGGCATGATCGTCGAAGGCCTGTCGCTGGCCCGCCGGCGGATGCCCGACGTTGAATTTCTCGTTTTCGGCGATGAATCGCAGCTAAGGCCGCTCATTGAAGCGGACACGGAGACGGCTCGCGCCTGCACGATCCGCCACACGGCCGATGCGGTCAGTATGGACGACAAGCCAACCACCGCCTTGCGGACGGGAAAAAACTCGAGCATGAGGCTGGCAATCGACGCGGTCGACACCGGTGAGGCTCATGCCGTCGTTTCCGCGGGGAATACGGGCGCACTGATGGCGATGGCGACCATCGTGCTCAGGACGCTCCCCGGCATTGCGCGGCCGGCCATCGCGAGCGCATTTCCGACACTCCGCGGACAGACCGTGATGCTCGACCTCGGCGCAAATATCGAGTGCGACGCGGACAGCCTGGTTCAATTCGCGGTCATGGGTGAAGTATTTGCCAGAAACGAACTGGGCCTCGAGCAGCCGTCCATCGGCATTCTCAACGTCGGGGTCGAGGGACTCAAAGGCAATGAGCACGTCAAGAAAGCGGCGGCGATCCTGGCCGAATCACCGCTGCCGATAAAATTTCACGGATTTGTGGAAGGCGACGACCTGAGCGCCGGCACGGTCGACGTCATCGTAACCGACGGGTTCACGGGCAACATCGCGCTCAAAACGGCCGAAGGGGCTGTCCGGCTGTTCGGCCACTACCTGAGGGAATCACTTCTGAGTTCGCTCCGCACGCGGCTCGGCGCCCTGATCGCGCGGCCCGCCCTCCAAACAATGCGGGACCGGTTCGATCCCCGCCAGTATAACGGTGCTATGCTGGTGGGCCTTAACGGGATCTGCATAAAGAGCCACGGCGGCACTGACGGTGTGGGGTTCGCCAATGCCATCGTCGCGGCGGTCAATTTGGTGCGCCGGGAATTCAACGAGCGCATACGCGAGGATCTGGAAGAATTGATTGCGGCGGAAGCAACCATGGAGAAGGCGGCGGTCCAATGAGTATTCATTCACGATTGGTGGGCAGCGGCTCATACCTTCCGGAAAAAATCGTCACCAATGACGATTTGGCCGAACGGGTCGACACCTCCGACGAGTGGATCGCCGCCCGGACCGGTATCCGCCAGCGCCGCGTCGCGGCGGAGAACGAATACACCTCGGATATGGCCTACGAAGCGGCCAGGCGGGCCCTGGACGACGCGGGCGTGGATGCCGCCGAGGTGGATTTGATAATAGTCGGGACCACCACCCCCGACCGGACCTTTCCCGCGACCGCGGTCCAGGTACAGGCCAAACTCGAGCTGAACGGGGGCGCCGCGTTCGATCTTCAGGCCGTATGCTCCGGGTTCATTTACGGCATGTCCGTGGCCGACGGACTGATCAAATCGGGCCAATCCAAAACCGCCCTGGTGATCGGTGCGGACACGCTTTCCCGCCTGCTCGACTGGGATGACCGGTCGACCTCCGTGCTGTTCGGCGACGGCGCCGGCGCGGTGGTGATGACGGGTGTGGAACTGGAGAACGGTCTCGGCACGGAAAGCGGCATTCTGTCTACCCATATCCACTCCGACGGCCGCCTGGCGGAGCTGCTTTATTGCGACGGCGGCCCATCGACCACCGGTCAGTCCGGCTTCATCCGCATGCAGGGGAAGGAAGTCTTCAAGCACGCGGTGACCAATCTGGCGAATGTCGTGACCGAGGCGCTGGACGAGAACGGCCTGGAATCTTCGGCGATCGATTGGCTCGTACCCCATCAGGCCAATAAGCGGATCATCGATTCGACCACGAAGAAATTGGGCATGGATACCGACAAGGTCGTGCTGACGGTGCAGGATCACGCCAATACCTCGGCAGCCTCCATTCCCTTGGCGCTTGATGCCGCCCGCCGCGATGGCCGGATCAAGAAGGGCGATCTCATCCTGATGGAAGCGATGGGCGGCGGGCTGACCTGGGGAGCGGCTCTGGTTCGATGGTAAGACAGTGACAGCCGTCACCTGTTTCACGCAATAGCCATTTCCGCCATCCCTCTGATATTGACGGCATAATCGGGCCGGTTTAGGTTTCCTGCAGGGGATGGTCAAAGGATAGCCTGATGGCTGGAGAGACGATTACCCGCCAGCAGTTGAGCGAGGCGGTCTATCAAGAAGTCGGTCTGTCGCGAAATGAATCGGCGGATCTTCTCGAATTGGTTCTGGAAAAAATTTCACAAACCCTTGCCAATGGCGATTCGGTGAAGATTTCGTCGTTCGGCAGCTTCACGATCCGCAACAAGGGTCAGCGCATCGGCCGCAACCCGAAGACCGGTGAGGAGGTTCCGATCCTGCCGCGCCGGGTGCTTGTTTTCCGCCCGTCCCAGGTGTTGAAGGCCCGCATCGGCGGCGCCGGACCCGGCGAACTCGATTAAGGGCCGAACCGTTGCCGGCAGAAACGCCGCCCGCGCGGCGGTCCAACAAATCCGCAAGTGCATTCCGGACGATCAGCGAGGTGGCGGCCGAGCTTGATTTGCCGCAACACGTTCTCCGGTTCTGGGAAGGCAAATTTTCGCAGATCAGACCGATGAAGCGGGGCGGAGGCCGGCGCTATTACCGGCCGGAGGATATCGACCTTCTGAGGCGTATCCGCGGACTGCTCTATGACGACGGCTACACCATCAAGGGTGTGCAGAAGCTGCTGAAACAAGAATCGGGCCGGGGCGCCGACGGGGCCGAATATGCGTCGCCGCAGGCTTCCGATGGCGGCCTCGGCGATAGTGAGAAAGCGGCGTTACGGCAAATTCTCGCCGAACTCGAAGACATCAGGAAACTCGTTTAGGCCGGCACGGGCGCATTGCCCTTGGGCAAGCCTCTGAGTATAGTTCGCGCCCCTTCAAGGGACCTGTCGGGGAGTGGCGCAGCCTGGTAGCGCATTCGACTGGGGGTCGAAAGGTCGCAGGTTCAAATCCTGTCTCCCCGACCAACATTGACGGGGCCCCGCCGGCGGCGGGGCCCCGAATTCATTTGCGGGCCGCCGCGGTTTCCATCGCTGATTTCGGTTGCAATTCGACCGGCGGGACGGCAAACGGTTGCCGGAACGAAGATTTCAACCCGGGAACGCCCGATGGCTGAACAAACCCTGATGCGGCTGGACGAACTGGAAGAGGGCGCCGCGAAGGCCCTGGTCGCCCGCGTCGACGGCAAACAGCGAAACATTTTCGTCGTCCGCAAGGATGGCGGGGTGTTCGCCTATTTGAACTGGTGCCCGCACGCCCAGGACTTCATCGACCAGGTTCCGGGGCAATTTTTCAGCGGCGACAAAAAGCTGATCCGCTGCGGCAAACATGGCGCCTTGTTCGCCATAGACGATGGCCGCTGTGTCGGCGGTCCGGCCGAGGGTCAAAGCCTGGTCAAGCTTTCGGTAGGTGTGCGCGGCGGCGAGATCGTCCTCGACGCCTGAACTCAGCCGCGTCCCCGGTAGGGCGAGACCCCCTGGTCCGGCAGCCAAACGTCCCCGGGCAGTTCCCCGAGTTGATAAAACACGTCGATGGGAATTCCGCCCCGGGGATACCAGTAGCCGCCGATACGCAGCCACTGCGGTTCGATTTCGGCCTGCAGCCGCTTGGCGATGCCGACGGTGCAATCCTCGTGGAAGGCGGCGTGATTGCGGAACGAGCCCAGGTAGAGCTTCAGCGACTTGCTTTCCACCAGTGACGGCCCGGGCACGTAATCGATCACCAGATGCGCGAAATCGGGCTGGCCCGTCACCGGACAGACGGACGTGAACTCGGGGCAGGTGAACCGGACGACGTAGGCGTCCCCCGGATGGGGATTGGGGACTTTTTCCAGCACCGCCGCCTCCGGCGATTCGGGCGGCGCCGCATGGCGGCCCAGCTGGTCGAGCCCGGTATAATTTTCCCCCGACATTCAGCGGCTCACGGCGCGGCGGCCCTCTTCGGTCAATTTACAGACAATCCAATCCTTTTTGAGCGGATTGTCGAACCACGGCTCGGCCCAGCCCTGCTTGATGCAGCTTTCCACCGTCCGCCGGGAAACCTTCTGTCCCTCGGAATCGAACAGAGGCAGCTTGCCCCCCGGCTGATCGAGCCCGCGTTCAAGCCAGCGGCGCTGCGCCGCGCTCGGCCGCACGCCGGACGCGCCGACCGTTTGTTCACGCCCGTTTCGGGCATGGAGTTCCATGGCGGTTCCTCCCCGGACCATGACGAACGGCACATCCTAGTTTAGATTAACCCCGGTTCCAAGGAGGGCCCGGAAATGACCGTTTCGCTGATCTATATGACCGCCGCCAGTCGCGATGAAGCGGCGAAGATCGGAACCGCTCTGGTCGGGGAGCGTCTGGCGGCGTGCGCCAATATTCTGGGCGAAACGACCTCCATCTACCGATGGGAGGGCGCGGTCCGACAGGAACCGGAGGTGGCGATGATCGTCAAGACAAGAAGCGAACGGGCCGGCGACGTGATCTCGAGGATCGAGCAGCTTCATTCCTACGACACGCCTTGCGCCATCGAGATCGCTATCGGGCGGGGGGCCGGGAAATTCCTTAACTGGATTGTCGAAAAAACATTGTAACAGGTTGATCTGTCACATTTTAATCGTTGCCACTGCTTGGGCCGCAATGCCCTCCTCGCGCCCGGTAAACCCGAGCCGCTCGGTTGTCGTCCCCTTGATGTTCACGGCGCTCTCGTCGACGCTCAGAATTTCCGCCACCCGTGCACGCATTTGCTCGCGGTAAGGCCCGATTTTCGGGTTCTCGCAGATGATGGTGATGTCGGCATTCACCACCGATCCGCCCCGTTCGGCGATCATGGCGGCCGCGTGGGAGAGGAAAATGTGAGACGGCGCGTCACGCCATTGTTCATCCGACGGCGGAAAAAACGTGCCGATGTCGCCAAGGCCGGCGGCCCCCAGAAGCGCATCGGTCAAGGCATGCAACCCGGCATCCGCATCGGAATGACCCTCCAATGCCGCGCCGTGCGGGATTTCCACGCCGCAAAGGATCACCCGGTCCCCTTGCGTGAACCGGTGCACATCGTACCCGGTTCCGACCCGGGTCGCTGGTTCCGCGCCGATCATGGTGCGAACTCTCTCCAGATCCTCCTGCGTGGTGATTTTGAGGTTTTCCTCGGCCCCTTCAACCATTTCGACCCGCAGCCCGGCCGCCTCGGCCACGGCGGCGTCATCGGTCAGCGCATTGCCGGCGGCCGCTTCGTGCGCCGACAAAATCTCCCGGAACACGAAGCCTTGCGGCGTCTGCGCGCGCCACAATTCGGATCGGTCGACGGTCTCAACGGTCCCATCGACGGCGCGCTTCAACGTATCGGTCACCGGCAGGGCCGGCAGGGCCGCGACCCCGGGGCCAACCGCGGCAACGACGCGGTCGATCAGCCCGGCCGGCACCAGGGGCCGGACGGCGTCGTGAATCAACACCACGTCAGGCCGTGACCCGGCGAGGCCCTGCAGACCGAGACGCACCGAATCCTGCCGTTCGGGTCCGCCGAAGATCGGCGGCGGAACGTCGATCCGATCCAGCGCGGCCTCGTAAAGCTCTACATCATCCGGATGGATGACGGCGCGAACCTGGGTTACCGACGGATGCCCCAAAAACGCCTCGATGCTGCGCGCCAATACGGATTTCGGCCCCAACGGCAGAAATTGCTTGGGCGTCCCGCCGCCGAAACGATGCCCGCGCCCGGCGGAGACGATCAGCGCGGCGATGCGAGGTGGGTTCGGCAATGTCGTCCCGTCCGATGGTCAGGGTATTGTTTCAACGTAGAATGCGCGGGGCGTCTTGCCAAGGAGCGGGCGAGGGCGTAGGTCTCTGCCGGCATATGCAAGCCGGGACCTGAGCCACACCTTCGACATGTCGACAAGTTTCATTCTCAACCTCTCGGCGCTTCTGGCGCTTATTCCGGCAGCCGTCGTGGCGCTCCGGAAGACGCCCGCGCGGGACGGGGTGTATTGGGCCGTGATGGCGGTGGCCGTCGCCGGGCCGGCCCTTTGGGTCTATGTCCGCCAGGCCGAGGGATGGCAAACCGGCCTCTCCACGGCGCTTTGGCTGACCGTCGTTACCTGTCTGGTGATCTACGCATTCGTCGCCCTGGTATCCCAACAGGGGTGGCGTTTGACGCCGCTGTTGGTGCCCTACCTGATCCTCCTCGCCGTGCTGGCGACCATTTGGGGTCAGGCGCCGTCGCGGCCGCTCGCCGGCGGCGTCCCGCTGGCCTGGATCGGCACCCACATCGCGGTTTCCGTCGCGACCTACGGTTTGGTGACCCTGGCCGCCATCTCCGCCCTTGCGGCGATGCTCCAGGAACGCTCGCTCAAACGCCGGCAGGCCACCGGCCTGTCGCGCCGGCTTCCATCGGTTGCCGATAGCGAGCGCCTTACGGTGCGGCTTCTGATGGCCGGCGAAGCGGTTCTCGCCGCCGGTTTGGCGACCGGAATGGCTACCCTCTACTCGACGTCCGGCCGGTTGATCGCGTTTGACCACAAGACGGTGCTCACCCTCGGCGTATTCGTCGTCGTCGGACTTCTGCTGTTTTTGCACTTTCGCTCGGGCATCCGGGGACGCTCGGCGGCCCGGCTGGTCCTGTTGGCCTATCTGTTGCTCACCCTCGGTTATCCGGGAGTGAAACTGGTAACCGACATCCTGCTCGTATAAAAAACCGCCTTTCGGCCCAGCAAATCGTTGCTTTCCTGGCAAAAATGCTCATTTTATGGGCAAAATTTCGGCGAGTCATTCCATGCCCATTGAAATCGGCCCGATCCGGCTGACCTCCCGCGTGCTGCTGGCGCCCATGTCGGGCGTCACCGACATGCCGTATCGGCGCCTGGTCAAACGTCACGGCGCCGGACTGGTTATCTCCGAGATGATCGCCAGCGTGGCCATGATTTATGCCAACAAGAAGACCATGAAGATGGCCAGCAACTGCGCCGAGGAATTTCCGATGGCGGTCCAGCTGGCCGGCTGCGAGCCGGAACCCATGGCCGAGGCGGCGCGGCTCAATGCGGACCGCGGCGCGGCGATCATCGACATCAACATGGGATGCCCGGTCAAGAAGGTGACGAATGGCCACGCGGGCTCGGCGCTGATGCGCGACGAGGCGCTTGCCGGCAAACTCATCGAGGCCGTGGTGAACGCGGTCGACCTCCCGGTCACCCTCAAGATGCGCACCGGCTGGGATGATTCGTCGCGCAATGCGCCCCGGCTGGCGAGGATCGCCGAGGAGGCGGGCGTCAAGATGCTGACGGTCCATGGACGGACCCGCTGCCAATTCTACAAGGGACATGCCGACTGGGGGTTTATCCGCAAGGTCAAGGAGGCGGTCAGCATTCCGGTCATCGGCAATGGCGACGTCACTTCGGTCGAAGACGCAGGCGCGTTGCTCGAACAATCCGGCGCCGACGGGGTAATGGTTGGCCGCGGCTCCTATGGCCGGCCCTGGTTTCTTGGCCAGATCGAACACTATCTCGAAACCGGCGGGAGACGGCCGGACCCGGATATTTCGGTCCAGCACCGGACATTGCTGGGACACTACGACGACATTCTCTCCCATTACGGCACCGAGCGCGGTGTCCGTATCGCCCGGAAACACATCGGCTGGTATAGCCGGGGGCTGCACAATTCGGCGGGCTTCCGCGACAGCGTCATGCGAATGACCGACCCGGCGGCGGTCAAAGCGGCCATCAACGGCTTCTACGAGCCGCTGGCGGAACGGCGCGCCGCATGAACCGGGACCTCGCCATGTCGGTGCCGCCGCCAACACCCATTGATGTTGACGGGATCCTGAACGCCCTGGAATCGGCGGTCGTCGTCGTCGACTCGTCCAACCGGATCGTCTTTCTCAACAGCCGGGGCGAACAGTTTCTTTCGGCGAGCGCCGGACAGCTTTTCGGGACGCCGCTCCATACGCTGCTGCCCGGGGACAGTCCGGTATTCACCATCATCGACCTGGTCCGCGATGCCGGCGCGGCCGTTTCGGAATACGGCCTGACCCTGGAATCCCCCCGGATCGACAAGCATTTCGTCAATGTGCAGGCGGGGCGGCTGGGCGACCAGCCGGACCATGTGGTGCTGGCATTTTTCGAGCGGTCCATTGCCGACAAGATCGAGCGCCAACTGACGCACCGCAACTCGGCGCGCTCGGTGACCGCCATGGCCGCCATGCTGGCTCACGAGGTGAAGAACCCGCTCTCCGGCATCCGCGGGGCGGCGCAGCTCCTGGAACAGAATTCCGAGCCCGAGGACAAAACGCTTACCCGCCTGATTTGCGACGAAACCGACAGGATCACGGCGCTCGTCGATCGCATGGAGGTGTTTTCCGACCAGCGCCCCCTGGAGCGGACCGCGGTAAACATCCACCAGGTATTGGAGCGGGTCATCACGCTGGCCCGCAACGGCTTCGCGAACCACGTGCGGATTCGTGAAATATATGACCCGTCCCTGCCGGCCGTGGACGGTGACTTCGACCAGCTGGTTCAGATTTTTCTGAATCTGGTCAAGAACGCCGCCGAGGCGGCGCCGGAAAAGGGGGGCGAAATTACGATTGCCACCGCGTACCAGCACAGCGTGAGGTTCGCCGTCCCCGGCCTGTCCACCCGCACCAACCTTCCGCTTGTCGTCTCGGTTCAGGATAACGGAGACGGCATTCCGGAGGATTTGCGGGATCACCTGTTCGACCCCTTCGTGACCGGGAAACCCAAGGGCAGCGGTCTTGGGCTCGCGCTGGTCGCCAAGATGGTCGACGACCACGGCGGCGTCATCGAGTTCGACAGCGTCCCGGGCCGGACGATGTTCAAGGTGATGCTCGCCGTCGCCCAGCAACCTCGGGAAGAAGACGATGACTAATTCCACCGTACTCGTCGCGGACGACGACGGCGCCATCCGCACGGTGGTCAGCCAGGCGCTGGGCCGCGTCGGCTTTGAGGTCCGGACGACCGGAAACGCGGCCACCCTGTGGAAGTGGGTCAACGACGGCGAGGGCAATGTGGTCGTTACCGACGTCGTGATGCCCGACGAGAACGGCCTCGACCTCATACCCCGGATCAAGAAAATTCGCCCGGAACTTCGCGTCATCGTGATGAGCGCCCAAAACACGATGATGACCGCGGTCAACGCCACCCAGCGCGGCGCCTTCGAGTATCTCCCCAAGCCGTTCGACCTCAACGAACTGATCAGCGTCGTGCGGCGGGCGTTGGAGACCACCCCCGAGCCCCAGGATGCGCCGGAGCGGGGCGGCGATGAGACGCTGCCCCTGATCGGCCGCTCGGCCGCCATGCAGGAGGTATACCGCTCGCTTGCGCGGCTGATGGGTACGGACCTCACGGTTCTGATTTCCGGCGAGTCGGGCACCGGCAAGGAACTGGCCGCCCGCGCGCTGCACGATTACGGCAAGCGCAAGCATCACCCGTTCATCGCCCTCAACATGGCGGCGATCCCCCGCGAACTCATCGAGAGCGAGCTGTTCGGTCACGAAAAAGGATCCTTTACCGGCGCAACCGCACGGGCGTCCGGCAGCTTCGAGCAGGCGGAGGGCGGCACCCTCTTCCTCGACGAAATCGGGGACATGCCCGCCGAAGCCCAGACCCGTTTGCTCCGGGTCCTGCAGGGAGGCGAATACACGACGGTCGGCGGGCGGACGCCCATCAGGGCCAACGTCCGGATTATCGCCGCCACGCACCGCGATCTGACCCAGCTCATTCGCCAGGGTCTGTTTCGGGAAGACCTGTATTACCGGCTGAACGTGGTGCCGATCAGGATGCCTGCGGTGCGCGAGCGCCGGGAGGATATTCCGGAGCTGGTCAGCCATTTCCTGAGCCAATGCGCCGACGAGGGCCTGCCGTGGAAGAGCATCGACGAATCGGCCCTGGATCGGATGCAGGCCTATCATTGGCCGGGCAACGTGCGCGAGATGGAGAATCTGGTCCGCCGGCTCGCCGCGCTTTATTCGGAAGAAACCATCGGCATCCAGGCGATCGAGGCCGAACTGGCCGTCGAGCCGCCGCCGGAACCGACCAACCGCGCCGGCAACGGTATCGGCGACGCCGTCGAGGTTCATTTGAGAGACTACTTTGCGGCGCACGGCAATGTCATGCCACCGGCCGGGCTCTATGACCGGGTGCTGAAGGAAGTCGAGCGCCCGCTTATCTCGCAGTCGCTGGCTGCGACGCGGGGTAATCAGCTGCGCGCCGCCAAGCTGCTGGGACTGAACCGGAACACGCTCAGGAAGAAAATTCGCGAACTCAACATCCCTGTCCTGAGAAGTCCGAAATAGGGCAGGGAGTGAATCACCGGCGGCGCCCGACACCGGGCGCCTGCCGGCAAACAGGCCATACCATGGCGAACACGACGAGCTACAAGTTTAGACGCATTTGGGTCCGGCTTCGCCGGATGCATGTGAATCGCGTTCTGGCGGCGATTTTGGCCGTGGCCCTCTGCGTGTCCGGGACCGCCACCGTGATCGCCATGGGCGACCTCGGCCCCCTCGAGACCGATTTCACCACGGTGATCATTCTGCTGAACCTGGATGTCATTCTGGCCCTGGCGCTCGGCGTGCTGATCGCCCGGAGGATCGTCCGCAATTGGTCGAGCGGAACCGCCGGCGGCGCCGCAACCCGCTTGCATATCCGGCTCGTGGTCTTGTTCAGCCTCGTGGCGGTCATCCCGGCCATCCTGGTGGCCGTGTTCTCCGGCCTCTTTCTCAACTACGGCATCGAGACATGGTTTAGCGATCGTGTGCGGACAGCCGTCAATGAGTCCCAGGCGGTGGCGGCGGCCTATCTGCGCGAGCACCAACGGAATATCCGAGGCGACGCGTTGGCGATGGCCAACGACCTCAATCGCGCGGCGCCCCGGATTCGCGTTGATCGACAATTCTTCCGTCAGCTGATGCAGACCCAGGCGCTCATTCGGGGCCTTCCCGAGGCGGCGGTGGTTGACGGCGCGGGCAACACCCTGATGGCGGCGGGCCTCAGCGTGTCTCTCGGGTTCGATGTAGCCGGACAGGATCTGCTCGGCAAAATATTTACCCAAACGCGACCCGGCGAGGTGCATATACTGTCCAGCGATTCCGACGACCGGGTGCGCGCCGGAATTCGTTTGGAGGCCTTCCCGGACGCGTACCTGCTGGTTGGCCGGTTCGTCGAACCACAGGTCCTCGACCACCTATCCATGACCCGCGGCGCCGCAACCCAGTACCAGCAATTGGAGGACAGCCGCGAAGAGTTGCAGATTCGTTTTCTGGCCGTGTTTGCGCTGGTGGCGCTGCTGCTGCTTTTGGCCGCGGTCTGGACGGGTTGGACGGTGGCCAATCAATTGGCGACCCCCATCGGCAATCTCATTGCCGCCGCGGAACGGATCCGGTCCGGCGATCTTTCAGCCCGCGTCCAAACCGAGGGCCGCAGCGGTTCGAGCGACGAAATCGGTATGCTGAGCCGGGCCTTCAACCGCATGACCGAGCAGATCAACACCCAGCAGGAAGGGCTGGTCGCCGCCAACCGTCAACTGGATGAGCGGCGCAAATTTACCGAGACGGTTCTCGGCGGCGTCTCGGCCGGTGTGATCGGCATGGACGCCGATGGCGGCATCAATTTACCCAACCGGCGTGCATCCGAGTTGCTCGAGACCGACCTCGACAATGCTCTGGGCCAGCCCCTGGCCGAGGTGGTTCCGGAAATGGCGGAGATGTTCGCCGGCGTAGCGGCGGCCGCCGGAAAACCCGCCAATGCCGAATTGACGATCGAACGGGGCGGACGCCAGCGGACCCTGGTCGTCAGCATTGCGGCCGAACGGCTCGACGGCAAGGCGATCGGCTTCGTCGTTACGTTCGATGATGTGACCGAGCTGGTTTCGGCGCAGCGAAAAGCCGCGTGGGCGGATATCGCGCGGCGCATTGCGCATGAGATCAAAAATCCCCTGACCCCCATCCAACTCTCGGCGGAGCGATTGCGCCGCAAGTATCGGAACGAAGTGGTCAGCGATCCGGAAATTTTCACCAGTTGCACCGAGACAATTATACGGCAGGTCGAAGACATTGGCCGGATGGTCGATGAGTTCTCGGCCTTCGCACGGATGCCGCAGCCGGACCGCAAGCCCCAGAACCTCACAGAACTATGCCGCGACGCCGTCTTCCTCGAGCGCAATCGATGCCCGGAGATCAGCTATCAAGTGGCGTTCCCCGAAGAACCGCTGCGGCTCAATTGCGATCGTCAACAGGTCTCGCGGGCATTGACCAATGTTCTCAAGAATGCGGCTGAATCGATCCGAGCCAAATTCGGCGAAGCCGAATCAACCGCCAACGGCGTCATCTCCGTCACCATCAATGACACCGCGAGCCACGTCATCGTCCAAATCGAGGATAACGGGGGCGGGCTCCCCAACCGGCTAATTGACCGGCTTGCGGAGCCTTACGTCACGACCCGGTCAAAGGGGACAGGGCTGGGACTGGCGATCGTGAAGAAAATTATGGAAGATCACCAAGGTGATCTAGTATTGCGGAACCGAGATGAGGGCGGGGCCCGTATCTCATTGATGTTCGGGCGGGAAGCCGTTGCGGACAACGACACCAACCCGGATTCCGGCGAAACCACGGAAAACACGACCCTGGCTCATGGCGCATGACATTCTAATCGTCGACGACGAGGCAGACATCCGAATGCTGACCGCTGGGATTCTCGAAGACGAGGGGCACCAGACGAGGGAAGCGCACGATTCCGACAGCGCGACGGCGATGATCGAAACGCGCCGGCCAAGCCTGATGTTGCTGGATATTTGGCTCGAAGGGAGCAAGCTGGACGGGATGCAGATCCTCGAAGCGGTCCGTCAATCGCATCCCTCGCTGCCGGTCGTGATGATGAGCGGGCACGGAAATATCGAAACGGCCGTCACCGCCATCAATCTGGGCGCCTATGATTTCATCGAGAAGCCTTTTACGGCCGACCGGATGATCATGGTCGTCAATCGTGCGGTCGAGGCCGCCGCCTTGAAGCGCGAAAACGAAGAGCTCCGGCGCCGCGCCGGGGGGGACATCGAGTTGGTCGGCGATTCTCCAGCCATCACCCAACTCCGGCAATCCATCGCCCGGGTTGCGCCGGCCAACAGCCGGGTCCTGATCACCGGCCCGGCGGGCGCAGGCAAGGATGTGGTCGCCCGCCTGCTGCACGCCAACTCCAACCGGTCGGCGGGCCCTTTTATCTCGGTCAATTGCGCCACCTTGCAGGCCGATGGGTTCGAGCTCAGCCTGTTCGGCCGCGAGGCCGGAACCGGGGACGGCGGCGAAAACCAGCATCTGATCGGTACTTTCGAGCAGGCGCATAACGGGACTTTGTTTCTTGACGAAGTCGCCGATATGCCTATCGAAACGCAGGGCAAGATCGTGCGGGCGCTGCAGGAGCAGACATTTCAGCGCGTGGGCGGCACGACCCGCGTCGAGGTGGACGTTCGGGTCATGGCGGCGTCGACCAAGGACCTGAGCCAACTGATGAGCGAAGGCAGGTTCCGCGAAGATCTGTTTTACCGCCTCAGAGTGGTGCCGCTGGAAGTCCCGCCGCTCAGGGAATGCCGGGAGGATATTCCCGCTCTGGCCAGGTTTTTCATGGAACGGACGGCGGAAAATGTCGGTAACCCGCCCCGCGAATTCGCCGAAGACGCCATTGCCACGCTGCAGGCCTACGAATGGCCCGGCAACGTGCGCGAACTGAAAAATGTGGTCGAACGTCTCCTGATCATGGCGCCCGGCGAGAGCGACGAACCGATCCGCTCCGACATGATTCCCAATGAGATTCGTTCCGGCGCGCCGGCGGTCGAGCTCGGCAACGACAATTCGGAAATCATGGGTCTGCCGCTGCGCGAGGCGCGTGAAATATTCGAGCGGGAATACCTGATGGCGCAGGTCACCCGGTTCGGCGGCAATATCTCCCGCACCGCCGCCTTTGTCGGCATGGAGCGCTCGGCCCTCCATCGAAAACTCAAGTCGCTGGGCGTCCAGTCCGAAGACCGGGCGCGCAGCGCCGGCAACTGACCGCCGGGCCGGGCATTAACGGAATCGGATAGATGAAGGTTATCGTCTGTGGCGCCGGGCAGGTCGGCTTCAATATCACCCGCTACCTCGCCCAGGAGGACAACGACATCACCGTTGTCGATCAGTCGCCCGAACTCATTCGAAAGATTTCCGATACGCTCGATGTAAAGGCGATCACCGGCTTCGCCTCGCACCCGGAAATCCTCGCCCGGGCCGGCGCCGCGGACGCCGATCTGTTGATTGCCGTCACCCAGGCCGATGAAGTCAATATGGTGGCCTGTCAGGTCGCCCACTCGTTGTTCGACGTGACCACTAAAATCGCCCGTATCCGTCAACAGGGCTACCTCAACCCCATGTGGGCGAATCTGTACAGCCGCGATCACATGCCCATCGACGTGGTCATCTCGCCGGAGCGCGAGGTCGCGGAGGCCATCGGCCGCCGCCTCGAGGTCCCCGGCGCCTTCGACATGATCCCGCTGGTCGGGGGCAGGGTGAAACTCATCGGCGTCCGATGCGAGGAGGACTGCCCGATCGTCAATACGCCGTTGCGCCAGCTCACCCAGTTGTTCCCCGATCTCAACGTGGTGATCATCGGCCTGGTGCGGGACAACGAGGCGCGAATTCCGTCGGCCGGCGACGAAATGTTGCCGGGAGACGAGGTTTACTTCGTCGCCGAGAGTGACCATGTGCCGCGCGCAATGGCGGCCTTCGGGCATGAAGAAGCGGCGGCGCGCCGTCTGGTCATATTCGGCGGCGGGAACATCGGCCAGTTCCTGGCCCAGGCGATCGAAGAGAACAATCCGTCGGTAAACCTCAAGGTGATCGAAGCGGACAAGGTGCGCGCCGAGGCGGCGGCGCGGACGCTCAAGCGATCCGTGGTGCTCGAGGGCGATGTCCTCGAGGCCGAAATCCTGGAAGAGGCCAATGTGGCAACCGCCGAAGCCGTGGTCGCCGTGACGAACGACGACGAGACCAACATTCTGGCTTCGCTGCTGGCCAAGCGCCTGGGCAGCGGCCGCGCCATTACCTTGGTCAACAGCGGCGCCTACGCGCCATTGATCTCATCCCTCGGGGTCGACGTCGCGGTCAGCCCCCGCAACATCACGGTCTCCACGATCCTTCAGCATGTCCGGCGCGGCCGCATTCATTCGGTAAACACGCTGCGGGACGGGTTCGGCGAATTGATCGAGGCCGAAGCCATGGATACATCCGGCCTGATCGGCAAACCGCTGCGCGAGGCCGAACTGCCCGACGATGTCATTTTGGGCTCGGTTGTCCGGGAGGATGAGGTCATTTTGCCCCGCGGCTCGACCGTAGTGGAAGTCGGCGACCGGATTGTCTTGTTCGCGCGGAGCGAGGCGGTTAAGGAAGTCGAGAAGATGTTCTCCGTCCGCCTGGAGTTTTTCTAGCCGCGCCATGCCGAGAATTACCTACGTCAACGGTCAGTACCTGCCGCACCGGGAGGCGGCGGTCCATGTCGAAGACCGTGGATACCAGTTCGCCGACGGCGTTTACGAAGTGATCGCGGTGAGGGGCGGGGGGCTGGTCGACGAAGACAATCATCTCGCCCGGCTGGACCGGTCGCTCGGAGAACTGCGGCTCGCCGCGCCGGTTTCCGGGCAGCCCCTCAAGTTCATCATGCGCGAGATCATTCGCCGTAACCGGGTCCGGGACGGCAAGGTGTACCTCCAGATCACCCGGGGCGTCGCGCCCCGCGATCATCCCTTCCCGGCCGGGGCGGAGAGTTCGCTCGTGGTCTATGCGTTGTCCGTCCGTCAGCCTGAGCCCGAGACCGGACTTAAGGGAATTTCGGTGATCACGGTTCCCGATATTCGCTGGCGGCGGTGCGACATCAAATCCATATCGCTGCTGCCGAACGTCCTGGCCAAACAGTCGGCGCTGGATTCCGGCGCCGGCGACGCTTGGCTGGTCGACGATGACGGCGTCATAACCGAGGGATCCGCGGCAAACGCCTGGATCGTGACCAGGGACGGAGAACTGGTCACCCGCCATCTCGACAACTTCATCCTCGGCGGGATCACCCGCATCGCGGTCATCAAACTCGCGGAAGAAACCGGCGTCCGTCTGGTGGAGCGGGCCTTCAGCGTGGAGGAGGCCAAGCAGGCAAAGGAAGCCTTTCTCACCAGCTCGACGTCGTACGTGAAGCCGGTGGTCGCCATCGACGACACGGTCATCGGCAACGGCGAGGCGGGGGAGGTGACCCGCGGCCTCTATCACGCCTACGAAGCCCACATGGATAGTCAGGGCGCGAATGGCGCGGCCGATTGACTATGCTGCCGGCGGAGCCCCCTGAAGCGATCATTTTCGATTGGGACGGAACGCTGGTCGACTGCTGGCCATCGATCCACAACGCCATGAATGCGACCCTCGAAGCCATGGGGCATGATGCCTGGACCTATGAGGAGACTTTGGCGCGGGTCCGGAAATCCATGCGGGATGCGTTCCCGGAGATGTTCGGCGACCGATGGGAAGAGGCCGGACGGATATTCTACGACCACGTGGAGGCCCACCATCTGGAGGGAACCACCGTCCTGGAAAGCGCCGAGGACGCGCTCGCGGCCGCCAACTCATCCGCGCCTTATGTCGGCGTGGTCAGCAACAAGCAGGGCCCCCTGCTGCGGGCCGAGATCGATCACCTGGACTGGAGCGGGCGCATCGCCAAGGCCGTGGGCGCGGGCGATGCGGTGGAGGACAAACCGGCGCCGGCGGCGATGGATCTCGTGCTTGAGGAAACCGGGATAAAGCCGGGCGCGAAGGTCTGGTATATCGGGGACACCGGGATCGATATGAAATTCGCCGAGGCCTGTGGCTGTACGGGGGTGCTGATTGGCGAAAAAGCATTTAATGCCAATGAATTAGGCGGACTCACCTATGCCGCGCATTTCGCCGATCTCGCGGCGTTTACATCCGTTATAACCGCAAATTAAGAAAGGGCTTCCCGCAACGGGCGAGTCGTGTAGGATAAGCTCGTGAAAGTGGGTTCTCGACCCACGAGGGGCGAAGCTTGCCGTCCGAGCGGCGAAGCCCGGTAATCTGACGTCTGAGATCAGGGGGAAAAAGAAGTGCCGGCCGAAAAATCTCAAAATGTACAGGACGTGTTTCTCAACTACGTCCGCAAAAACAAGACACCGGTGACCGTATTTCTGGTCAATGGCGTGAAACTGCAAGGCATAATTACGTGGTTTGATAATTTCTCGGTGCTCCTGCGCCGGGACGGACACACGCAATTGGTCTACAAACACGCCATATCGACAGTCATGCCATCGGGTCCGATCCAGCTGTTCGAGGCCGACCGCGACGAGGGCGCCGCCGCCGCGGCACCACCCGCCGAGGCCGCGCCCGCCGAGGAGTAATCAGGACTGAGTTCCAGCGGCGAGCAACGACCGGCCAGCGGCCGTTGCCTGGTTGTTCATCCTCATCTGAAGGACCAACCGGCCCGAGCCCGGACACCCGAGGCACGGCTGGACGAGTGTGTCGGCCTCGCCCAGGCCATCGATTTGATCGTTGCGGGATCCGAAATCGTCGGCGTGACAAGGGTTCGCCCGTCGACGCTGTTGGGCAAGGGAACCGTCGAGCGGATCGGGGATCAGGTACGCGCCGACCACATCGTTGTGGCGGTGGTCGACGCCACGCTGACACCGGGTCAGCAGCGCAATCTGGAACGGGCATGGTCGTGCAAGGTCATCGACCGCACCGGTCTGATTCTTGAGATCTTCGGCGCCCGCGCGCGGACCCGGGAGGGCACATTGCAGGTGGAGCTGGCGGCACTCAGCTACCAGCGAAGCCGCTTGGTTCGCTCGTGGACCCACCTGGAACGCCAGCGGGGCGGGTTCGGGTTCATGGGCGGTCCCGGCGAAACCCAGATCGAGGCGGACCGCCGGATGATCGGCGATCGAATCACGCGCCTCAAGAAAGACCTGGCCGAGGTCCGCCGGACCCGCGGGCTGCACCGGAAATCACGCCGGCGCGTGCCGTACCCGGTGATCGCGCTGGTCGGCTATACCAACGCCGGCAAATCGACCCTGTTCAACACGCTCACGTCGGCACAAGTGGCATCGAAGGATCGGCTCTTCGCCACATTGGATCCGACCATGCGGGAAATGAAGCTGCCGTCGGGCCGGGCGGCCATCCTCTCCGATACGGTGGGGTTCGTGTCGGACCTGCCGCACGAACTGGTGGATGCCTTCCGCGCCACGCTGGAGGAAGTCACCGAAGCGGATATCCTGATCCATGTCCGCGATATCGTGCACCCCGATACCGAGGCGCAAAAGGACGATGTCCTCGAAGTACTGGATGATTTGAGTGCCGGCGAACAGAGCAACCGGCCACTGGTCGAGGTCCTGAACAAGGCGGACCGCCTGGACGACGAAGGCCGGGCGGCGCTCGGCAATCGCTCCCAACGGAGCAACAACCCGATTATGCTGCTTTCCGCGATGACCGGGGAGGGATGCGACGATTTGCGCCGGACCCTCGACGACGCCCTGTCGGCGCAGCGCCGGGAGGTCAGCCTCCGCCTGCCCTGGGCGGACGGCAAGACGCTCTCCTGGCTCTACAAGAAGGGGGAGGTGATCAGCCGCACCGACGGCGAGGACAGCGTCGAGTTGACGGTGCGGCTGGACCCGTCCGACGCGGATAGGCTGGAACAGCGGCGGACCGGCGATTGAGCCCAAATTCCCGGCTTGCACCGGGCCGATATCCGACTAGTCTACTAGTAGAAAAAATTCACCAGGTCGGGAACCCACAGGAGGTTGCCATGGCAACCGTCGAAGCCCAGCGCAAGTGGCGGCGAAAGAACCGCTTCGTCAAGCGCCAACTCAACATCATGGCCCGCAAGCAAATCCACGAATATCTGGCGGAGCTCTCCGAAGATCACGGATTGCGCGGCAAGGGCGAGGCCGTCACCTTCGCCGTTTATGTGACCAAGGCGCTGATGCAGCACGCCGACTACAATGACGAGGCGGCGCGGCTGCATTCGGTATTTACCGACGCCTACCACCAGGACCGGGAAATCTACGCCCCTTGAGGCGCGGCCCCGCGATGACGGACCTGCCGCCCTTCGAGACGGTGGCCGACCTCATCCGCGAGGTCTCCGCCGCCGAGATCATGCCGCTGTTCAATCGGCTCGAGAGCCATCATGTGTCGGACAAGCAATCCGGCGAGATGGTGACGGCGGCGGACCTGGCATCCGAAGCGCGGTTCACCGACGCGCTCTCCCGGATGGCGCCCGGGACCGTCGTCGTCGGCGAGGAAGCCGTCGACCGTGACCGTGCGGTGCTCGACCTGCTCACCGGAGATGCGCCAGCGTGGATTGTCGATCCGCTGGACGGCACCCGCAACTTCGCCCATGGGCGACATTGTTTCGCCGTGATCATTGCACTCGCGGACAAAGGTGAAACGGTGCGCGGCTGGATCTACGATCCTCTGGACGATGTGATGCTGATGGCGGCCAAAGGGGAGGGCGCCTGGACCGGGGAGGGACAAGTCCGCATCCCGCAAGACACGGCCCTCGGCGACATGACCGGCTCCCTGGGCAAGCGTCGGCGGGAACGCCTTCACCGGCACAGCGAAACCGCCGGACCCGGTACGGCCCCCGCCCGCGTCACCCGATACGGATGCACCGGCCGCGAATACATGGACCTCGCCCTCGGGAAGCTCCATTTCGCCGAATACGCCATGCTCAAGCCCTGGGACCACGCCGCGGGTATTCTCATTCACGGGGAAGCCGGCGGCTGCAGCCGGTTTGTCGAGGACGGATCGGCGTACAGACCCACAGGCATCCAGCACGAGCGAATTCTGCTGGCCCCGGACAGCGCCAGCTGGAACAAACTCGACCGGTTGCTAAGGGAGATATAGAGGAGGCGGGAGCGGTTCCGCTCTATTCGGCGGCCTTCGCCTGTTGCCATTCGGCTTCCATTTCATCGAGCCCCGCCCCGTTCAGATTCCGGCCGGCCGATTTCAGCCGCCGCTCCATGATCCTGAACCGGCGCTCGAATTTGGCGTTGCCGTGACGCAGCGCCGCTTCGGGGTCCATGTCCAGCTTTCGGGCCAAGTTCACCACCGAAAACAGGACGTCACCCAGTTCGCCGGCCAATTCCTCCCGGGCGGCGCCCGGGCGGCGGACCTCCTCCGAAAGCTCGTCGATTTCCTCGCGAAGTTTGACCAGGGCCCCCTCGGCGCCGGGCCAGTCGAACCCGACCCGCGCCGCCCGCTTCTGGAGTTTCAGCGCCCGGAGCAGGGCAGGGAGGCCCTTGGCCACGCCGTCGAGGGCGCTGTGGTCCGGGTCGTCGGCCGCCTTGGCCTTGCGTTCCAGAGCCTTGGTCTCTTCCCACGCCCGGGTTTGCGCCTCGGCATCGCCCACGAAATCGTCGCTGAACACATGAGGGTGCCGGCGGACCATTTTGTCGGAAATGGACTCCGTTACGTCGTCGAAGTCGAAAGCCCGCTGCTCATCGGCCATCTGGGAATGAAAGATCACCTGCAACAGCAAATCGCCGAGTTCGTCCCTCAAGGCCTCCATATCGCCCGCCTCGATCGCGTCCGCCACCTCATATGCCTCTTCAATGGTGTAAGGGACGATGGAGGCGAAGTTCTGCTCCACATCCCACGGGCAGCCGGTCTCCGGGTCGCGCAGTCTGGCCATAATCCGTTTGAGGCGGTCTATCGCATGTTCGGTCATGTGTTCGGTCATGGAACAATTCCTGTAGGAAGGCCAACGCCTTTAGTACATCAATCCCGGCGGGGGAGGAAACCCGGTCCGAGCCGGCCCGATCCTGATGCGTTACATCAACTCACACCTATTTGTCGCATAATATATATTATGTATTTTATAAGTTACCCATATTAATAACATTTTATTTCAATGGTTTAAATATCTTTATTACGGTGATAAATCAGGATTTATCTAACCTATTTCAAGCACCATCCCGTCATAGGCCGGCTCGATATTCGGCGGCAGCGATGCCGCCAATTCGGCGTAATCCAGGCGGTGGGACATGTGGCTGATGACGCCGCGCCCGGGCCCTGCCCGTTCGATCCACCCGACCGCCTTGTCCACATGGGCATGGGTCGGATGCTCCGCGCCGCCGAACGCGCCGACCACCCAGGTATCGAGACCGCTCAGGACCTCGAAAGCCTCATCCGGCAGGTCGACCGCGTCCGTGGTGTAGGCAAAGCCGCCGGTCCGAAACCCGAGGGTTCGGCCGGCCGCGCCGTGATCCTGGTCGAAACAGGTGATTTCGATCCCATTGACGGCGAATGTATCGCCGGGGCGAATCAAATTGGGCGCCAGGACGGGCTTGAAATAGAAATCCGTGCCGTCCGGCAGCGGCGCAAGCGCGTAGCCGAACCGGGTTTCGATCTCTCGCAGCGTCGGCGCATCCAGATAGATGGGAATATCGGTGCCCTGAGCCCGGTTAATGGCCCGCAAATCGTCGATTCCGTGCAAATGGTCGGCATGGGCGTGGGTATAGAGAACCGCATCCAGGCGCTGGACGTCCGCGCGGAGCAACTGCTCCCGCAAATCCGGCGACGTATCCACCAGAATGACCGTCTCGTCCCGTTCGATGAGAATGGAGGGCCGGGTCCGGCGGTTCCTGGGATTCTCGGGGTCGCAATCGCCCCAGCCGACACCGATCAGCGGCGTTCCTCCCGAACTGCCGGCGCCGAGAATGGTGACCCGCACGGAAGGACGCCTCAGGCCGCCGCTTTGGAAAACAGCCGGAAGAAGTTGTCGGTGGTTGCCTGTTCCAGTTCGGCAAACGGAATTCCCAGCAAATCCGCCGCAAATTCGGCCGTATGCCGGACGAAGGACGGCTCGTTGCGTTTGCCGCGTTGCGGCACCGGCGCCAGGAACGGCGCATCGGTTTCGACCAGTAGCCGGTCGAGGGGCAGATCCTTGACGATCTCCCGCAAGTCACCTGAGTTCTTGAACGTCAGGATGCCCGAGAGCGAGATGTACATGCCGTGCCTGATGGCCGCCTCGGCGACCCCGCGGCCCACCGAATAACAGTGGATGAGGCCCGGAAACGCGCCCTTTTCCTGCTCCTGGTCCAGGATTTCGATGGTTTTGTCGTCGGCATCCCGGGTGTGAATGATCAACGGCAGGCCGGTCTCCCGGGACGCCCCGATATGAATGCGGAAGCTCGCCTCCTGGTCGTCCCGGGGGCTGTTGTCATAGTAGAAATCAAGCCCGGTTTCGCCGATGCCCACCACTTTCGGATGGCCGGTCAGTTCAACCAGTTCCCGAACCGTTGTCCTGGGC
>JAJECC010000042.1 GCA_022822205.1 Rhodospirillales bacterium | reverse complement strand
ACCGCGCGCGGACCCCTGGTCGATACCGCCGATCTCGCCGCCGCGCTGGACGCGGGCGAAATCGCCGGCGCCGGCCTCGACGTGTTGCCGACCGAGCCGCCGGCCGCCGACGACCCCATCGTCGGGCGCGATGATGTGGTGCTCACCCCGCACACCGGGTTCTACTCCGAAGACGCCTTGCTGGACCTGCAGACCACGGTCGCCAGCGACGTCGCCGCCGTACTCGCCGGCGAGGAGCCCAAATACCCCGTGAAGCCCCGCTAGGGCCGCGGCCAAGGGAGAGCCCGACATGAAAGGCACGGCGGTTCACGATCATCATGGATACTCGAACCGAGGAGACTTTCGATGACTTCTCCCATGGTGGATACCGCCTGGCTCGCCGAGCATCTGGACGATCCCGACGTCCGGATCATCGAGGTTGAATCGGACCCCGACGGCAAGGCCTACGACGAGGGACACATTCCGGGCGCCATCCGCTGGTTTTGGAAGGACCTTTGCTGGCACGACACCGACCGCCAGTTCGTGACGCCGGATGAACTCGCAAAGCGGCTCGGCGCCGCCGGGATCGGCGACAGGACCACGCTGGTTCTTTACGGCGATCCGGTTCAGTACGGAAACTACGCCTTCTGGGCATTGAAGATGGCCGGCCATCCCGACCTGCGGTTGCTCGACGGCGCCCGCAGGAAGTGGCTCGCGGATGGTCGCGAATTCACCACCGACGTTCCGGCCTACGGGCCGGTCGGGTACGCGCCCGGAACGCCCGACCAATCCATGCGTCTCGGGCGCGAGGCCGTGCGCGAACGCCTGGGCGCCCCCCGGCGCTTCCTGTTGGACGTGCGGACGCCCGAGGAATATTCAGGCGAACGGGTGATGGAGTACGGCAAATTCGACCACGGCGCCGAGCGCGGCGGCCGCATCCCCGGCGCCAGGCACTTGTTCTTCAAGGAACTGCTCAACGACGACGATACCTACAAGAGCGCCGACGAGCTGAGCGCCAAACTCAACGAAGCGGGCGCCGACCCCGACAACGTGGACGAGATCGTCGTCTATTGCCGTCTTTCTCACCGGGCCACCCTTGCCTGGACCGCCATGGCGCTGATCCTGGGCTGGGAGAACGTCAAAATCTACGACGGTTCGTGGACCGAATGGGGCTCGATCGTCGGGTTTCCGGTCGAGAAGTAGGCAGCGCGGTGCGGCCAGAGCAGTTTCCGGCCAACTAACCGTTCGCCACGAAACCGCCGTCCACAAAGAGCGTATGTCCGGTCACGAAATCGGACGCCGGGCTGGCGAGATACACCGCGGCCGCCAACAGATCATCGGTTTCCGCGATACGGCCGAGCGGGATGCGCTTCACCACGTCATCTTCGAACTTTGCGAGATACTCGGCGCGGCTCGGCGTGCGCACCGCGGTCGGTGCAAGAGAATTGACCCGGATGCCTTCCGGTCCCCATTCGACCGCGAGTGATTCCGTCAGGTGGCTGATTGCCGCCTTGATTGCCGAATAGACCGACCGGGTCGGGATCGTCGAACGGGCAAACGTCGAGCTCAGATTGATGATCTTGCCATAGCCCGCGTCGCGCATCAGTTGGCCGAGAATCGTACATGCAAAGAATGTCCCTTTGAGGCTCGTATCGAGGGACTTGTTCCATTCCGGCTCGGTGGTATCCCAGGCAAGCGCCTCGATGGTATAGGCGGCGCCGTTGACCAGAATATGCAGCCCGCCGAACCGATCGCGAACGAACTCGCGCAATCCTTCGATCTGATCAACGTGTGAAAGATCTATCGAATAGGCCTCGGCGCGCCGGCCCAGCGCACCGATCTCGGCAACCAGCCCTTCCAGTTTGCTTTTGTCACGGCTGCAGACGACCACGTCCGCGCCGGCAGCGGCCAGACCAAGCGACAGGGCGCGGCCTATACCCTCGCTGGCCCCGGTAACGATCGCCACACGACCGTCGAGACGAAAGCTGTCAAGGATATCCGGGCTGGAACCGGTACTGGTCTGCGACATGAACGAACCTTCCGCAAAAAATAAGACGCAGAACCTAGCGGCTCGAATCGGTTCTGTCTGCACCGGAAAAACGCCTTTGGCGCATTGTCGTGCGTGGGATGGCCGGACGGCCTCCGAGCCCTATGTCCAGGTTGCAAACGCCATCCCGGTGCCGGTCCCCACCTCGGACCGATAGCAGGGCACATAGTCCAGCAGCGTCATGTCGAGGCCGCTGTCTTCGAGAATGCCGCAGGCGGCAATCCAGTTCTTGATTTCGGACGTTCCGGACTGAAAGGCCTCGTTTCCGTCCTCGGTCATGGCGGCGCGGTCGCCCGCCAGCATGGCGTCCAGCAGCTTGCGGTCGAACTCCTCGTCGATGACGAAATGGGTCAGGCCGCCCGAAGCGATCACGGCGACGCGGGTGTCCGCTTCCCAGGATTTGACCGCCCGCGCGACGGACCGGCCGATCTCGTGGCACCGCGCGGCGGTCGGCTGGTTGGGTGGAAAATAAGTGTTGATCAGTATGGGGACGAAGGGGATCGGCCGGTCTTCCAGCAGCCGCCGGTAAATGAAGCCGAAGGCGTGCCCGATGGTGCGCGGACCATGCGCATCGGCGGGCGGGCGCCGCGACGAGGTGACATCGAACCGATCCTCGATGGTTTGCAGAATGATGTGTTCGGCAAACGCCCCGTCGACCGGATAGTCGGTATCCTCCGCCGGCCAATAGGACAGGCGGACGGGCAGCATGGGCGGCGGGAGGTCGGGGTCGGAGGCGTCGACCGCCAGCGCCCGAATCGAGCTGCCGTGATAGATGACGAAGGCCGGCTGCACATCGTCGAAGAACCATTCCTTTTGATCGTCGCCGACGATGATCAGCACGTCGGGATCGACCTCGGCGAGCTTCCGGGCCAGCTCATCCAGATGCCGTTGGCACGCCGCGTAGCGCGCCTCGCGGTTCTCCGGCGTATCCAGCGCGGTGTAATGCGCCGTATCACGCACCGATTTCAACTCCTCGAAGGAGTACATTTCCCCGCGGTAGGGGTGCGCCGGGGCCGCCCGGTCCGCAGCCGTCCGGATATCCCAGTGCGCCGGTGCAAGCGAGAGCATCGGACTATGCGAAGTGCCGATCCCGAGAACGATTTCCGCCACGACCAATTCCTCCCCGGCGGTGGTTGTCGACCGGCCTTGAGGATATCGGGTGAACGCGCGCCCCGACAGACGCATCCGCCGGAGTGTCCGCGCATCGGCTAGAGCAGCGGGATGGAAAATTACGCGTCGCGCAGAACCGCCTCGAAAAACCTGAGGGTTTCTTCCGCGAAGCGCCACATATTGTCTTCGCGGTCCGCGTGGCCGGTCTCGATGGTGACGACCCGCTCCACGGGGCCGGCGGCCGCGATGCAGGTGTGTCCGGCATCGTCGCCGTAGCGATTGCCGGTCGGCCCGGCGGCGCCGGCTTCGGCCAGTCCCCAGGTCGTGCCCAATTTCTCGCGAACGGCGGCGGAGGTCAGCCTGACAAACGGTTCGGATGCCGAGCGCACGCCCGGGTGGCCGTCGAGATCGATCTCAAGAAACACCTCGCGCGCCTTGTGCGTATAAATCACCCCGCCGCCCATGAAATAGGCCGAGGCGCCGGGGATGCTGAGAAGCGCGGCTGAAACCAGCCCGCCGGTGGACGATTCGGACACCGCGACCGTCTCGCCGCGGTCCTTGAGGAGCCGGCCGACGGTCTCCGCCAATGGCGTCAGTCTGCGGATCGGGTCGGCCATCTCGAGCGCTACCCGGCCGGCAGGTATTTCTGCCGGTCGCTGTGGTCCTTCGACTTGATCGCCGCCAGGACCTTTTCCGCCGTCGCCGGCAAATTGTAGATCCGCGCACCCACGGCGTCGTAGATGGCGTTGCAGATCGCCGCCGAGGTGGCGACCGCCGTCGGCTCGCCCACACCCTTGGCGCCGAAGGGTCCCGTCGGGTCGAAGTTCTCGACGATGTCGACCTCCAGGTCGGGCATGTCGAGACTGGTGGGCATGATGTAGTTGGTGAGGTTCGGATTGATCTGCCTGCCCTCGTCGTCGAACAGCATCTCTTCCTGGATCGCCATGCCGACTCCCATGGAGATGCCGCCCTGAATCTGGCCTTCGACCAACATCGGGTTGATCGCGGTGCCGCAATCGTGGGCCGCCGCGATTCGCAGAACCTCGACCTCTCCGGTCTCTTCGTCCACCTCGACCTCCGCGATCTGGGTTGCGTAGACATAGGTGGAGAACGGCTTGCCCTGGCCGGTTTCGGGATCCATCGCGACGGTCGGCGGATTGTAGGATGCGGACCCCAGCGCCGGCGTGCCGGCGCCGTTCTGCGCGTGCGCCGCCACCTCGCCGATGGGCAGGCAGGACTGCGGGAAGCCCTTCACCTGAATCCGCCGGTCCTTGGCCTCGAGCTGGTCGGGACGGACGCCCAGCATCGGCGCCGCAACGTCGAACAGGATGTTCTTGGCCTTTTCGGCCGCGAGCTGGATCGCGTTGCCGGTGACGTAGGTCGTGCGGCTGGCGATGGCGCCCGTATCCATGGGCGTCGCGTCGGTATCCGCCGAAACCACATGCACGTCGTCGGTGGAGATGCCGAGTTCCTCCGCGGCGATCTGGCCGAGGACGGTGAGCGAGCCCTGGCCTGTTTCCACGGTACCGGTGATCAGGGTCGCGGTGCCGTCCTCGTTGACCTTCACCGTCGCCGCCGACGGGTTGGCCATTACGGTAAACCCGATCGGGTACCACATGCAGCCCATGCCCTTTCCGCGCTTTTTCATTGGCCGTCCTCCTTCCAGCCAAACCGCTCGGCAGCCTTTTCGAGGGAGTCCTTGACCACCACGCTTTGCAGCACCTGACCGGTCGGGCTGGCGGAACCTTCGTGGAAGGCGTTCTTCATCCGCAGCTCCAACGGATCGATGCCCAGCTTGTGGGCGATCTCGTCCATCTGGGATTCATAGGCGAAGCACACCTGTGGCGCCCCGAACCCGCGCATGGCGCCGGTCATGGTCTTGTTGGTGTACATGCAGTAGGCCTCGGCGAGCAGGTTCTCGATATTGTACGGCCCCGCCGACAAAATGCAGGCCTTGCCCAAAGTGGTTTCGCTCCACGAACAGTACGCGCCGCCATCCAGGACGAGGCGGACCTTGCGGGCGGTGATCATGCCGTCGTTGGTGACACCGGTCTTGTACTCCATGATGAACGGGTGCCGGGTCGTCGACGCGATGAATTCCTCTTCGCGGGTATAGACCATTTTCACCGGCCGTCCCGTCTTCCGCGACAGCAGCGCCAGGGCCGGCTCGGTGGTGATCTCGTTCTTGCCGCCGAAGTTGCCGCCGACGATGGTGCCGACAATGCGGATCTTGTTGATCGGCATATCGAGCGTGCGGGCGATGTCGGCCCGGCCCAGGGTTATCCGGCCCAGGCTCGACCACAAGGTCACCCGGCCATTGGGATCCCACTGCGCGATGGACGCATGAGGCTCCAGCGGCACGTGCTCGATCATCTGGGTCGAATAGACGCCCTCGAAAATGCGGTCGGCTTCGGCGAAGCCTTTCTCGAGATCGCCTTTCTTGATCCGCTTGGTCGCGTAGATGTTGCTGTGCGGCGGATGGACCCTGATCTCGTCCTTCATCGCCTCCACCGGATCGTAGACCGGCTCCAGCGGCTCGTACTCGACCTTGATCCTCTCGCACGCCTCCTCGGCAATCTGTTCGGTCACCGCGGCCACCGCGGCGACCGGGTCACCGGCGTGGAACACGCGTTCGTCGGCCAGGACCGGCTGGTCCTGATAGGACGGACCATAGGAGTTGACCGGAATTTCCCTGCCGGTCAGCACCGCCGCGACGCCGGGCATGGCCTCGGCTTCGGAGGTATCGACGGACTTGATCAATGCCGAGGAAATGCCCGCCCGCTTCATCTTGGCGAACAGCATGTTCGGGAACGTTATGTCGTCGATGTATTTGGTCTGACCCAGGCCGTGCAGGCGGCCATCCGGACGGGTCGCCCGCTGGCCCACCGCCGGCGTCTGGTGCCGCGCCTCGGTATCGATGGTCTCGACCGGAAAATGAGCCGGCTCGACAACCGACGGGAGTCGAAGGTCTTCGTCGGTCTCCTTGAGGTCGGTCAGCGAATCCGTCTTGTCGGCGACTTTGACATCATCAGTCATGGTTCAAGCTCCTCTCTCGGCGCCCTCAGGCGGCTTCCTTCTCGCCGCGGAGAATGCGCGCCGCATCCTGAACAGCTTCGATCATTTTGGTATAGCCCGTGCACCGGCAAAGATTGCCGGAGAGCGCGTCCTTGATTTCTTCCTTGGTCGGATCGGGGTTCCTGTCCAACAGTCCCTTGGCGGAGATGATCACGCCGGGGCCGCAGAAACCGCACTGCAGGGACGCGAACTCCTCGAACGCCTTCTGGATCGGATGGAGATCCTCCAAGGTCGCCAGTCCCTCGATGGTGACCACATCCCTGCCATCCACCTGGCCGGCCAGCATCAGGCAGGCATTCACCGGAAGACCATCGACGATGACCGTGCAGGCGCCGCAGTCGCCGACATCGCAGCCGAGCTTGGATCCGGTGAGAAAAAATTCGTCCCGGAGCAGCCGAAGCAGGCTGGTCTCCGGCGGCACCGATGCCGAGCGTTCTTCCCCGTTGATGGTGAGCGTAACGTCCGTCATGTCCGTTCTCCTTTTCTCCGCCCGATTACCCGCCTTGGGCGAGCCGATAGGCGTTGTCGAGCGTGCGTTTGGTCAGCACGGCAATCAGATCCCGGCGGTAGGATGCCGAGGCGCGGAAATCGTCGATGGGCTTGGCGTCCTCGACCGCCAGCCGGCCGGCTTCGGCCATGTTCTCAGGGGTGATTTCCCTGCCCTCGAGGAAATCCTCCGCCGCAGCCGCGCGGATCACCGTCGGCGCCACGGCGCCCAGGCTTATCTTCACGTCCTTGAAGGTGTTCCCCTCGCCGACCCATAGGGCGGAGGCGGCATTGACCAGCGCCAGCGCCTGGCCCTTGCGAAGCCCGAATTTCAGGAAGTCGGCGGGCTTGCCCAGGTTTTTCCTCGGAATGATCACGTCGAGCAGCACTTCGTTGTGCTCGAGGACGGTCTTGCGCGGGCCGACGAAGAACTCTTCCAGGCCCATGCGGCGGGTACCGTCCGGACCGGCCACCGTCACCTCGGCCTCGAGCGCCATCAGGGCGGGACCGGAATCCATCGACGGCACGCAGGTGACCAGATTGCCCCCGAGGGTTCCGAGGTTCCGGGTCTGCACCGCGCCGATGGTGTGGGCGGCGTGAACCAGCGCCGGGAAGTTTTCCCGGATGTAAGGGTCGTCCATGATCTGGGTGTGGGTGACCAAGGCGCCGATGCGCAGCCCCCCGTCATTCACCTCGATGCCCTTCAGGTCTTCGGCCCTTGTGATGTCGACGACCACGTCCGGGTCGTGCTTGGCGTGTTTGAGATCGACGAGAATGTCCGTCCCGCCGGCGAGCACGATGACGTTGGGACCATGTTCGCTCAAAAGAGAAATCGCCTGATCGGCGGACTCCGCGGATACAAAATCAAAGGCCCTCATTTCCATTTCCTCTGCCTGTCGGAAGGGTCGGGAACCGCCTACTGCACGATCGGCGGGTTCTCGAGTACGGCAAACAAACGTTTCCGGGATTTCTTGATGTGCGACCCGATAAGGCTCGCTGCCCTGGTCTTGTCGCGCGCCTGGATCGCATCGATGATCGCCACGTGTTCGGCGACCAGCTTCTCCGCCGAGCCGTTTCCCTGAGCCGACGACTGCTGGCCCGAAACGCCCATGAAAGTCAGGCGGTCGAACTGATCGATTACCTCGCAGGCGGTCTTCGCAAGCCGCGTATTGCCGGACAGCCTGGCGACGGCGGAATGGAAGTCCCGGTTGTACGTAACCCATGCCGCGAGGCCGTCGGCATCCACCGCCCGGAAAATATCGAGAGAGGCCAGCTCTTCATCGCTCGCTTCTTCGATGGCGCGGCGGGCACATGCCTTTTCCATCATTATCCGCATCTCATAAAGCTCCCGCGCGTCGGAAACCGAGACAGGGACAACCCGGTAACCCTTGCGCGGGAGGACTTCGATGAGACCCTGCTCCTGAAGCCGGAGCAGGGCGTCCCGGACGGGAGACTTGGAAACCCGATAGCGCCGGGCGAGATCGTTTTCCCGAAGCGGAGCGCCCGGCTGCAGATCACAACTCAGAATATCCGCACGGATCTGGTCGTACACCGTATCCCGCATCAATCCCTGCGGCTGGCCTTCGGTCTGATCCTGAATTTGCGGCCGATCGAGCATTCCAAGCGCCTTCTGAAATATCACTCTGAAGAATATCGCAGAAATTTTCCTTCGAAGTCAATAGGAATGATCGACGTGATCCCGGAACCGTTCCAACAACGAAATTCCTAAAATATTCTATATTACTCAATATGTTGAATAAGATTCTGAGCGAAGATCGAGAAAATAAAATGCCGAAAAAATCGGCACGGTGATATTCCACAGCACAGTTTTGATATCTCAAAACCAAAATTGTTTGCCGAATTCAAATTTTCACCGGATCGGTCTCGAAGCGGATTTTTCCGCCCGCCGCGTGTTCCAGCCGGGTAACCGCCCGCCAGCGATCGTCGTCGGCGTCCGGGAAATCCAGCCGGAAGTGAGCGCCGCGGCTTTCCTCCCGGGCGCCCGCGGCGGTTGCCAGCAGCCGGCCCAGAAGCGTGAGGTTGGGAATGGAGAGCGCGCTCTCCAGTTCCTGGCCGAGTGTCTTCGCCGATGTCCCGGCCTCGGGCGAGAGACGCATCGCCGGGATGTCCTCGGCCTCTATACGCTCATACTCGGCCAGCGCGGCGGCGCATTGTTCGGCGTCCCGGATCGGGCCCAGCTTCTCGTGCGCCAGCATGCGGCAGGCCAGCCGGACCTCGGCCTGGAGGGGACCGTCCTCCCGCGCCATCAGCGCTTCGAGGTTTTCGGCCGCATCTTCGGGAAGGCTCACGGCGTCCGGAGCCCGGTGATCCAACGAAGCCGCCGCGGCGCCCCGGCCGGCCCGGCGGCCGAAGGCCAGGGCGTCCGACAAAGCGGATCCGCCAATGCGGTTGCCGCCGTGCACGCCGCCCGATGTTTCCCCCGCCGCCCACAGACCGTCGACCGGGGTCTCGCCGTGAACGCCGATCTTCAGGCCGCCGAGCCAGGTATGACTGCCCGGCGCCACTTCGAGGGGCGTCTCGGTCAAGTCGATCCCCCGGTGCAAACACGTCCTGTAGACGTGGGGGATGGCCTTCAGGATGGTCTCCTTCGGCACGTGGGTGGCATCCATATAGATGCCGCCGGTGAGGCTGGCATTGCCGGCGTGAATTTCACGCGCCATGGCGAGGATCACCTCGCTGCGGGTGCTGCGCTCCGCCGTATCCGGATAGTAGCGCTTCAGGAACTCCTCCCCGTCCCGATTCCTGAAGATGGCGCCGGCGTTGATGAAGCCGGTCGGATGCGGCGCGAAGCCGAACAGCTCCTCGGGTGCGCAGCACATGGCCTGAAAGTCGATCATTTCGATCCCGATCACGGGGGCGCCGGCCCGGAAGCCGAGGGCGAAGCCGTCGCCGGTGACCTGGGGCGGATTGTCGTTCACATAGAACAGGCCGCTGCCGCCGCCGGTACACAGAATGACCTGGGAGGCCGCGTAGGCCGCCAGGCACCCTTCCCCGTAATCGACGCCCCAGGCGCCGGCCACCCGGTCCCCGTCCTTGACGAGATCGACGATTGCGGTCAGCGAGTGCTTGTCGATGCGCGCGTCCCCCCGGAGCCGCCTGGAGAGGGTCTTGGTAACCATATTGCCGGTGGTGTCGTGATGGTGTACGGCGCGGGGCAGGGTGTGGTTGGGAAACATCTTGAGGTCCAGCGCGCCGTCGCCGCCGCGCACGAAGTCGGCGCCCCACGCTTCCAGGTCCCGGACAATGGGGATGATGTCCTCGCACCAGGCGCGCGCCAGATCGGGATCGATCAGCTCGCCGCCATGTTCGAGGATTTCGTCCAGGTGCTTCCCGGGCGAATCTTCCTTGCCCATGGCCGCCGCAAATCCGCCGCGGGCGACCGTGGTCGTTCCGGACGTCGCCCGGCCCTTGGTGACCTGGATGACCGACACACCGGCCTCGGCGCATTCGAAGGCGGCCATGGTGCCGGCCGCGCCGCCGCCGATGATCAGGACATCGGTCCTGAAGTTCCTGGTTTCGATCCCGGCCATCTCAGTTGCGGTCCATCAGACGCCTGAGCTCGGCCACGCAGGCATCGGCGAATTCCGGGTCGTTGATATGAACGTCCATCACGTTGAGTTCCCCGGCGCTCAATTTGCCGCGAAGGGCGTCCGTGAAATGCCGGTCGGTTTCGGGCTGGAACCAGGAGCCGATCTCGTTGCCGTCCAAATCGTGGGTCCTGCGGATGGTGTGCTGGCTGAATCCCCGGCTCGGCACCAGAACCACGAACGGCGCCTTCGACCGATTCAGGCGCTCGGCGAACATCGCACCCAGCGCCGCCATTTCCTCGGCGTTGGTCCGCATCAGGAGGATTTCCATGTTGTATTGATAGAACTCCCGGTCCCTGAATCGCTCCGGACACTCGCCGACCCACCAGTTGGTGTGATCGATGGCGCCGGGCGCAACGACCTGCGGCAGGCCGGCCGTCGCCGCGCCCGTCAGGCGGTCCGGTCCGGCGCTGTAGACCCCGCCGGTCAGCAGGTCGGTCACTTCCGACGTCGTCAAATCGATCGCCCCCGCCAGCTCGCGGCGGGACGCCAAATTCTCCAGCGCCTTGCCGCCGGGACCCGAGGCATGAAAGTGCATGACCTCGTATCCCGCGTCCTGCAATTGACCGGTTATACGGTCGACGGCGACCTGCAGATTGCCGAAGGACGAAACGCCGATCAGCGGCGGGGACTCCCCGGTCCGGGCCCGCTGGTCTTCCCACGATCGCGCCATCGCGGCGACGGCATGCGCCGCGTTTTCCATGATCGAGCGGGTAATCCGGTTCATCACGATATCGCTGATGGTCGGGAACATGGCGATATCGCTCTCGGCCACGTACCACTGCACGGCGGCCGTGGCCGCGACCGGGGTCACCATCACCTTGGGGAACATGGGCGGCAGCGCGCGCATCATCCCGCAAAAGACGGTACACCCGTTGGCCCCGCCGACCCCGATGGCGCCGGAGATTTCCCCCGCCGCCTGGGCGTCGGCCAGCGCGCGGGCGCCGCCGGCAATCATCGCCCGGGCGGCGGCGGAGCGGTCCAGTTCACCCAGAGCCTCCCAGGTTCGCCCGGCCATCGCCGCGACCTCGCCGCCGGTCATCGCCGCCCCCGGCTTGCCGTGCGGCCGGAGGGACAGGTCCAGCAGCCACGGCTCGGCGCCCGCGTTCCGGAGACTGCCGCAAACGTGCCCGGCCGCCTCCGATTTGCTGTCGAGGGTCGCCAGAACGGCAATGCGGACGGGATCGGCCATGGGCTATGCCGGCTTGGTGATTTGTTTGAACCTGGCGGTGACGGCCGGGACCGAATCCTCGATGGGGAACCGCTCGGCGGACGAGCCGCCCACATAGCCGTCCAGCCGCGGCTCCTTGGCCCAGAACGCCGCGAAGTCCTCCGGGGTCTCGATGGAGCCGCCGTGGCAGGTGACGATCCGGTCGGCGTATCCGGATGCCAGCGCATCGCAGACGTCGGCGGCGCGCCCGATCGCGTCGTCCTCGGCCATCACGGTTTGCGAGCCGATGGTGCCGCCCGACGAATTGCCGAAATGGGCAATGATGTTGTCCACGCCCGCCTCGGCCATGGCGAGGGCTTCATCGACGCTGGTGCAGAACGCCTTGGTGTAAATGCCTTGGCTCGATGCGTAACCCAGCACGTCCACTTCCCTGCCGAAACCCATGCCGGTCTCTTCCAAATCGCCGCGGAACTTGCCGTCGATCAGGGCGACCGTCGGGCAGGCCATGATGCCGTCGAACCCGGCGGCCGCGACACGATCGACGAAGCGGCGCATGTCGCGGGTCGGATCGACGCACAGCAGTCCGGCCATCACCGGGCAGCCGGAGACCACGTTGATCATGGACCGTTCGCCGACGTCGAGAGTGAGTTCGTTGGCGTCGCAGATGGGCAGATACCCGGCCATGGACGAGAGGCCCTGCATCCGGAAATAGGCGAGGTCATGGGTGGTGACCATGTCGGCGCCGCCCTGGGCCGCCATTTTCGCGGTGATGCCGGCGCCGCAGAGCGCATCGTAGATGGCGCGGCCCGCCTCCCGCTCGGCCTGAAACCGCGCGCGAATGGTGTCTCGATCGAATCCGCTCAAGGACCCCTCCGTGGAATTTCGTCATTGTTCGCCCGAAGTTTAAAAGCTAAATCCCGGATGAACATCAATTTTGGACGCAAAAACATGAGTGGACGGCTGGAGAACAAGGTTGCGATCGTGACAGGCGCCGGCGGCGGCATCGGCGGCGCTATCGCGAGGTCGTATGCGGCCGAAGGCGCGGCGGTGGTGCTGGTCGATCTCAACGAGGCCGCGACCCGCGAGGTCAAGAACGCCATCCTTGAGGCAGGCGGCGGGGCCGCGGCCCTGATCGGCGACGTGTCCCTCGAGGAGACGGCAGTCCGCGCGGTCGAGATGGCATGCCGCGAATTCGGCGGACTGACGACGGTCGTCGCCTCCGCGATCTACGACGCCCCCTACCAGCCGGCTCCGGAACTTCCCGTCGGGGAATGGAAGAAAAGCATCGATGTAAACCAGACGGGCCCGTTCCTGCTCGTCAAGCACGCGGTGCCGGTCCTGGCCGCCGGGGCCGGTGACCGTGGCGGCGGCAGCATCATCCTGGTCGCCTCGCAGCTCGCCTTCGCCCCCAAACCCGGCCGCACCTGGTACGCCTCCCAGAAGGGCGCCATGGTCAGCCTCGCCAAGGCGCTGGCCGTCGATCACGCCAAGGACGGCATCCGCGCCAATGCGCTGTCCCCCGGGCCGACCGCCGATGAGCGGTTCTTCAGCCAGTGGCCGAGCGAGGAAGAGGCGCAGGCCAACGCCAACACGCTGATGGGCCGGCTGGGCGAGCCCGAGGAAATTGCCGCCGGGGCGGTGTTTCTGGCGAGCGACGAGGCCAGTTTCGTCACCGGTATCGAGCTTCTGGTCGACGGCGGCTACACGGCGGTCTGAGCCGCGGTCTCCGGGGCGCGGAACCGTTGAGTCCGCAACCGGCTTCCGCGTTGACTCCCCCGGACCCGTTCCCTAGATTCCCGCCGCGTTTCGCCCGGCGAGGATAAGTTCAAATTTATTTTGCCGATTGCCGTCTGGCCCGCGCGGAGGCGCGGGCGCCCGAGGAGAAGAATAATGCCCGACACCCCATGGATTTCCGATAATTGGTTTACCAGCCCCTGGAACTTCGCCGACGAAGTGACCAAGGACTGGAAGTTCCCCGAGCAGGTCCGCATTCACGACGTCACGCTCCGTGACGGCGAGCAGCAGGCCGGTCTCGCCTTCGATTACGACGACAAGATCCGTATCGCCGAGGGCCTCGCCGAAGCCGGCGTCCACCGGATCGAAGCCGGCATGCCGGTGGTCTCCCCCGACGACGCCCGCGTGGTTCAGGACCTCGCCAAGCGCGACTTCGGCCCCAAGATCTATTCCTTCGCCCGCTGCATGGTCGACGACGTCAAGCGCGCCGTCGATGCCGGCGTCGGCGGCGTGATCATGGAGGTCCCGTCCTCCCAGCACCTGATCGAAAAAGGCTACCGCTGGGAACTGGAGCGGGCCATCGACCTCTCCATCGAGAGCACCAAGTTCGCCCATGACCAGGGCCTGGAAGTGGTGTTCTTCCCGATCGACTTTACCCGGTCCGATCTGAACTGGGTGATGGACCTGATCGAGAAGGTCGGCAACGAAGGACATATGGACGGCCTCGCGCTGGTCGACACCATGGGCGTCACGTCCGTGCACGCCATGCCGTACTTCGTCCGCGAGGTGAAGAAGCGGTTCCCGGACGTGCCGCTCGAGGCCCACTTCCACATGGATTACGGTCTCGGCGTCGCCAACACCATCATGGCCGTCGCCGAAGGCGTCGAGGTCATCCAGTCCACGGTTCTGGGCCTGGGCGAGCGCGCCGGCAACGTGCCCATGGAAGAGACCGTGATGGCGCTCAAGACCCTCTATAACGTCGATTGCGGCATCAAGACCGAGAAGTTCAAGGAACTGGCCGACATGGTCGCCGAAGTATCCGGCGCCGTCGTGCCCCTCAACCGGCCGATCGTCGGCGACGATCTGTTCAAGATCGAAAGCGGCATCATCGCCACCTGGCTGTTGAATTGCGGCGTCGGCGAGGATCTCACCACCGTCGTGCCGTTCCGCCCCTCGATGGTCGGCCAGGCCGACCCCATCGCCGTCATCGGCAAGGGCTGCGGCATCGACAACGTGAAGCACTATCTCGACAAGTTCCAGTTCACCTATACCGAGGAAAGCGCCATGGCGCTCCTCATGGACATCAAGAACTGGGGCCTGAAGCACAAGCGGCTGATGACCGACGACGAGTTCCGCGCCTTTGCGGAAGAGAACTTGAAGCAGGACTAGTCCCACTCCAAGTTCACCAGGGAGCCCGGTCTCTTTCGCGAGGCCGGGCTTTTTTCTTGTGCGCCCTACTTCCGGGCGGCGATGAACAGCGCCAGGACGACGATGGCGGCCCCCAGCAGCTGGAGCGGCGACAGGCTCTGATCCAACAGGATGAACCCGGCGGTGATGGCGACCAGCGGTTCGATATTGGAGAGGATCGTCGTCAGCGGGGCGCCGATGGCCCCGATGGCGGTGAAGAACATGATCATCGAGGCGGCATAGAACAGGTGCGTGAGCCAGAAGCCGGTCCAGCCCATACCCGTTTCCGGCAGCTTGAAGCCGCCGGCGATCAACACGATCACCACGAAGGTGATCAACGCGCCCGCCGACATGTAGAGGGTCGCCTGCATGGGGTGCGACGTGGCGATCACCCGGCCGCTGACCGCCGAGACCGTGCCGAGGCCCACCCCGGCGGCGGCGGCGAGGACAATCCCCGTTACTTCGTATTCGTCGATCTTCACGCCGAGGGCCAGCGCCAAACCGCCGAAGGCGACGACGGCGCCGATCACCGTGGCCATACGCAAGGGAGCCAGGCGCAGGGCCGCCGCCTCGAAGCTGGTGACCAGCGGGAAGATGTAGAAAACCAGGATGGCGATCCCGACGGGCAGTTTGTCGAGGGCGCTCAATAGCGCGAGGGTATAGGCGGCGGTGACGACCCCCAGGATGAACGCGGCGGTTCCCACCCGCCTGGGCAGGAACAGGGGAATGCTCCGGGCCTTGAGGATCACCACCAGAATGATCAACGGCAGGATGAACCGGGTCGCGGCAACGGAAATGGGATTGGCGCCGCCCTGATAGGCGAGCCCGACGATGGAATTGGAAAGCGCGAAGCCGACCGCCGACACCAAGGCCAGCGTGATTCCAAGTCCGCGCGCGTTTTGATCCATTCAACGTCCCCCCGTGTCCGCCGATGGGACCAATCCCCGCCGGCATTTGCAAGCGCCCTTGCCGTTCCCGCGCTCACGGGGAACAATGACCGCGGCAAACGGATAGTTTATTGGGAGACGTCTCAATGGCGGTTAAGCATTTCCATCACGCGACCCTGCAGGTGCCGGACGTCGCGGCGCAATTTCAGTTCTACAAGGATTTCGGCCTGACCGGCCGAGCCCGCGGCAACAACGCGGTGATGCGCTGCAAGGACCGCAAACAGGACCAGGTGATCATCACCGAGGGCTCGACCATGGGCCTCCACGACCTCTCCTTCGGCGCGACCAAGGCCGGCATCAGGAAAATCCGGAAGCGGGCCGAGGAACGGGACGACGTCTCGGTGATCGATCCGCCGAAGAACGCCCCCTACAGGGGGCTTTGGATCCGCCATGACTTCGACGGCATGATCTACAACGTCAACGACGATCCGGCGGCCAAGTCGCTCGGCGGCGTGAAGCCGGCCAAAAAGCAGCCCGAATACAAGGTCAATACGCCGGGCCACTTCTACCGCGTGAACGAGAAGCTGGATCTCCCCATCGACACCAAGCCGGTGCCCCGGCGCCTCGGCCACATGGTTCACTTCACCCCCGAAGTGGACAGGAAGGTCGACTTCTATTCGGACGTGCTGGGCCTGCAGCTCACCGACCGCTCGGGCGACCTGATCGCCTTCATGCGCCCCGCCGGCGGCAGCGACCATCACGTGGTCGGCTTCGTCAAGGACAAGAAACCGGGCTTCCATCATATCTCCTTCGAGGTGGGAAACCCGGACGAGGTGGGCATGGGCGGCCAGAGTCTGCTCAATCGAGGCTACCGCAACGGCTGGGGCTTCGGCCGCCATGCCTTGGGGTCCAACTTCTTCTGGTACGTGCGCGACCCGCACATGGGCTTGTGCGAGTACTTCTCGGACATCGACTACATCGCCGAGGACGACAAGTGGACGCCCCGCGACTGGCCCATCGAGGTGGCGTTCTACCTCTGGGGCCCGCCGCCGCCCAAGGCCTTCGGCACCAACTACACGGGCAACAGGAAGGTGGTTAAGCCGGAGTCGATCTCGTACTCGCGGGTTTAGGGGGTGAGCGAATTAAACTCTCGGGGCCCTACTGAACCCACCTGACGATGCCGGCGACGCCGTCGACGCCGACCTGTGAGCCGTCGGGGATTTTTTCGGTGGCGTCCCGGACGCCCAGCACCATGGGAATGCCCCGCTCGCGCCCGAGCGACGCGAGGTGGGACGTGGACCCGCCCAGTTCCGCGACCACGCCGGCGACCCGGGGCAGCACGGAGGCGAGCGCCGGCCCCGCCACGTTGGTGACCAGAATATCGCCCGGCGCGATCCGGCCGATCTCGCATTCGCAGTTGATCACCACGGCGCGGCCGGTCCCCCAGCCGACGCCGGAGGGCTGACCCCGCAAACCGGGATGCTTCTGCCACATGGCGTCCGGCACGATCGGGTCTTCCATGTGCAGCGGCCGCGCCTGCAGCATCTTGATGCCGCCCTTGTCCATGGCCCACTCGATTTCCGCCGGCACGCCCAGCATGTCTTCCGACTTCCGCAGGTAGCCGGCGAGCTCGCCCACCTGATCCGCGTTCAGGCACTGCCGCGCCTGCTGTTCATGGTCGTTGTGATGGGCGTGGGGCGCGTGGTGATGGTGGCACGAGACGCTGTGCTTCTTGTCGCCCGTCGCGATGTCGACGATGGCGCCGTCCGCATCCAGGTCGTAGCGGTCGGGCACCACCTCGCCCTGGGCGATGCTCTCGCCGAGACCCCAGGTGGCGGACACCATCATGCCGCCGGACGCCGTCCTCGAAAGCCCGCCGCCGGACGCCACCGCGTCCACCAGCGGCTGGACCAGCAGCGCCATGGCCGTGGAGCCGGGATCGATGTCGTGGGTCTGCATGTAGCGAAGCGCGCGCGGCGCCCACAGGGCGGCCCAGCAGGCCTTCACCGCGGTGATGAAGTCCGCTTCCGTCTCGAGGCCCAGGAAGCTTTCGAACTGGCCGGCGAAGGTGGAGCCTTCCCGGTCCTCGACCAGGGCCGAGGAGCGGACGACCACGAGGGCGCCGGTGCGCCCGGCCATCCCGGCCCGCGCCTCGAGCAGTTCCTCCCGGATTTCGGGATCGATATCGCTGGTGTAGAGCCCGAGGCGCACCTGGTTGGCGAATTCCCGTGCCTGCTTGTACTCGGCGCCGTAATAGGCAAGCGCGGCTTCTTCCACCCCGATGGCCTTCAATTGCGCCCGGTAGACGTCGGCGCCGATGCAGAACCCGTCCGGGATCGGCATCCCCTTCCGGCCGAGGGCGGCCTGGTTGGCGGCCTTGGGCCCGAAGCGCCCGGGGTCGGCGGCTTCGGACGAATTCAGTTGGACGACGTAGCGGCTCATCTTTGTTCCCTGCTATCGATTAAGCGGGGACCGGCGAGCCTTCATCCGGGAAAGCCCGCCGGTCTCGATTCCCGTCAACCTTCAGGGTCCTCAGACGACCTCGACCGGCATGATGCGGTCGATCGGGAAGTGGGTGATCAGCTCCGTGTGATCGGCGTGGCAAATCACCATTTCCTCGATCCGGCAGCCCCACTCGTGGACCTTGCCGTGCTGGGTTTCCAGCGCGAAGACCATGCCCTCCTGGATCTCGATCGGGTGATCGAGAGACCAGATGCGCGAGATCACCGGCGGATCGTACTGGGCGAGTCCGAGACCGTGGCCCCAGAGGTTGGCGGCCGCCTGGTCTTCTTCCTCGTAGCCCCAGACCTCCTTGGCCGACGGCCACTTCTCGGCGATTTCGCGGGTCGTTGTCCCCGGCTTCACCGCGTCGATGGAGGCCTGCAGCCACTCGAGCGCGCGGGCATAATATTCCTGCTGCTCCTTGGTCGGCTCCTGACCCACCGAATAGGTCCGGTAGTAGCAGGACTTGTAGCCGTTCCAGGTCAGCGCCGCGAGATCCATGAAGACGATGTCGCCCGGCTGGATGATCCGGTCGGAGAAGTTCCGCCAGTTCGGCCAGGTGTTCGGACCCGAGGATACGATGACGTCCTCGACGTCCTCCATGCCCGGGATGTTGTAGAGGAATTCCATGATGTGCGCGGTCACCTGGTTCTCGGTGATGCCGGGCTTCAGGAACTTCATGCACTCCCAGTGGGCGGCGTCGCCGATGGCGCCGACGATCCGCATGCACTCGTGCTCGTCTTCGTTCTTGACCGCACGGGCTTCCATCATCGGGGTCATGCCGTCGACCCACTCGATGTTGTTGTCGGCGAAGGCCTGGAGCATGTTGATGTCGATGAAGTCGACGCCCAGCTTCTCGCCCTCGACGCCGTGACGCTTCATCTCTTCCTTGGCGGCGTTGATGAACTTGGTCACCTGCTGGGTCGAGGCGGGACCGGCCGCGCCCTTGATCCAGGCGTAGGAGTAGCGAATGTTCTCCGGCGGGATCCACGGGCTGTGACGCTCGATCTGAATGCCGATGTCGCCCTGTTCGAACAGGATCGGCTGACCGTCGCCGCAGAGCATGGCATAGCGAAGGCCGGGCTTGAGCCGGTTCCAGCCGGGCGTGAGCGTGCTGGTCACATACCGGACGTTCTCGTCATACATGAGCAGCAAGGCGCCCAGACCGTGGGCCTTCATGCGCTCACGGGCGCGTTCCAGGCGGTAATTCCGCAGACGGTCCCAATTGATCCGCTGCTGCCAGTCGACGCCGGTGATACCGAAATTTGCAAAACCTGAGGACATTTAATGAGGACTCCCTAATCACTCCCAAGAACTAAATGCATAAAGAACGGGCGGGGGCGAATCAAACCCAATCTGCCGCAAGACCCCGCGCCATCGGGCGCGCGCAAGCCGCGGAAAATTAGGACATTCGGGTCCGTCAGGCGGTCATCGGCTTGCCGCTCTCCGCGGACCTGACGACCGCCTCCAGGACGGCGGCATTGCGGATTTTTTCCTCGTCGGTGAACGGATAGCCGGCCCGCCCCTCGACCGCATCCGCGAACGCCTCCAGATTGGCGGTGACGGTGTCGATATCGTCGAGGATCGCGGTTTCCTCCACCCCTTCCGCCCGGGAGACGGTCAGCCGGGTTTTGCCGATCTCGCTCGGGTGCGTGTCGCCGCGCGCCTCCACCCAGGCCTTGGACCCGAAGACGGCGAACCGCATGTAGAGGGGCGTCGCCAGCTGCGAGGAAAAATAGGACGTGCAGCCGTTCGCGTGCCGGAACTGGATCGACAGGACATCGCCGGCGCCGTGCCGCATGTAGCGCCGCGCCGTCTGGGCGAAGACCTCGGTAATGTCGCCCAGCATCCACAAATAGGCGTCCGAGTGGTGAATGCCCGTCGCGGTCATGCCGGCGGCCGGGGATTCATCGGCGTCCGCCCGCCATCCCTCGGCCGGCACGTCGGCCAGCCTGTCGTGAGAGAAGTTGCTTTCGGCATGCTGGATTTCGCCCAGCGCGCCCTCGTCGATCAGCCGCTTGATCTCCCGGAACGCGGGCTCGAACCGGCGTTCGTGTCCGACCCCCAGTTGGACGCCGGCCGCGCCGCATGCCGCGACCGAGCGCTCGGCGCTCGCCTTGGTCAGCGCCAACGGCTTCTCGCAGAAGACGTGCTTCCCGGCTTCCGCCGCGGCCACGATCTGGGCCTCGTGCAGGCTATGAGGGGTCGCCAGCAGAACGCCGTCGATGCC
>JAJECC010000057.1 GCA_022822205.1 Rhodospirillales bacterium | reverse complement strand
CCTCCCTGGGCCTCCAAGAGATTGCCCATCAGGCGAAGGGACGTGGATTTGCCGCAGCCGCTGGGGCCCAGAATACACAGAAATTCGCCGGGCTTTACGGAAAAGCTCAACCCGTCATAGATGGTCTCGTCGCTGAATTCGTCGACCACATCTGAAAAAGTCAGGATATCTTCGGTTGAAGACTCCATCATACGCGGCTCCAAATAGTGCACGGTGTTTATTTTACCTGTTTTCTAAGTAAATATTTTGCGGGAGTCACGCAGGACAAGCCCTCCCGCCGAATAACGAGGGGTAGATAAAATGTCTCCCGTCTACCGTAACTTCGACCAGGAAGCTTTGGATCGCCAGTACAACGCCCAGACGCCCGGCGCCAGCGCATCCCCGATCTCGTCGCCAAACGGAGCCGAGTGCTACTGAAACACCGTCAGAACTCGCAAGAGTTTTGCTTTCGATTTGATGACTGGACCCGGGTTTTCCGCTTTGATGCATCGAGAAGAAGTCAATTTATTCGGATATTACAGTTCTCTAATAGCTTGGCATAACAATCTCGACAGCTTTGATCAGGGGATTCCCGTTTTTGCGCCCCCCTTCACCCAGCTATGGGTGGCAGGCATCCGGGATATTCACCACAGAGACACGGAGACACGGAGGTTGAGAGGAGAGGTTTCGATCCCGGCGCTCCTCACCGTCTCACCGTCTCCGTGGTTCAAGAACTAGAAATCTGGATACCCCGCAGGTCGTCATCACCGGGCAAGGACCCGGTGATCCACGTGGATGGCCGGGTCCGGGCCCGGCCACGACGTAATTATGCTCTTGCTCACCCCGCGCTCCTCACCGTCTCACCGTCTCCGTGGTTCAAGAATCGAAAAATGTGGACGGCCGGCCTACGCCGTCCGAAAGTCGGCTTCGGCCGACTGAAGGCCGGGTCGGAGCTTGTCCGCCGGCCGGCGAAGCCGGTTCGGAGGGCCCGGCTCGGTCAATTCGGAGCGAATTGACCTTACATGACGAAATCATTTTATGGCTTATCGCCGCGACACTCATGTGGCGGCTCAATCGAGTCCGGACCTTAGCTCTTTTTCTCTTCCTCGAGCACGTCCTTTACCCGGCGGCTCATATAGCGGTACTTGAACGCCGGAATCCGATAGACCCAGGGCGAGACCCGGGCGTTGATTTCGGCGGCTTCCTTGTCCGCCTTGGCCTTCATTTCGGGCGACGCATCGTCGGCGGCCCGCGCCTTGTACCGCGCCCAGAAGAAGGTGTCCTCGGATTCGAACGACTCGGCGTTGACGATCAGGCCGTCGGCGGTCCGGTACTCGGTCTTGACCAGCTTGTCCGCCGGGAATTCCACGTCCCCCGCTTTCTTGATGTCCTCGAGCTCCAGGTTTTCCAGGGCATCGGCGACATTGTCGATGTCGGACGCGAACTTGACTTTGGCGTTGGGGTCCAGCCCGACGATGCGGAACTTGCCGCCGGCCGGCGTAATCCGCTCGATCTCCATCACATCGCCGTCGGCGTGCCGGATGGTGGCGCCGGCAATGCGCTTGGCGTCCACATTCATGAACTCGGGGCTCACCCAATCCTTGACCGCCGCCGGAACGGTGAGGCGGCCGCTCGCCAGCCAGGCGCGGTCCTCGCCCGGCTTGCGCACATAGACGCCGATCCCGGTTCCACCGGCCACATCCTGGGTTTCACGGCCGACAATCACCTCGGCGACCGTATCGCCGCCGCCGGTCTTCAGGGTCACCAGGCGCGAGCGCGCGTCCTTCTCGGTAATGTCCTCCACCGCGAGGCGGCCGTAGCGCTCCTTGACCTTGGTCTTGGGCTCGCCCAGGCGCAGCTCGGAAAGGCCGACCAGCATATTGCGCACCACTTCGGGATCGGCGAGGTAATTGTCGCGGTCGGTGATCGCCCAGTTGTCTCCGTCCCGTTTGACGGCGAGCATGAGATCCTTGGCCTTGTAGTTTACCTCGGCGATCTCGTTGACCTGGGCCGCCAGCCCGGGGAACAGGCGCTCATCCGTCCCGGACGAACCGGCGTCGCCGTAGCGGGAAACGATGGAGAACGACGCCGCGACGACAACCGCCGCCGTGATCAGGGTAAATCCAACGAACGATTTGGGGCTCATGGTCGTTTCCTACACAATTAATTCGGACACCGTGAGGTTCAGGCCGCGCTCGCCTGCTTGTAGCGGCGCCGGCGGATCACCGCCAGCACGACCGCCACCAGGGCGATAATGATCGGCATCACCCAGATGTTGATGATCTTCAGCCGGGTATCCAGCGCCTCGATGTCGCTGCGCAGCGCATGCTGCACGTCGCGAAGCTGCTTCCGGACATCGAGCATCTCGGCGCGGAAATTGTCGAAGGAGCGCTGCTGTTCGGCGGTGAGAATGATCTTGTTGTCCTGGCTCTCATCCACCTTGAGACCGCTGAGTTTCGCCTCCAGGTCCTTGAGTTTGGTGGTGAGCTGCCGTTCGGTCTGGCGGTACCGGTCCTCCGCCTGGTTCTGCAATTCGACGATCTTGAAGAACGGACGGTTGGAGAGACCCCGGCTGCGCAGCCCGATCAGCGCTTCGCTGCCGCTCAAATTCTCCGCCGCGTTGACCAGGAAGTCGGCGTTGTTGGAGACCGGCACCGACAGGCGCTGGCCGAAGAACTCCTGCTCGCGAAGCCAGAAACGGGTGCTCAGCAAATCGGTATCGGCGAACACCACCAGATTGATGTCCCCCTCGGATTCCGCCACGTGCGGACCCGGGCCCTTCTCCTCGTCTTCCGTCTTGGCCTCTTCGCCCTCCTTCTCCTCGGGCTTGGGCGGCCCGTCGGGGAAGGCGCTCTTGACCTTGCCGCGATACCGGGCGGCATAGGTGTAGACGTTGTTGTCGGGCTTGAAATCGCGAAGGATCGCGGCCGGATCGGGCTCACCCTGGAGCTTGTCGACGCTCACCTTGGCGCTGATCGGCGTGCTTTGGATCAACGGCGTCATCTGCAGGCCGGCGCCCTCGGCGACACCGATCGCGCCGGGGCTCGCCACCGACATGGCGGTCAGCTGGCCGGTCACGATGTCGTCCGCGGCGATATGGCGCTGATCGAGCAACTGCCACGATACATAATCGGAGATGACGTCCCTGCCCTGGACCTGGGCGCTCACCCGCACCGCCGTCGCCCGGTCGCCGACGAAGTTGTCCGGGTCGTATTCGATGCCCCAGGCCTTGAACAGCTTTTCGAGATCCGACGTGCCGGCGCCCGGCGGCAATTGCGGCGACATGCGGGCGGTTTCGTTGTGGGGATCGACGAACACCACGGCCTTGCCGCCCCGCATGATGAACTGGTCGATGGCGTAAAGGGTTTTTTCCTCGGTGATCTTCGGATGGATCATCAGCAGGACGTCGATGTCGTCGTCGATCCTGGAGACGTCGCCGGCGACCGATTTGACCTGGAAGAACTGATTGATCTGATTGAGCAGCGGCCAGGGCTTATATTGAAGCATCGGGTCCGCTTCGATCAGCAGCGAGGTCAGAAGGCCGACGGTCTTCTTTTTCGGCGCCGCCAGATCGAAAGCCATCCGGGTCAGGTCATATTCCAGGAACCGTTCGCGGGACGGATCGAAGAACGGCACCATCTCCCGGTCGTCGGTCGAATTGGTGGCGACCAGGCCGAAATAGCCGCGTTCGCCCGTCTGATCCAACGGAATGCCCTGCAGGCCGAACCGGACCGCGTCGTCTTCCTCGACCGAGAACGGCTCGGGATTGATGATCTCGAGATCGATGTCGCCCCCCGCGGCCTTGGCGTAGTTTTCCAGCAACTCCCTCACCCGGGTCGCGTAAATGCCGTGCTGCGGGCTGATCTCGGCCAGTTTACGCGAGAAGTAGAACCGCACCTTGATCGGTTCGTCGATCTGATCGAGAACCTCGCGGGTGCCGTCCGACAAGGTAAACAGCTTATTCTGCGTCAAATCGAGCCGGGCGTCGGTCACCTCGGTGCTGACCAGAATGTTGAGGAAAAACAGGAACACCACCGCCACGGCGAGGCTGGCGACGGTCATTTTCTTTCGATCCATATTCATCAGGAATTGCATGACCGGTCTCACGAACCTCGGGTTAAATCGACGATGGCCGCGTTGACGTAAAGGAAGACGCCAATCACCGAGCCGAAGAACACCACGTCCCGGAGATCGATGACGCCCCGGATGATGTCATTGAAGTGGGTCAGGAAGCTCATCGACTTGATGGCTTCGGTGACGAACAGCGGCGCCCAGCCCTGGAAGAACGACTGCACCAGTTCGACGCCGCTCATCAGGAAGAGGAACGACACCACCGCCGCGACGATGAAGGCGATGACCTGGTTCTTGGTCGCCGCCGAAACGCAGGAACCGATGGCCAGATAGCCGCCGGCCATGATCAGGCTGCCGATATAGGCGGCGAGGATCACCCCGTTGTCGGGCTCACCCAGCCAGTTGACGGTAATCCACAGCGGAAAGGTCAGGATCAGGGCGATGGCGATGAACGCCCAGGCGGCCAGAAACTTGCCGATGACCGCCGCCCAGGTGGGAACCGGCAGCGTCAACAGCAATTCGTTGGTGCCGCTCTTCCGTTCCTCGGCCCACAGCCGCATGGCGACGGCCGGGATCAGGAACAGATAGAGCCAGGGATGGAAACTGAAGAAGGATTGCAGGTCCGCCTGGCCGCGCTCGAAAAACGCGCCCATGAAGAAGGTCAGCGCGCCGCTCAGGCCCAAAAATATGACGATGAAAACGTAGGCCAGCGGCGTCGAGAAATAGGCCGCAAGCTCGCGCTTCGTAATCACCCAAACACTGTGCATTTTTTTCTCCCTGCCCTGCTTATTCGGACAGCGTCAGCTGGCGGAAAACATCGTCCAAATGGCCGCGCTCGACATAGAGCTCATCCACCTCCGCGCCGCGGTCACGGACGAGTCCGCCGACCTGCTCGACAATGGACGCGCCGTTCCTGGGAATGACCATTAGGGTGGAAGCGCCATCCGGCTGTTCGACCCGCTCGACGTCCGGCAGAACGGCAAGCGCATCGCGGATGGCCGTATCGTCGGCATTCGCGAGACGCACCGCGACCGCGTTGTGATGCGGCGCCTTGCTCTGAAGTTCATCCGGCGTGCCGTCGAACACGATCCTGCCGCGCGCGATGATGGTCGCGCGGGAACAAACGGCCGTCACCTCTTCCAGGATATGAGTGGAGATGACGATCGCCTTCTCCGCCGCCATCTCCTGAATGAGCTCGCGCACCTGATGCTTCTGGTTGGGATCGAGACCGTCGGTGGGCTCATCGAGGATCATTACATCCGGGTCGTGCAGAATGGCCTGCGCCAGGCCGACACGGCGCTTGTAGCCCTTGGAGAGCGTGTCGATGGGCTGATTGACCACGCTTTCGAGGGCCAGACGCTTTACCGCGTGGTCGACCCGGTCCGTCTTGTCGGCGCCCGTGAACCCGCGGGCCTCGGCGATAAATCCCAGGAAGTTGCGGGTCGCCATGTCGCCGTAGAGCGGCGCGCCTTCGGGCAGGTACCCGACCCGCCGGCGGGCCTCCTGGGGCTGGTTGGCCACATCGAATCCGCATACGCCGGCGGCGCCGGACGTGATCGGCAGGAACCCGGTGACCATGCGCATGGTGGTCGATTTGCCGGCGCCGTTGGGCCCGAGGAATCCCAGCACCTCGCCCTTGGAAACGTTCAGGGAAATATTGTTGACCGCGGTAAAGGGACCGAACCGCTTGGTCAGGTTCTCCAACACAATCATCGGAGCTTGTTCAGACATTTCTTTTGACACCTCCCAAACGGCGTCGATCCGATTGGACCGGAGCGCAATCACGGCCCAAGGACCGGTCGTTCGAATTGGTCTCCGTTCACGGACGCCGGCACAAAAAACCGGCGCTCCCGTGCCGAGAGCGCCAGTCATTTAGGTCAATGATTTCAGAGCGTCAAGTGGTGTGTCCGACTTTTTTCCCCAAGCGCCGCGGGCCGGCCGCCTAGGCGGCGCGGGCGGACTGGGTGACCGCCTTCTGAACCTTCTCGAACGCCCGCACTTCCAGCTGCCGGACACGTTCGCGGCTGATGCCGTATACCTCGCCCAGTTGCTCGAGCGTCACCGGGTCATCCTTGAGCCGGCGCTCGACGAATATGTGCCGCTCCCGCTCGGGCAATTCGGCAAGAGCGGCCTGCAGCATTTCGTTGTGGATGCCGGCCTCTTCGCGCTGCGCGACAATGGCCTCGGGCGACGGGCTCTCGTCGACCAGGGTATCCAGGAACTCGACGCTGTCGCCGTCCTCGGAAACCGGCGCATTGAGGGAATAGTCCCGGGCCGACATGCGGCGGTTCATGTTGAGGATATCGTCGGCGGGGAGGCCGAACTGCCTGGACAGGGCTTCCGCCTGCTCGGGGTCGAGCTCTCCCGAATCAAGGATCTGAAGACGGGCCTTCGCCTTGCGCAGGCTGAAAAACAGCTTTTTCTGAGCCGACATGGTGCCCATTTTGACCAATGACCATGAGCGCAGAACATGTTCGGTGACCGATGCCTTGATCCACCACATGGCATAGGTCGACAGCCGGAAACCCCGTTCCGGTTCGAACTTCTTCACCGCCTTCATCAGGCCGATATTGCCTTCGGAAATAAGGTCCGAAACCGGCAATCCGTAGCCGCGATACTGCATGGCGATCTTGGCGACCAGGCGAAGGTGGCTGGTCACAAGCCGATGCGCCGCCTCGGTTTCGCCGTGCTCGCGAAACCGCTGGGCGAGCATGTATTCCTCGTCGGCCGTCAGCAACGGAAACTTCTTGATTTCATTGAGGTACCGGGCAAGTCCGGGTCCCTCGGATACAACCGGTAAAGTCATTGCGCTCATTGCCGTTGTCCTTTCCCGCGTCACGTTCCGCGGAGTTTAATCCGCCGGTGGTGGTGGCTTCTGTCATCGAGTTCACACTCGGCGACAAAAAATCGTTTCCCGTTTTCTCGGGAAACCGGTGCCTATTCGGGACTGAGGTGACAAATTCGTCTCATGGGTCACATCCTCCATACGAAGCAACATGCCGTTTGGCCCACATTTCTTGTCGGGCCGCCGACGGCAAAGGGTCCCAAAAGCGGCAACCCCAGCCGTTCGATGGTCATAGCACTACAAAAAAATGGTCAAAAAATCAAGCAAAATCGGATTTTTTGACGGTATTCCGGATAAACTTATGGTGAGAATTCAGCCGTTTACGGCGGTTTTTTTAACGGTTCGGCTCTGGAGGCCGATCAGCCGCCGCCGAGGAGCCAGGCCGCCACGGCGATCACCACGATGGCCCCGGCCACCCAGACGGCCGGCGAAACCCCGGCTTTCGGCTTCTCCGCCGGGGCGGAAGCGGGTTCGGGCGCCGCCGGAGCCGCCTCGGCCGGCGCCTCGGCCGCTTCTTCCCCGCCGCCGACGATGTCGCTGAATTTGGAGAAGAAATCATCGGCGGTCTTCTTGGCGACGCCGAGGACCAGCCGGCTGCCGACGCTCGCCAGCTTTCCCCCGACCTCCGCATTGGCTTCGTAGTTCAGGACCGTCTCGCTGCCCTCGCCCGAAAGCCTGACCTCGGCGCCGCCCTTGGCGAATCCCGCGACGCCGCCCTGGCCCTCGCCGGAGATGGTATAGCCGTTGGGCGGATCGATGTCCGAGAGATTGACCTTGCCGTTGAAGGTGGCCTTTACCGGCCCGACCTTCGCCGTCACCTTCGCCTCGAACTCGGTATCCGACGTCTTTTCGAGGCTTTGGCAGCCGTCGATGCACTGCTTGAGAACCTCCGGGTCGTTCAGCGCCTCCCATACCTTCTCGCGTGGCGCCGGGATGGTGTATTCACCGCTCATGTCCATAATCGTGTTCCCCTTCGAATTCCCTATGGTGTCCCGGCGGCATTCGCCGCCTTCGCGCGGGCGCCCTTATAGTCGAGACATCCCCATACTACGAGCCAATTCGGTACGCCGACCGAAACTCGGACAGCTGCGTCCGCAACTCCTACTCCGCCGCCTTCCGCCCGGTCACGGTTTCCGCGTAGATGTCGAGGGTTTGCTGCAAGGTTCTCGATTTATCCAGCGTTTCGCGGGTTTCCGCCCCCAACGGCGATGAATCGAGCAGCCGGAAGACATCCGCGGCCCCCTTGTGCAGATCGGGCGTGAGGCCGGCGGCGCCGAAGGTCTCGGAAATCTGATCCATTTCCCCGGACCAGCGGCCGGCATCGCAGGCGTAAAACGGCACCCGGGCGTTCATCATTTCCCAATCGGCCTTCTGGCTTTTTGAAATCTCCGCCTGCAACTCCCCGCCGACACCCAGCAATTCGGCGGCGAGCAGCACCGCGGTGTGGAGCGTCATTTTGCCCTTGGTCATTCCGGCGTAGCACATCTTGATGGCGGCGGCCCGGGTGATCTCCGGTCCCATGTCGATGACGGAAACGGCCTCGCCGTCCATGAACGCGAGTTCGCTTACCGACGTCCCGCCGGCATAGAACCTCGTCTTGGGGCCGCGGCCGGGCGGCGGACCGATAATTCCCACCTTGACGAAATCCGCGCCGGCGCCGCCCATGGCCTCGGCGATTGCGAGCGTCGTCGCCGGCGAAACGGCGTTGCAATCCACGAACAGCGGCCGGGCGCCCGTCGCCGACATGGCCGCCGCCGCATCGGCCGCGAACCCGAGGGCGTTTTCGGGCGGCATGATGGAGAGCACCATCGAAGCCTCCTGCACAAGGCTTTCGAGATCGCCGGCGTCCTCCATATTCGATCGCCCGGCGCGTTCCCGGGTGAGTTCGCTCCGGCCCGTCAGTACGGTCAGCACCCGATGCCCCTGGCCGCCGAGCACCCCGCCGACGACATGTCCCATGTCACCGGGGCTGATCACCCCGATCGTCCGCGTATCCATTTATTATTCCCCCTCCTGGGCGGCCCGGCACCGCTCGAGGCACGGGCGCCGAAAGAAATTTTCGATGAATGGCGCCAGTATACCAATTCGAACGCCCGGCCCAATCCCGGCAACGGCATTTTAATGCCCACGGTGACGGTGATCCACGCCTGACGGCCGGCGATACACGTGGATGGCCGGGTCCAGGCCCGGCCATGACGCAATTATTGTTATGTTATCGTCATGCCCGGACTTGATCCGGGCATCCACGGGAGTCCGCTCCGGGTCCGGGCCCGGCTCGGTCAATTCGGAGCGAATTGACCTTACATGACGCAATCATTTTATGCCTCAGCTGCCGCCCTGAGCGCCGACATGCGGGAATAGGCCGTGAGATATTCGAGGCTGGTGGCGACCTCGACCAGAGCCGGCCCATCGGCGGCCATCGCCTTCTCGATCACCGGCGCCACGTCGTCCTCGGTTTCGATCTTGAACGCCGTCAGACCGAAAGCCGCACCCACGGCGGCGAAATCCGGATTGGGCAAATCCGTTGCGATGGTCCGGCCCGGGTAATCCTTCTCCTGATAGAGCCGGATGGTGCCGAGGCTGCCGTTGTTGGAGACGAAGATGCGGATCGGCAGGTTGCGCTCCACGGCCACCGACATCTCGTTGCCGGTCATCTGAAATCCCCCGTCGCCGACCAGGCAGGCGACTTGACGGTCCGGATGGCGAAGACCGGCCGCCACCGCCGCGGGCACCCCGAAGCCCATGGCCCCGGCGACGGCGCCCAGGAATTTGTGGGTCGTCTTGAACGGAAACAACCGGTGCAGCCAGGTCGAAAAATTGCCCGCGTCGTTGGCGATGACGGCGTCGTCGCCCAACGCGCCGGCCAGCCCCTTGATGACGTTTCCGAACACCACCCCGTCATCGGCGCGGGGGAAATCCCACGCCATCCGGCTCGCCGCCAGATCATGAGCCCTGGCGATCCAGGCCGGCCGCCCGTCGGGCGCCGGCTTGGCGTTCATCTTCGCCAACGCCTCCAGGACCGCCGTTCCGTCGGCGTTGATTTCCAGGTCGGTTTCATAAACCCGCCCGAGCTGCGCCGCATCCGGGTGGACATGAATCAGCGGCTGGTCCGGTTTGGGCGCCTTGGGAATGGCGTAGCCCTGCGTGGTTACGTCTCCCAACCGGGAGCCGATGGCCATGACCAGGTCCGCCTCGTTCAATGTCCGCTTGAACTCGGCCGGCATGTTGAAAGCCATGTGCGCGGCATAATTCGGGTGCGTGTTGTCGAACAGATCCTGATGGCGCCAGCCGGCGGCGACGGGGACCTGCCACGCCTCGCTGACCGCCCGCAGGGCGTCCCGCCCGCCGCGCTGGTCGATCTGGCCGCCGGCGATCAGCAGCGGGCGCTCGGCGGCCGCGAGCCGCCGGGCGATCTCGGCGATTTGCCGGTCGGCGGGCATGGGAAGATCGGTGTCCGCCCGCGCCGCCGGCGGCGCGCTTATGTCGTCAAGCAGCATATCCTCGGGCAGCGAAACGACCACCGGACCGGGCGTCCCGCCTTCGGCGACGGCGAACGCCTTCGCCGTCTCCCCGGGGAGCGCTTCGGCGTCCGTCACTTCGACCACATGCTTGGCCATGCCGCCGAAGAAGCGCCGGTAGTCGACTTCCTGGAACGCCATCCGGCCAAGGTCCGCGCGTGCCACTTGCCCGATGAACAGAACCAGCGGGACCGCATCCTGCTCGGCGACGTGAATGCCGATGGAGGCATTGGTCGCGCCGGGCCCCCGGCTGACCATGGCGACCCCGGCCCGTCCGGTCATCTTGCCGTCCGCGACGCCCATCAGGGTTGCGCCCGATTCGTGCCGGGTGGTCACGACGTCGATTTCCGGGGCGTCGTACATGGCGTCGATAACCGCGAGATAGCTCTCGCCGGGAACGCAGAAGACCCGGTCGATCCCGTGCAGTCCCATCGTCTCGACCAATATGTCGGCGGCGCGCGCCATGTGCTTCTCCCCGGCCCGAAATTCAACCCTCCCGGTGATATCCGCCTCGACGCGGGTCTGCAAGACGCCAACCGCCGGGACCACCGCGGGCAAGGGCCGCAATTTCCGCCGATCCCTCCCGGCAATCCCCGGCGCCATCGTCGGCGGGCCTTGCCTTTGAGCGGGGCGGACTGTCTTATGGCGATGGGCGCCCAAACGCCCAAACGCCCAAACGCCTGGAGCGCCCATGTCCGATACCGGCCCGACGGTTGCGCCTGCCGGGACCCGGCAATCCTACCTGCTCGGGGCCGGCTTTACGCTGGCCGCGGTCTTTTTGTTTACCGCCTCCCACGGCATTGTCCGTCTGCTCAGCGGAGGTCTGCATCCAACCGAAATCGCCTTCTTCTCAAACGTCTTCTCATTCCTGTTCTACGTTCCCTGGCTGATCCGGAACGGGATCGGCGCCATGAAGACGCCCAAGTTCCACATCCACTTCGTCCGGTCCTTTTTCAACGCGGCGGCGCTGATGTGCTGGTACACCGCGCTGTTCCTGACCCCGCTCGGAGACGCCGTCGCCCTGGCCCAGACGGGTCCGCTTTTCCTGACCCTGGCGGCAATCCTGTTCCTCGGCGAGCAGGTGGGGCCCCGGCGTTGGGCGGCGCTGGGTGTCGGGGCCATCGGCGCGCTGGTCATTATCCGGCCGGGCTTCGAGGAATTCTCGCTCGGGTTCATCTTCGTGCTTGCCGGCGGGTGCTTCAGCGCCGGCACCAAGATCTTCGCCAAGATTCTCACACGGTACGACAGCCCGGCGGCTTGCGGCGCCTATGTGGCGCTGTTGCAGATCCCGATCACCTTTGCTTTCGCCATCTGGTTCTGGCAGCAGCCGACGCTGGAACAAATACTGTGGCTCGCCGCCATCGGCCTTCTGGTCGGCGCCGCTCACCTGACGATGGTGCAGGCGTTCAGATACGCCGACGTCAGCGCCGTCGAACCGCTTTACTACACGCGCCTGGTCTGGGCGGCGGCCATAGGATATTTCTTTTTCGCCGAGTTCCCCGATCTGTGGACCTGGGTCGGCGCCGCGATCATCGTCGGCGCCACCACCTACGTCGCGCGCCGCGAATCCGCTGCCGGAACGATCCGGAGGCGCTCGCCCGCCGACAGCCCGGCACCCGGGCCGTAGCGCGGCACGCCACAGCCCCAAATAGGGCTGGCCACTTGGTGCGGCGGAACGCTACTGTTTACCCAAGACAAAACCAAAACCTGCGGGGAGCGGAAACTTCTGATGGCGAACGGCATCGAAAAGGCCAACGGACACCGGCCAAGCGGACTGCTGCACCTGCTCGATCCTTCGCTGCGCCTCGCGCCGCACCCCGACCAATCCGACCTTCCCTTCGATCTCGACCAGGCGCTGTCATCCGTTTTCCGGCTGACCTCGGAGGTTCCCGAGGAGGCCTTCTCGGCGCGGACGCTGGGGGTCGAGCGGCAGGGCAATGCGATTGTCATCGGCGGCGGCGGGCTGATGTTGACCATCGGCTATCTGGTGGTCGACGCCGACGAGATCGTCCTTCATGGCCGCGGCGGCCGGACCCTGGCGGCCGAGCTCCTGGGCTACAACCACGAGAGCGGTTTCGCGGTGATCCGGTCGCTCGAGGCGCCCGGTGTGCCCTCCTTGCCGCGAGGCAGCTCGAAGACGCTTCGTGAAGGCGACCCCGCGATTATCGCGCCGTACGGCGGGGCCGACCACGCCATATCGGGCGCCGTCGTCTCGAGGCGCGAATTCGCCGGGTCCTGGGAGTACATGCTGGACCACGCCATCTTTACTGCGCCGATTCATCCAAACTGGTCCGGCGCGGCATTGATCGACGGGTCCGGCCAATTGGTCGGCGTCGGCTCGCTGTGGGTGAACGACGCGGAGCCCGGGAGCAAGGACAGTCCCGGCAACATGTTCGTTCCGATCGATCTTCTCGAACCGATCCTCGACGATCTGATCAACAAGGG
>JAJECC010000061.1 GCA_022822205.1 Rhodospirillales bacterium | reverse complement strand
CAAATCGGAGAGCGTGCGGGCGCACAAGGCGAAGGTCGCGGACACTGCACTCCCCGCTTAACACACGTATCCCCTCCCTCTATCTTCAAGTTGCAGAATTGGAATTGGAGGGCGCGGCGTGAAACTCCCTGTATTCGCCACGGTGGGGCGGTCCTATGTCCAGTGTTTTCGGAATTGGGATCTGGTGGTGGCTCACGCCTCGGTCATCTGGATATGCTCTGTCGCGACCGTCTGGCTTTTCCTGAAACGCGTCGGCTTGGCCGATATGACCGCCGGTGACGCGGCGGAAATAGACAGGGTGTTAGAGCGAATGAAAGAGCTGTCCGATACCGACCTGGTTTTCGACTTCGTTCGGTGGGCGATTTTTCTACTTTTGCTGACGCCGTTTGCGACGGCGTGGCATCGGCGGTTCGCTTTGGGCCGTAAATTGGTGCCGGCCACTCAGGCACTTCGGTTTGGGAAGCTTCAGGTATCGGTGTTCGCCAAGTTGATGGTGCTGCTTATGGTGTCTTTCGTGACACTTGCGCTGGCAATCGTGGTGGGGCTAATTCCTGGGGCTGCAAATGGTTTGGTGATCGGGGAATTCCGGTTGCCAAGCTTATTCCAATGGTTTGAGTTTCAGTCGAATAACCCACTCGTGGGTATCCCCGCCGCGCTTCTGGCTCTGTTGGTGATTGTCCTGGTTTTGCTTCGGATTTGGCCGGTGATTCCCGCCCAGGCCCTGGAGCATCCGCTGGGCCTGATGTGTTCCTGGAAACTGACGCGGGGCAATACCATTCGAATGTTCTGGATTTTCGTGCTTTGCGTGCTCATCGCGTGCATTCCGATGTTCGGGTTGATGTTCATCTATTTTTTTCTTGTGTTCACGGTGTTCAAACCGTTGGTATTCGATTTCTCGACCCTATTCTCTATCACGGCGATTTTAATGATCGTAGTTGCGCCGCTATTTGCGTGGTTGACCGGCATAATCCTATCGATGATGTCGATCGCCCATGGGCGTCTGACGGATACGCCCCTGGAGCCGGCCGAGCAGGAAGGCCATTCGGACTCCCGGACGTAGAATCTTGAGTACCTGAAACGCCTACCAAGCCTCGAAACTGAACGGTGACGGGCCGCGCTGATAGGCGGGGACGGTGAGGCGCCGGTTCAAGGGCGGCTGGGCCCGGTCGGCGCAATCGGCGCGCTGACAGAGGCGGCAATTGATCCCCACCGGCGTCGCCGCGTCCTCGTGGGTGAGGTCGAGCTTGTCGGCGTAGGCGATCTTCTTCACGTAGTCGGCGCTGCACCCCACCCCGATCGCCCGCAGCCGCGCCCGGCCGCCCGGCTCCTGGGTCGGCACCGAGCGGGCGAAGGTGAAGTACCGGGCGCCGTCTTCCATTTCCATCAGCTGGGTGATGGTCCGGCCCGGCGAACGGAACGCCTCGTGGATATTCCATCTGGGACAGGCGCCGCCGAAGCGGGCGAAATGAAAGCCGCCGGTGGAGTACTGCTTCAGCACGTTGCCCGCATGGTCGATGGAGAGAAAGAAGAACGGCACGCCGCGGGCGCCCGGGCGCCCCAACGTGGTCAGCCGGTGGCAGACCTGCTCGAAGGACCCGGCAAACCGGGCGCCGATGGCGTGGACGTCGTAGCGCATCTCCTCGGCCGCCTTGAGAAACGGCCCGTAGGGCATCATCACCGCGCCGGCGAAATAATTGGCGAGCCCGAGCCGGGCCAACGCCCGCACCTCGTCGCCCTTGAGGCCCGCCTCGTCCATCACCCCCTCGATCAGGTCCCGGTACCCCAGCAGCCCCAGCTGCTGAGCGGCGACGAAGCCGCGGGTGGACGCATCGAGCCATTCGGAAATGAACAGCCGGCGCGAGTGCCGGTCGAGACGCCAGCGCGACCCGGCCAGCACCTCCGCCGGTACGATGCGGACGCTGGTGTCGTGAGCGGTCTTGAGCTGATCCTTGAGCCCGTGGAAGAGGTCGGCGGAATCGAATCCGGCGTCTTCCCACAGGGTCTCGACGGCGCTCTCGAGAACGGGAAAATGGTTGCCGGCCTCGGTGAAGAAATCCCGAACCTCTTCCAGCGGCTGGCGGTGCGACTCCGGACCGGCGGCGGGTCCCGATTCCACCTGCTCGGCCAGTTCGACGGCGGTTTCGACCCCCTTCCGATAGGCTCGGTAAAGGGTCACCATCGCCTGCGCGGCGGCGGGGGAGGCGCCGACCAGATCGGCGAGCTCCGAATTGCCGATGTTCAATCCCTCGAACAGGGGGTCGGTGAGCACTTCCTTCAAGGAGGCGGCGGCCCGGGCCTCGTCATCGCCGGAGAAATCCTTCAAATCCACGTCGAACGTGTCGGCCAGACGGAGCAGCAGTTGGGCGCTCAACGGCCGCTGGTTGCGCTCCACCAGATTGAGGTAGCTGGTGGAAATGCCGAGATCGTCGGCCATCTGCGCCTGGGTGGCCCCCAGATCCCGCCGAAGGCGGCGGATTCGGGTGCCGGCAAAGATCTTCTTATCGCTCAGGACGGCCATGGTGCAATATCACTTATTTTACAAAATTTACAAAGTGACAAAAGTATTTGGCAACGCAGAAAACATATTTACGTTATTAATACCAGTAACTTATGGACTACACTAGAAATTATGTAAAGTGTGTCCTGATCATTAATCTAGGAAATTCGGAGGTAACCATGAATCCGCCCGGCAAGTCATTCGAAGAGTTCATCCAAAGCGCGCCGGAAGGCCGCTATCACGGTATCGAACGGACCTATGGCGCGGCCGATGTCGCCCGCCTCCGAGGGTCGGTGCAAATCCGGCATACCCTCGCCGAAAGGGGCGCCAACCGCTTGTGGGAGTTGCTCCACGAGCGGGATTACGTGAATTCCCTCGGCGCCATGTCCGGCAACCAGGCCATGCAGCAGGTCCGCGCCGGTCTGGAAGCAATCTATCTTTCCGGCTGGCAAGTGGCGGCGGATGCCAACGCCGCGGGCGCCATGTATCCGGACCAGAGCCTGTACCCGGCCAACTCCGGACCGGAACTGGTCAGGAAGATCAACCTCACCCTTCAGCGCGCGGATCAGATCGAACATTCCGAGGGCGGCGCCGGCCGCGACTGGTTCGCTCCCATCGTCGCCGACGCCGAGGCCGGCTTCGGCGGACCCTTGAACGTTTTCGAGATCACCAAGGCTTACATCGAGGCCGGCGCCGCGGGCATCCACTTCGAGGACCAGCTGGCGTCCGAGAAAAAGTGCGGCCACCTGGGCGGTAAGGTGCTGATCCCGACCGGACAGCACATCCGTCACCTGAACGCCGCGCGGCTCGCCGCCGACGTGATGGGCGTCCCGACGCTGATCGTCTGCCGCACCGATGCGGAAAGCGCCAGGCTGCTCACCTCCGACATCGACGAGCGGGACCGTCCGTTCATCGAAGGCGGCCGGACGCCGGAAGGCTTCTTCCGGGTGCGGGGCGGCGTCGAGGCGTGCATCGCCCGGTGCCTCAACTACGCGCCGTATTCCGATCTCATGTGGTGGGAGACCTCGAAGCCAAACCTGGAGCAGGCGCGGATCTTCGCCGAGGCCATCCACAAGGAATATCCGGGCAAGATGCTGGCCTACAACTGCTCGCCCAGTTTCAACTGGCGGGCCAACCTCGACGACGCCGACATCGCCAGGTTCCAGCGCGAGTTGGGCGCCATGGGCTACAAGTTCCAGTTCGTGACCCTCGCCGGTTTCCACCAGCTCAACCACGGCATGTTCGAGCTCGCCGGCGCCTATCGCGAGCGCGGCATGGCGGCGTACTCGGAGCTGCAGGAAGCCGAATTCGCCGCCGAAGCGATGGGCTACACCGCCCACCGTCACCAGCGGGAAGTCGGCACCGGCTACTTCGATGCGGTCGCCACCGCCCTCTCCGGCGGCCGGTCCTCGACCACGGCCATGGCCGAGAGCACCGAAGCCGACCAGTTCACCCCGGCCCGAGCCGCGGAATAAGCGGCGGCGAAACGCCACGCTTCGTCGTTAGGGCCTAAAAAACTGCGCCGGTCCCCGTGCCCGGGGGGCCGGCGCTTTTTTTGTCGGGTGCCGCCCTCTAAAGTGACATGCGGACAATCGGGAGAGACCCATGAAACTGCCGGTCATGATGACGGTTCGGGAAGCGCTGGGCTTCGTCTGGGAGAACCGGATGTGGGCGATCAACCTCGCCCTGCCGGCGATCGTCATCACCGGCATCCTGACGGCCGTCGCCGGCGTGACCGGCCCGGCGCCCGCGCCCGGCCAGCCGGTGCAGCTTCAGTTCATCCAGGTGGCGCTCCTGGTGTTCAACATCTGGTTCACCATCGTCTATTCGGTGGCCTGGCACCGGGCTTACCTCGCCGAGGAGCGGAACGCCACGGTGCTGGAGTGCTATCTCTGGCGGATGCGGACGACCAGGTTCGTCATCCAGTACCTCAAGCTGTTCATCATCTTCGGCGTCATCGGTTTCTTTTTCGTGCTCATCTTCCTCGGCGTGTCCGGCTCGCCCATCGGAGCCGGCGCCACGTTCGGGGCCGGCGCCGTGGTGTTCCTGTGGCTGACCGGCCGCCTGATCCTGATTCTTCCCGCCACCTGCGTCGATCATGATCTGAGCCTCCGCGACGTGCTGGTGCTCAGCGGGGGCAACGGCTGGCAGGTGGTCGGCGCGATGATCGTCGCCGGCCTTATCACCGCGATCGTCGGAGCGGTGCCGTTGATGATCGCCGCCGGCATCGTCGCCGCGACCGGCGCCGACGAGACCTTGTCGGGCTCCCTCGCCATCTCCCTGGTCGGCCAGTTCATCGGCTTTGTCGGTATTGCGCTGGGCGTCTCGGTGCTGTCGGTCGCCTACGGGAAACTGTCCGCCGCGCAATCCCCCGGCCAATAGGGCGCGGCGGGCCTTTCCCAATCCGAGCAAAACGTGTAGGTGTCTCACCGCTTATCGCGGAGGAGCAGACAATGCCTGTCGATCGGGAAGTGATCTATGTGGGCGATCCCATGTGCTCGTGGTGCTACGGGTTCGCGCCCGCCAAGGCCAAGCTGGAGGACCAGTGCCGGGGCCGCGCCGTGGTGACGTTTGTCGCCGGCGGGCTGCATATCGACTGGACCGAGCCCCAGGACCAAAAGCGCATCGACTTCCTGCGCGAGCACTGGGAGGAGATCAACCAGCGCACCGGCCAGCCGTTCAGGTTCGACGTCCTGGAGCGCGCCGACTTCGTCTACAACACCGAGGCCGCGTGCCGCGCCGCCGTCACCGCGCGGATGATGGAAGGCAACGACACGGCGCTCAAGTTCTTCACCCGCCTGCAGACCGCCTTCTACGCCGAGAACCGGGACGTCACGCAGGAAGGCGTGCTGATCGGCCTGGCGGCCGAATTCGGTCTCGGCAGGGAGAAGTTCGCCGAGCTGTTTGGCTCCGGCGAAATGAAGGCCGAGACCATGCGCGACTTCCAGTTCGCCCAGCGCATGGGGGTTACCGGCTTCCCCACGGTGGTGGTCAACGACCGCACCGGCTACGCCTACCTCACCGTCGGCTGGCAGCCCTACGAGCAATTGGAGCCCATCGTCGAAGCCTGGCTCACCGACCAACTCGACCGCCAGAGCCAAGCGGCGGAATAGGGGGCGGGACTTGAGGCGCTCGTCCCAATCCCTATACTGCGCCGCCTAATTTAAGGCGCTGAATATCAAGGAACTTTCGGCATGGCGGATGACGTCAAGAAAGTGGTGCTGGCTTACTCGGGCGGCCTCGATACCTCGGTCATTCTGAAGTGGCTGCAGGAGGAGAAGGGCTGCGAGGTGGTGACTTTCACCGCCGATCTCGGCCAGGGCGAGGAGGTGGAGCCCGCCCGGGCCAAGGCCGAGATGCTGGGCATCAGGGAAATCTACATCGAGGACCTCCGGGAAGAGTTCGTCCGCGATTACGTGTTTCCCATGTTCCGGGCCAACGCCCTCTATGAGGGGACCTATCTGTTGGGCACGTCCATCGCCCGGCCGCTGATCGCCAGGCGCCAGATCGAGATCGCGGCTGAAGTGGGGGCCGACGCGGTCTCCCACGGGGCCACCGGCAAGGGCAACGACCAGGTGCGGTTCGAGCTCGGCTATTACGCCCTCAATCCGGACATCAAGATCATCGCGCCGTGGCGGGAATGGGACCTCCAGTCCCGCACCCAGCTCATCGATTACGCCCAGAAGCATCAGATCCCCATCCCCAAGGACAAGGAGGACAAGCCGCCCTATTCGACGGACGCCAACCTGCTGCACATCTCCTACGAGGGGAAGGCGCTGGAGGATCCGGACGTGGCGCCCGACGAGGACATGTTCACCCGGAGCGTGGCGCCCGAAAACGCGCCGGACGAGCCGCTGATCATCGAAATCGAATATGAGAAGGGCGATCCCG
>JAJECC010000115.1 GCA_022822205.1 Rhodospirillales bacterium | reverse complement strand
CGCATGACCCTTCGGGTGCCAACCGACAAAATGGAGGTATCGGGTCTCCGCAAGTTGAGCAGCCGCAAAGTGATGGACAATGCGGTGACGACGCTCAAAGGGCGGGCGCGGATCAAACGCACCATGTGGAGCCGCCGGGCTCAGGAATACGAGGCCAAAATCAACTCCGGCGATCCCGTATCCATCGCCGAGGTGGTGCGCGACCTCCACCGCAATGTCGGCCAGCCTGATCAGTCGTTCAGCGAGCGGCAGATTTATGAAGCAGCCTTGGAACGGCTCGCCGGCGAGTTCGCGGCCGTCGAAAGCATCGAGAAGGAAGAAGCGACCGAGAAGCTGGAGCAGGTCCTGAACGCCGCTTAGCATTTGGATCAAAGCAAATTTGGCGGGGCGTTAGCGAATTTTTAACGCCCCGCCTTTTTATTGGACGGAACGATCTCCATTGCCTGGCACGGACAGTTCCTCTCATGGAAGTTGCGGAAAAATTCGCGGTTATTCGCGCATCAGGGCGCTACTGGACGGTTGGCGCCGTTCATAGCGAAGCCGACCGGCTGCACGATCTCCATTGCCGGATGGAGCGGCGGCTGAAGGACAATGACAAACTCATCTATCTTGGAAATTTTCTCGGCATCGGGGCGGCGGCCGTCGAAACGGTCGATGAAATGCTGCTTTTCCGTAGGCGCTTCCTCGCCCGGCCCCGGGCTCACATCAAGGACTATGTAATCCTACGAGGCGCGCAGGAAGAGATTTGGCAAAAACTGCTCCAGATTCAGCTGGCCCTTAATCCCGGCGAGGTGTTGAACTGGATGGTGGAACACGGCGCCGCACCGACGATGCTGTCCTACGGCGCCGACCCCGGAGACGCGCTTGCCGCTGTTCGGGAAGGCGTCACGGCGCTCAATCGCTGGGCCTCGTCATTGCGCGACCGCATCCGCAGCCTCAACGGCCACGCCGCGCTCATCGCCAGTCTGCGCCGGGCAGCGTACAGCGACGACGGCGGCATGCTGTTTGTACATTCCGGCCTTGATCCGGCCCGGCCGATTACCAGCCAGGCCGATGATTTCTGGTGGAACAGCCAGGGCTTCGACGAAATTACCGCACCCTACGGCACCTACCGCCGTATCGTGCGCGGGCACGATCCCCGTGGCGGCGGCGTCCAAATCAACCCGTACACCGCGACCATCGACGGCGGCTGCGGTCACGGCGGAAATCTTGTCGCGGCGTGCTTCGACCCGTTGGGCGAGATGGTCGATCTAATCGAAGCCTAGGATGGCGGCCGGCCGGCCGCTGCGCGTTGTTTCCGGCGGGCAGACGGGAGTCGATCGGGCCGCTTTGGACGTAGCCCTCTTGCTCGGCTTCGAGATCGGCGGCTGGTGTCCCCGCGGCCGGCGCGCGGAAGACGGGCCCATATCCGAAATCTATCCGTTGGCCGAAACCACGAGCGCCGCCTACAGCCAGCGCACCGAAGCCAATGTGCGCGATTCGGACGCCACCCTTATTCTGAGCCGCGGAGGGCTGTCCGGTGGTACGGCTCTTACCCGTGACACCGCCCGGATGCACAAGAAGCCGCTTCTGGTGCTCGATCTTCGAACGGCAACGCCGGATGATGCCGCCGCCTGGATCAAGCGGCAGGCAATTTCGGTTTTGAATGTGGCCGGACCCAGGGAGAGCGCCGCCCCGGGCATCTATGAGGAGGCATCCGGCTACCTGCGGCGGGTGCTCGGCCCGGTCGCTACTCGGTAACCACCTTCACCAGCTGGCCCGCCCGAAGGGGTTGGCCGGGTTCCAGCCCGTTCAGAACCCGGAAACGCTCCTCCCGGAGGTCGGAATAGGCCATCTGATCGGCGAATTTCTCCGCCGTATCGCCGGCACTGACCGCACGAATACGGATGCGGAGCGGTTTCACGGACCCCGCCTCCCGGCGGGTGATGGGTTTCATGCTGAATGTCGTTCGCCGCAACTCGGAATCGAGGCGGCTGGTCTGATTGACCGGTGTGATGAACATGAACCGGTAGATCCGCTGAACGCTCTGCCGGATGGCGACCAGGCGAAGATCCGCCGGACCATGGGATCGACGAATTCGGGTGGCGCCGGTCGCCCCCTGCATGCCGTTGACGGTGATGGCTTCGACGCCGGAAAGCCGCAGCCGATCCCCCCACACCGCCGTCAAGTACCGGGTCATCGGACCGGTGTAATTGCGTCCCATGTCAAAACGGATAACCGAGTTTGCGTTGTCTCGCGCGATCACCGCACGTCGGCTGTTGAACAGAGTAAATCCGGGCGGCACCCGGAACTTGAAGAGGAGCTCGGGGTGGATGAATTCCTGTCCGCGGACGAATCCTTCCTTCGGATCGTCGCCGACCAACAGACCGTTGAGCGAAGCCAGATAGTCGACCCGGCCGCGCTTGGTTCCGGCCGGGACGTTGCCCCGCGCTGCCGCGATGGCCGCCCGCACGCGCTCGATCGGCCTCGGGTGGGTGGCGAGAAAATCGACCTCGTCCACCTGGTTCGGCGACTTACCCCTTATTTTCGCTTCCAGCGCGCCATGGGCCCGCATTCGGGTAAGAAAGCTGGCCATGGCTTCGTCCGCATATCCGGTGCGGCTGAGGTATCGCACGCCCAGGGAATCCGCTTCGAATTCCTGCTGCCGGGAAAATCCACGCAGCGCCAGATTGGCTACCGTCCCATAGACCTCGTCTGCCGCGCCGGACTCCAGAATGACACCCAGCAGGGTTGCGCCGATCCCGGCCGCAAGCGTGTCGCCGAACCGCTCGGCTGAATGCCGGGCGGTGACATGGCCGATCTCGTGGGCGATGACGCCTGCCAACTCCGCTTCGTCGCCGGCCAGCGCCATGAGGCCGCGGGTGACGTAGACATATCCGCCGGGGAGCGCGAACGCATTGACCTGGTCCGAATTCAGGATGGTGAACGTAAAGCCCAGGTCCGGCAGTTCCGATGTCCTAGCCAGATTCCGGCCGATCCGGTCGACGTACGCGGCCAGCCTCTTGTCCTCGTAGACGCCGCCGAATTGCTCCAGAATTTTTGGGTGCTCCCGCGCACCGATGTTCTTTTCATCAGCCAAGCTCATACCGCCGGTGAAGATTCGCTTGCCGGTCGCCGGCGCGGTGGCGCACGCCGCCAGCCCGCCCATCAGCAGGATGAGGCCCAGAATCTTGGCTGTCTTTCGCCCAGGGATCATTTGCCAACGATCTCTATTTGCTCAGGATGCGTCACCTCGATCATAGGGCCGTTGAAGGATTTCAGCCAGCCGCGGACACGGATGGTCTTGCCGGAAAGTGAGGTGACATCAATCCCGCTCGATTTGAACAGCCGCATCCACTTCGGGGCGATGGAAATCGTGAAATCGGTCCGCCAATCGGGGGAGAAATTCAGATAGGCGCGGCCTTTGACAATCGCCGCCGCCACGATTCGGTCCTCGACGATTTGAAAACTGCCGATATGGCGTCCGGCATCCTCGGCCCGCCGAACCCGATAGAAGCGGGTGCGCCAGATTCCGCGTCTGGTTGCCCTCGCTTCGCGCTCGCGGTCCAGCATGGCCGGGACGGCGGCCCGGTTGTCCGGAAGGGTATAAACCCGGGCCAATCCCCGCCGCAGCAATTCACCCTGGATCCAGAAATCGTTCGGCGTATAGAGATGGGCCAGCAGGCGGCCGTGCCTGTCCAATCGCTCACCCCCGAACGCAAGCACCAGTTCCCGGCCGAGCGTCAGTTCCTCGAGCGCGGCCTTTGCGCGATCGGCCAATGGCCATCTGCGGATATGGGGCCGCCCCAGCGGGGGTTTGGGCGTTTGAATACCAACCAGGCGGATCTCCCGGGATCGGCCGACCGGCTTGGCGAGCCTGACCGTATCTCCGTCGACGACGGATTCGATCCGGACCATGGCTCCCGGCGTGAGGTCGGGCTCGATGGCGTGCACGGCCTCGCCCGCGGCGCCCGCCGCCAAAGCCCCGGCGAGCACCCCCGGCAGCATCCCCGGCGGAAGCCGCCGAACCGCTTTAGGTCGGGAGATTAATGAGTATGATGCAAGGACCATCGTTTTACGCGTTGGCTCGGAACAACCCTTCATATCCTCAGCTGGCGGAAACCATGGACGTCGCCTCAACCCAATATCAGATGTTTCCGGAAATCGAGCCCTTCAGCTCCGGCATGCTCGATCTCGACGGACATCATAAGATGTACTGGGAGGTATCAGGCAACCCCGAGGGACAGCCGATCCTGTTTATGCACGGCGGGCCGGGTGCGGGCGCCTCGGCTTCGCACCGCCGGTTTTTCGACCCCGAGCACTATCGGATCATCGTTTACGATCAGCGCGGCGCCGGGCGCTCCAAACCGTTTGCGGATGTCACCGAGAACACGACACCGCACCTGGTCGCCGATGTGGAGCGGCTGCGGGAGCACCTGAAGATCGACAGCTGGCTGCTGTTCGGCGGCTCCTGGGGCAGTTCCCTGGCGCTCGCCTATGCCATTGCCCACCCGGACCGGGCCCAGGGCATGATCCTCCGGGGCCTGTTCCTGTGTACCGCCGGTGAAGTGGATTGGTTTCTCGGCGGTATCGCGCGGGTATTTCCCGAGCCATGGCGGGAGTTCCTCGAGTTTCTGCCCGAGGACGAGCGCCGGGATCCGCTGAGCAGTTATCATGCGCGCCTGATGAACGAGAACCCGACCGTCCATGGCCCGGCGGCCCGGACGTGGGCGCGGTTCGAGGGCGCGTGTTCGACATTGCTGCCGAATCACCGCGGCGTTTCCGGATTGGAATCCGGCCGCGCGGCGCTGGCTCTGGCACGCATCGAGGCCCATTATTTCATCAACGATCTGTTCCTTCCCGACACGTATTTTTACGATCACCTCGACACGATCCGGCATCTTCCTGCCGTCATCGTGCAGGGCCGCTACGACATGGTCTGCCCGGTGATCACCGCGGACGCCTTCACCGCCGCCTGGCCGGAAGCGGATTACATGATTGTTCCGGATGCCGGCCATTCGGCCATGGAACCGTCCATCCGCTCGGCGCTTGTGGGCTGTACCGAGCGGTTCAAGACCCGGGGGGTCTAGCCCGGCGCAAGTTTGTTTTCCGTCCGACGCCCGGCGCCCTATGCTATAACCCCGGCTCCCGGCCCCGTAGCTCAGCTGGATAGAGCACCAGATTCCTAATCTGGGGGTCACAGGTTCGAATCCTGTCGGGGTCGCCATTCATTTTTTTGTCCAGACCGGAGACATGGGTAACAGAATGTTCCTAAGATATAGGTGACACCCGAGCGCCGCACGCTACCGGTCGCCCGAGGCGCCTAGGTTCTCCTTTCATTGGCGTTGCCGTCAATGCCGGCGAGCCGGGGTTTCGTCCCGATTGCGGCGGCCCCTAATGGCCCCCTAATGGCCCCAAGTATTGTCGTAGTCCCGTTTGGCTTCCTCGGTCAGGAATTCATCCTCGATTTCCCGAACGTGATCGCCGCCGGTGAGTGATTTTTGATTGGCCCGGCCCCATTTGGATTGCCGCGCGCGCTCGTGGAATTCGTTCAGTGCGGGCGGGCCCCGTTCGAACATGTCGTTCATTACTTCCCAGGCGGCCTGCATGCCGACGGTCGCGAAATAGACCGGGTAAAGGGCGATCCGGACACCCAGCTGGCCGTACTCTTCGAGGCTTGGCGCGGGCTCCTCGCGGCCGCCCCAGATCACCTGAACCGGGGCCGGTATCTCACGGCAGGCACGCTCCAGATCCTTGCGCGTCTCCACGGAATTCAGCCAGACGTAGTCGGCGCGGCCTTCTTCCACATAGGCGATGCAGCGCTCCAGCGCCTGCTCGAAATCCCCGCCTTCGGCGCCCAGGGAGTCGTTTCGGGCGCAGATCAGGAAATCCGGCGCCACTTCGTCACGGGCGGCTGCCGCGGCTTTCATCTTGCCGACGTGTTCGTCCATGGAAATCACCCTCCGCCCCGCGAGGGTCGCCGATTTCTTGGGGGCTTCCTGGTCCTCGATATTCATTGCCGCCAGTCCGGCCGCGGCTATCTCCCGTACGGCGAAGTGGACGTTGACCGCATTGCCAAATCCCGTATCCGCATCAAGCTGGAGCGGAATGGATGTTCTCGAGGCGCAATGCCGTCCGTGGTCTACAATATCCCGAAGCCCCAGGATTCCATTGTCCGGCACGCCCAACAGGAACGCCGCCATCTGCGATCCGGCGAGGAAGAAGGCCTCGTAGCCGATTTCCTCGGCCATTCTGGCGTAAAGGGGACTGAAACCGCCCGGCATGATCGTTACGCGGTCGCGATCCAGGATTTCTCTCAGCGATTGACGTTTCTGGTGGGTGTCCGGCCTCTCGCTCACCGTATGTCTCCGATAATTCGTTTTCGCCCGCCCTCGCGCCAGTCTATGGTTTGGACCAAGATCGGCAATCCAAATAAGGGGGGATCGATGCTGAAGCTCTATCACTTTTGGAGCTCGACCTGCTCCAAGAAGGTTCGTATAGCGCTGGCCGAAAAGGGCCTGGACTGGGAAAGCCATCACATCGACCTCGGTCCGAAGCAGGAAAATACCGAGCCGTGGTATGTGAAGCTGAACCCCAACGGGGTCGTTCCGACCCTTGATCATGACGGCCGGATCATTATCGAATCCAACGTGATAATCGAGTACCTGGACGACGTCTTTCCCGATGTCCGACTGCGGCCCGAGGATGCCTATGAGCGGGCGCAAATGCGCATCTGGCTGGATCGGACCGAACATGTGGTCCACAGGAACATCAATATGATCTCGTTCAACAGGCGGTTCCTGCCGCGCTTTGCCGAGAAATCGGACGCGGAAAAGGAGGCGGTGATCAATCGGATGCCGAACCCGGAAAAGCGCCACGAAATGTTGCGGCGGCTGAGGGCCGGCGTGTCGGTGGACGACGAGGCGCGCGCCGAGGCCGCGATCGCCGGGGTGATGGATATGATGGAGATGCAGTTCGGGCGGACGCCGTGGTTGGCCGGAGAAGAGTTTTCTCTCGCCGATATCTGCATTACGCCGTTCGTCGAACGATTCGGGGCCAATGAGCTGACCGTGCTGATCGATTGGCGGTCGCGGCCGGGGGTGGGAGACTGGTGGCGGCGCATCCAATCCCGGCCGTCCTATGACGAGGGGATGAATTTCCCGAACCCGGCGGCCTGAGCCTGATCCCGCTAGCGAGGCTCCGCGCCAAACTTATACCCGCTGCCCACGACGGTCAGGATGATCGCCGGGCGGCGGGCATCGGCTTCGATTTTCTTGCGCAGGCGGCTGATCAAGACGTCGATGACCCGCTCCGAGGGGCCGGCCTCGTCCTGACTGATGGCGTCCAGAAGAACGGCCCGCGAAAGCACCCGGTTGGGTGCGTTGATCAATGCCGACAGCAGGTTGAACTCGGCGTTGGTCAGCGGTATGGCCTCGCCGCCCTTACGGCTCAACGCGTGTCCGGCAACGTCCAAGATGAAATCCGCGAACTCCACCGATTGCCGGCGGTGGGCATTGATCGCTGTCCCCTCTCCATCGGAGCGGCCCAACAGGTTCCGAATCCGCAGGACCAACTCTTCCGGATCGGCGGGTTTGTTGAGGTAATCGTCGGCCCCGACCTCCAGGGCGGTAATCCGGTCATCCCGGCCTTTGCGCGCCGTCAGGACGATGATCGGCGTCTTGGACCGCGCCCGAACCTGCCGGGCGAGGGTCAAACCGTCCTCGTCGGGGAGAGTCAGGTCGAGGAGGACCAGGTCAATGGGCTCGCCATTGAGCAGGCCCAGCGTTTCCGTCCCGGTGGCCGCGACGCTGACCCGAAACCCCTCTTTTTCCATATAGGCGGCCAAGAGGGATTGGACGAATTCGTCATCCTCAACAACAAGCAGGTGAGGTTTCATCTCTAAAAAGATCTCATGTATTCAATCAATTATGATTTGTCTCGATGCAATCCGCCGCTTGATCTTCACATCAATTAACATATTTAACATACCTTAACATGGGCATAATGGCGCCTTCTTCTTTTGTCTTCCCCTGGCGGACCGCGGCGACGAAGATCAAGGCGCTGGCCGGCTCGGCGCGCCGGGTGCGGCAGCCGGGCGCCAAACCGTTGAGGCAAGCCGAGGGTAGGGAACGTGGCGGACAGCGAACTAAACCGTATCCTGCACGTGGACGATGAAGACGATATCCGGCAGGTCGCACGGCTGGCGCTCGAGACGGTCGGCGGCTTTACGGTCGAAGGATGCGCGTCCGGGCGGGAAGCGCTCGAAAAGGGCCCGCAATTCGGGCCTCAGCTGATCCTCCTCGATGTGATGATGCCCGGACTGGATGGTCCGGCGACATTCGAGGCGATGAAGGAGATCGACGGGCTGAGGAATATCCCGGTGGTGTTTGTGACGGCCAAAGCGATGCCGTCGGAGTTGCAGCGGTTCCTCGATATGGGCGCCGCCGGCGTCATCGCCAAACCGTTCGATCCCATGGCCATTTCCGGCCAACTTCGTGAAATCTGGCGGCAGGCCATGAGTGATTCGGACGCAAAATTCGCCGAGAAGTTCGAGACGCTCCGCAAGGCCTATGCGGGGCGGCTGGATGAACGTCTGAAGGAAATGGAAGGCCATCGCGACGCGCTTGCCTCGGCTTCCGGACGCGACGGTGAGACGGTGGAGCACATTTTGCGGGCCGCCCATAAGCTCGCGGGGAATGCCGCGACGTTCGGGTTTGCGGAATTGGGTGAAGCGGCGGCCGCGTTGGAGACGGTGTGTGAGGGAGCCGGCAATGACGGTTCGCTGCAAGACCCGGTCCGCCGGGAGATCGTCGATCGTGTCGGCGCCCTTAGGGAATTGATCGGTTAGCCGGGCTCGCCCGTTCTCCCCAATGCCAAAAAAAGAACCGGAATTTCGGTATCCGAAATTCCGGTGGAAAGTTCATTGGGGGGGAATTCGTGTTAGCTGAAATGCATCAAATGAATTCGTTTCGATGGTCGGGCCGGGAAATTCGACCTCCTATGCCGGGCAATATAGCAGGCCGCTGCCGGGAGCGGGTGAATGCGGTATTGATGGCGTATGAACGGATGTTAACGGAACGGTGAACATGGATTAGTCGCTCTTCTTGTCCGCGCCGGCCGCGGTGAATTGCGCCAGAAAGGCCTTCTGCATCTGCTCGACCGCATCCAGCCCACTTGGCAGCCAATTCCTGGCGATGGCTTCAGGGTCCGCCGAGCCCAGATAATCCATCATCCGCTCCTCGACCTGCTTCATGATCGCCGCATTCATCTGTTCGACCGGCGGAAGCCCGAAAAAAGCGCGTGCCTCCTCGGGCGTGCAATCGATGTCGATAGAGAACTTCATCTTCGATGGCCTCCCATGCCCCTTAGGACTTGACCTTGACGTAGCTGCCGGGCGCAGGCTCGATGATCTTCAGTTTGCCCGCACCGGGCTCGCGGGCGGCAACCTTGTTGCCGGATTTCCCGGAAAGCCACTTGTCCCAGTCGGGCCACCAGGAACCCGGCGTTTCGACCGCCTCGCCGTACCATTCGTCGAACGTGCCGTACGATTTGCGTTTCGTGTTGGTCCAGTACTGATACTTCTGCTTCTCCGGCGGATTGATGACGCCGGCAATGTGCCCGGAGCCGGCCAGCACGAAACGAACAGGCCCGCCGTAGATACCGGCTGCCTTGAAGACGGACATTGCCGGGGCGATATGGTCTTCCTTGGAGGCTTGCAGGTAGACCGGGATCTTGATGTCGGAGAGATCGACGGGTTCTCCCAATACCTTGAACCGGTTCTTCGCCGCGAGCTTGTTGTCCTGATACATGTCGCGCAGGTAGTCCATCAGCAAGGCCGCCGGAAAGCGGGTCGAATCGGCGTTCCAGAACAAGAGATCGAATGCCGGCGGCGCCTTGCCCAGCAGGTAGTTGTTGACCACGAAGTACCAGATGAGGTCGTTGGCCCGCAGCATGTTGAAGGTCGACGCCATGGACGCGCCGTCCAGGTAGCCCTTGCCGGCCACCTGCTTCTCCAAGGCATCCACCTGTGCCTTGTCGGTGAACAGCTTGAGTTCACCCGCCTCTTCGAAATCGACCTGGGCGGCGAAAAACGTGGCGGCGGTAATGCGGTCGTCGCCCTGCGCCGCCATGTAGGCCAGCGTGGCGGCCAGCAGGGTCCCGCCGATGCAGTAGCCTATCGCGGTCACCTGGCGTTCGCCGGTGGCCTGTTCAACCGCGTCCAAGGCGGCAAAAATCCCGTCCCGGATATAATCGTCGAAGCTCTTGTCGGCCATGGTCTCGTCGGGATTGATCCATGACATGACAAAGACCGAATATCCCCGGTCCGTTGCCCAGCGGATGAAGGAATTATCGGGCCGGAGGTCGAGGATGTAGAACTTGTTGATCCACGGCGGCACGATGAGGAGCGGCTTGGCGTATGCTTTTTCGGTGGTCGGATTGTACTGAACCAGTTGGAAGAACTCGTTCTGGAAGACCACGCCGCCTTCCGAGACCGCGACGTTTTTGCCGACTTCGAATGCATCCATGTCGGCCTGTTTGATGCTTGGCGTGCCGTCGCTGTTGCTGAAGTCCTCGATCAGATTCTTGAAGCCGTTGACGAGGTTCTCGCCGTTGCTCTCGGCGGTCTCCCGCACGACGACCGGGTTGGTGAGGGCGAAGTTGCTGGGGCTCAGCGCATCGATGATCTGACGGCTGTAAAACTCCATCTTCGCCATGTCTTCCGGTTCCAGGCCGTCCATTTCGCCCACCAGCCGCTTGAGCCAGTTGGCGTTCAAGAGGTAGGACTGCTTGAAATAGTCGAAGATGGGGTGCTCTTCCCAGGCCGGGTCCTTGAACCGGCTGTCACCGGGTTCCGGATCGACGACGGGCTCGGCGTCCGCCTCCTGGTTGAACAAGCGCTGGGTCGTGTTGAGCCACAGCGACTGATAACCGCGCCAAAGCTCCATCTGTGCATCCATGACCTTGGCCGGGTCCAGCTTGGCGTTGGCCAGCGGACTGGCCGCGGGCGCCGTATCCCGGTCGGTCTTGCCGTCGCCGGCCGCGCCGCTCTCTTTTGATGTTGCGCCGCCGCTGGCCGAATCCGGAGACCACGCCTCCATCCAGGCGTTCATCACCTGTCCGTATCCCGCCGCCAGCTGCGTCATGCTTTCGGTCAGGTCGGGCAGGCCGGTCTCGCCCTTCTCGTTTTTGTTGGTTTTGGTGCTCATCGGGAGCCGTTCTCCGGGTCCAACGTGTCGGGATCAGTACATATGCTGTCCGCCGTTGACCGACAAGGTTGAACCGGTGACGAAACCAGCCTCGTCGGCAACGAGGAAAAGGACGGTGCGGGCGATTTCCTCCGCCTTGCCCAGGCGGCCGACCGGGATTCTGGCGATGATCTTCTCGAGAACCTGCTCCGGCACGGCGGCGACCATGTCCGTATCGATATAGCCGGGGGCGACGGCGTTGACGGTGATGCCCTGCGCGGCGCCTTCCTGCGCCAGCGCCTTGGTGAAACCGTGAATGCCGGACTTGGCCGCGGCATAGTTCACCTGGCCGTATTGACCGGCCTGACCGTTGATCGATCCGATATTGACGATCCGGCCGAACTTGCGTTCGCGCATTCCTTCGATGACCGAGCGGCTCATGTTGAAGCAGGAGCCCAGGTTGGTATCGATAACCGCCTGCCAGTTCCCGGCATCCATCCTGTGCATGGTGCCGTCCCGGGTAATGCCGGCGTTGTTCACCAGGACCTCCACCGGTCCCAGTTCCTCGGTAATTTTCGCAACGCCCGCAACGCACGCATCGTAATTCGAGACATCGAACTTGTACGCCGGAATACCGGTCTCTTCGGTAAATTTCCTGGCCCGTTCCTCGTTGCCGCCATAGTTGGCCGCCACGGTGTATCCGGCGTCCTTGAGGGCAATGCTGACGGCGGCCCCGATGCCGCGGGTGCCGCCCGTTACTATCGCTACTCGGCTCATATTCTCTCTCCCCTGCTAAACGCCCACGGAGCGCCGTCGGTTTCGCGCCGGACATAGGGTCTCCGAGGCGGTGAGTTTACTTTAACATTCCAGCACATAATCGAAAATCCGTGCCACGCGGTTCGCGCTCCGGCGTCGAGCGCATAAAAGAAGAGCGTGATACCGGGCGGGAATCACGCTCTTCTCGGGAAGCGTACTCGGTCGCTTACGCGGAGACGAAGGGCTTTACGAAGCTCTCGACGGCCCCGTCGAAACGGCCCTTGATCGGCTCGAAGCTCTTGACCGCGGTGTCGGCGGCGATCTTGTTGAGCTTGGTGGTCTGGGCGATCACGCGGTTGACCGACGTGTTGACGGCCTCGACCTGCAGATCCATCAGTTCCTGCGGGTTTTTGACCGCAAAGGTCTTCTGCAGCAGGTCCATGTTCTCGGCGGCCGCCTTTTTGGTGTAGTCGACCATGGAGGCGTAGTAGGCCTCGGCGCCGGCAACGGCAACGGAGGAAGCCGCTTCGACGGCCTCGATGTTGTCCTTGCCGTAGGACATCAGCTTGTCGTAGGAGACCTTGGCGACGTCCATCTGCTCCTTGCCGTAGGCGCTGGCGTTCTTGTAGCCCTCGGCGGCGGCATCGGCGCCGATGTTCATCACGTTCTTCAGGGTCTCCTGGCCGACCGAGCTGATGGTCTCGATGGTCTCGGCGGCGGCCTCGGCGGCGGGTTTCGCGGTGCTTGCTTTCGCTTTGGTGGTCATAACTGGCTCCTTACATCTAAAGGTCAGGCAAAATTTATTTTTTGCGCGACGAAATTTTGCGTTGCAAAAAGACATATAATCCCCATGATTCCTCGTGTCAACGAATTTTTTGCGTTGCAAAATATTTTGCACTACAAAATACCGGTCTTATGTGTCAGACTGAAGACAAGATGCCGGCTATGGGGTTTGCCGGTGGTCCATTTACGAGGACGGATGCATGGCCAAAGGGCAGAAGAATCCGGACGACGTCGTCATTATCAAGAAATACGCCAATCGGCGCCTCTACAATACGGCCGTCGCGGAGTTCGTCACTCTGGACGATCTCCATGCGATGGTTAACGACGGCACCAACTTCGCGGTGAAAGACGCCAGGTCGGGCACCGACATAACCACCTCCATATTGGCTCAGATCATCGCCGAGGAAGAGAGCAAGGGGCATAACCTTCTGCCTCTCAATTACCTCCGGCAGCTGCTGAGCTTCTACAATGATGGTGTCGGTCAATACCTGTCCACGTATCTCGAACAGAGCATGGATAACTTCTCCAACAATCAGCAGCACATCATGCAGCAGATGCAGGAGATGTTCGGCGGCGCCGGCGCAATGCAGCAGTTCAATGAAATCGGCCGCCGGAACCTGGAAATTCTCCAGCAATCCATGGCCATGTTCTCGAATTCCAACAGCGGGTCCGCGGCGAACGGCAACGGCCAGCATTCCTCGAGCAATGGAAAAGAGCCGCCTGCGTCCGAAGATGAGGACCGGCAGTCGGAAATCAACCGTCTCCAATCACAATTGGCCGAAATCCAACAACGGCTGGACGACCTCTCCAGCGGAGGCTGAACCCCCGTCCCTGTGAATTTTAGGAGCTAGCCCCCCAAGTGGACAAAATCGTATCCAGGAAGAGCTTTGGGTTTGACGATCTTGCGGTCGGCATGACCGGCGAATATTGCCGGATATTGACCGAACGGGATATCGAGGGATTTGCCGAAGTATCAGGCGACGTCAATCCGATCCATCTCGACGAGGAGTATGCCAAGGCATCGATTTTCGGTGACCGGATCAGCCATGGCATCCTCACCGCGGGTTATATCTCTGCAACATTCGGAGCCGAATTTCCGGGCCCCGGCTGGATCTATGTAAACCAATCGTTGCGCTTCAAGGCCCCGGTCAGGATCGGCGATCAGGTCGACACCCAGGTTACGGTGTCGAAGCTGGTGCCGGAGAAGAAATTCGTCGAGTTCAAGACCGTCTGCAAAGTCGGGGAGTCTGTGGTTCTCGATGGCGAGGCGACATTGATGGCGCCGAAGTTGGCCGGCTAGGTCCCACCGGCCGGCCCCGGCAAAATCCAGGCGACACCATGCCGAGCCCGCGGCGCTCGGCTGATGAGGAGGAAGAAGTGGCACAACTTTCAGATATCGTAATCGCGAGCGGCGCCCGCACGCCCATCGGGTCGTTCAACGGCGCCTTGGCATCCATGGCCAGTCACGAGTTGGGCGCGCTGGCAATCGGCGCGGCTCTCGACAAGGCGGGTGTTTCTCCGGACGACGTCTCCGAGGTCGTCATGGGTCAGGTGCTCGCGGCGGGCGCCGGCATGAATGCGGCCCGTCAGGCTTCAATGGCGGCGGGCGTGCCGCAGGAAAGGACGGCTTACGGCGTCAATCAGGTTTGCGGTTCCGGTCTTCGGACCATTGCACTGGGCGCCCAGGCGATCGCCGTCGGCGACGCCTCGGTCGTCGTGGCCGGCGGTCACGAGAGCATGAGCCAGGCCCCCCACGCCGCCCACCTCCGGGACGGCCGGAAGATGGGCAGTCTCGAGTTCGTCGACACCATGATCAAGGACGGGCTGTGGGATGCTTTCAACGGCTACCACATGGGCGTGACCGCGGAGAACGTCGCCGAACAATGGCAGATTACCCGCGATCAGCAGGACGAATTCGCGGCCACCTCGCAGCAGCGCGCCGAGGCGGCGATCGAAGCCGGCACGTTCGCCGATGAGATCGTTCCGGTGACCATCAAGACCCGTAAGGGGGAAACGGTGGTCGACACCGACGAATATCCTCGCGCGGGGACCACCACCGAGACGCTCGGCAAGCTGCGGCCCGCCTTCGACAAGGAAGGCACGGTGACCGCGGGCAACGCTTCCGGCATCAATGACGGCGCCGCGGCGACGGTGCTGATGACCGCCGAAGAAGCGGAGAAGCGGGGGATTACGCCGATGGCCCGGATCGCATCCTGGGCGACGGTTGGACTTGATCCGGCGATTATGGGGGCGGGGCCGATCCCCGCCAGCCAGGCCGCGCTCGAGAAAGCCGGCTGGAGCGCCGCCGACGTCGACCTCATCGAAGCAAACGAGGCGTTCGCCGCGCAGGCGTGCGCGGTCGCCAAGGAGCTCGGACTCGATGCCGGGAAGGTGAACGTCAACGGCGGCGCCATCGCGCTTGGGCACCCCATCGGCGCCTCCGGCGCCCGGATCATGGTGACGCTGATCCATGAAATGGCGCGGCGGGACGCCAAGAAGGGTCTTGCGACGCTGTGCATCGGCGGGGGGATGGGCATCGCCATGTGCGTCGAGCGCGACTAGGACACTCTCGGTTCCCGCTACGGGCGGGAACGGATAGAGACGGCGCTGCCCGAAGGCGGCGCCGTTTTTATTTGTGTCGAATTCGCTATCTGTATAATATGCAAATATACCGGATTGATAATACCATACGAAAATGGTCGCCGGCGGGAGACGAGACGGGAGGCATTCATGGCGGGCGGGTCCGCAGTTGGCGCCAAGCCAACGACCGAAGGTTCCTCCACACCGGCCCGGCGGGGGATACAGGTGATCGCGCGCGCAGCCAATATCCTGCGGACGCTGGAAGCCGAAAACCACGGCCTGTCGCTGAGCCAAATTGCCGAGCGGGTGGGCCTGGCCCGGCCCACGGTGCAGCACATTGTCGCCGAGCTGCAGCAGCAGGACCTGGTCATGCCGGCGGGGCCGCACTCGGGATTTCAGTTGGGACCGGGTCTGGTGAGGCTGGGGGCCGCGGCGCAGCCCGGCTTCGTCGAGATCGTGCGGCCCTTCCTGGAGACCCTGTTCCTGCGGACCGACGAAACCATCGACCTCTCCATCCTGAGGGGGACGCGGGTGTATTTCATCGATCAGATCATTGCCCAGCACCGTCTGCGCGCGGTGTCGGCCATCGGGGCGGCGTTTCCATTGATTTCGACGGCCAACGGCAAGGCGATGCTGGCGGCGATGGAAAACGAGACGGCCGAGAAAATATTCCGCGATACGGATTCTTCGGAGGTTGGCCCCGGAAGGACCTGGGACGATTTGTCGCGTGAATTGGCCGGGATTCGGCGGGCCCGGGTGGCCTATGACCGGGAAGAGCACTCGGAAGGCATTTGCGCCCTGGGCGTGGACATCGGCAGACCGAACGGTATTCCGGCGGCGATTTCGATCCCTGTTCCGGCGCACAGGTTCCGGCGCCGCGCCGACGAACTCACCCGGGAAATTCTTAACGCCCGGAAAAAAATCCTGGAAGCACTGGGAAGTTGACGGGGTTGGCGGACGCCATTCGCGGCCGCTATTCGCGGCCGTAGAACTGCTCGCCGATTCTGATACGCGGCCGGCCCCGCGAGACGCGGTGGGCATTGGTGTCCCGCAAGCTATAGACGCAGCCGCAATATTCCTGCTGGTAAAATTCCTCGTCCTTGGAGATTTCGACCATCCGTTGGGCGCCGCCCTTCTTGCGCCAGTTGTGGGTCCAGTAGCTCAGCCCGTCATGCCGGGCGGCGGCGCGTACGCCGCACTCGTTGATCTGGTCGAGGTCTTTCCAGCGCGACGTGCCGAGTGTGCTGGTGAAAACCGGGTAGCCGTGCTCGACGGCATAAAGGGCGGATCGTTCGAACCGCATGTCGAAACAGACCGTGCAACGCGCGCCCCGTTCCGGCTCCCATTCCAGGCCTTCGACCCGGGCGTACCAATTGTCCGTGTCATAGTCGAGATCGGTGAACGGGACGCCGAGCTTTTCCGCATAACGCTTGTTTTCGTCCTTGCGAAGCTCGTACTCCCGGACGGGATGAATGTTCGGGTTATAGAACAGGATTTCGTAGTCGATATTCGAGCGGGTGATCTCGTTCATCACATCGCCGGCGCAAGGCGCGCAGCACGAATGCAGCAGCAGCCTGTCCGCACCGCCCGGCGCGGTCAGGGCCGGCCGCTCATCGGCGACACGATCCGAGGTATCCATTGAACCCGCCATCGGAGCTATATAAGCCGTGTCCCGCCGCGAGGCAATCACTGCCTGGCCGCCAATACGGCGGCGCCCTGGTTTCCAACCCGCGCGGTTTGTCCAATTCGATAAACTGATAACCGGTTGTAATTGATAGATTATATAGTATTTATACAATAATCAGTTAATCTTCGTATTTGGTCCCATCATGAACCCGGCCAGCCGGTGATTCGAGACTGTGAGCCGGCAAAATATTCTCCGGTTCGGCAACCAGGCATTAGAAACTCAGGTCTCACCACTGATTCTATTGACCAATCGGCCGCTATCCGTCTTGACAGGATAAACGTGCCGGTCCAATTATCGCCTAGTTTCGGGGACAGGCCGGACGATGGCCCGCACCTCGACCGGGATCAAAAAAACCATGCTGAATTCGGTCTTTGTCGGACGCGTTCCGTTGGCAATCGCCGTGATTGCCGCTTCCGTTCTGCCCATTTGGCTCCTTGATTTCAGGCCATCGGATGCTTCCCGGATCGAGGGCCCCATCGAACGGTTCGCAGCCATCGAACATGCCGCGCCCGTCGAACAGGCGGTCCCGACGGCGCCGCCCGAGGTGACCGGCCCCATTCCGGTCAACCGCCAGATCAACCGCCAGATCAACCGAAAGATCCGGATCAGCCGTGGCGACACGCTGATGGGACTGATGATCGACGCCGGGGTCGAGCGAATTGAAGCGCACACTGCCATCGAGGCCCTGCGTATGCATTTCGACCCGCGCCGCCTGCGGCCGGAGCATGAGATCATTGTCAGCTTCGAGAAAGAGAAGGAGGCCGCCGGGGCGGAGACGTTCACCGGTTTCACCGTCCGGCCCGATCGGGCTGTCGAATACGCCGTCCGGCGCACCGGCGACGGTAATTTCTCGGCCGGCAAATCAGTCAAGGAAGTAGAACGCACCCTGGTCCGCGCCGAAGGCGTCATCCGTTCCAGCCTCTATCTTTCCGCTGTCGAGGCGGGGGTGCCCGCGGGCGTGTTGCAGGAGTTGGTCCGCATTTATTCCTGGGACGTGGATTTTCAGCGTTCGATCCAGCCGGATGACCGCTTCGACGTTATGTACGAACGGTTCTTCACCAAGTCCGGAACCCATGTCCGGGACGGCGAAATCATCTATGCCAACCTCGTCCTCCAAGGAGACGAGAACCCCCTCTACCGTCACACGCTCGCCGACAAGAGTGTCGACTACTTCGACGACAAGGGCAAAAGCGCGCGCAAAGCGCTGATGCGCACGCCGGTCAACGGCGCGAGGCTGTCCTCCGGGTACGGCGTCCGCCGCCACCCAATTCTTGGATTCAATAAAATGCACCGGGGCGTCGATTTCGCGGCGCCCGCCGGGACGCCGATTTACGCCGCCGGCGACGGGACCATCGTCCATCGGGGCCGCAACGGCGCCTACGGCAATTACATCCGCATTCGCCACAACTCCGAATACTCGACCGCGTATGCGCACCTTTCAAGGTTCAACCGCCGCGCCCGGAGCGGACAGCGGGTCAAGCAGGGCCAGATCATCGGCTATGTGGGATCGACCGGCCGGTCCACCGGGCCGCATCTCCACTACGAAATCCTGAGGCGCGGCCGCCAGACCAATCCCATGCGGGTAAAGATGCCCTCCGGCAGGAACCTGAAGGGGGCGGAGCTGGAACGGTTCCGGACCGAACGCGCGCGTATCGAGGATGCGTTTGCCGGCCTGACGATCACCCGGAAGGCGGTCTCCGCCGACTGAAGGCCGGGTCCGGGCCCGGCTCGGTCAATTCGGAGCGAATTGACCTTACATGACGCAATCATTTTATGCCTCATCGCCGCAACACTCATATGACGGCTCAATTGAGTCCGGCGCCTAACGGCGCACCGCGAACATCAGGTAGTTGATATCCACGTCTCCCGCGAGCGACCAGTCGCCGGTGGCCGGGTCGTACGCCATGCCCTTGAGGTCGGCGACGTCGAAGCCCGCCCGGCGCAGATGCCGGGCCAGTTCCGACGGCTTGACGAATTGGCGCCAATCGTGGGTTCCCGCCGGCACCCAGCGCAGGATGTACTCCGCGGCCACCTTGCCGAAGGCCAGCGATTTCAGCGTCCGGTTGAGGGTCGCCACGACCATCGCGCCCCCCGGCCGGACGAGACGCCCGCAGGCCTCGAAAAAGGCCTCCGCGTCGGCCACATGCTCGACCACTTCCATATTCAGGACCGCATCGAAGGTCCGGCCCGTCGCCGCCATTTCCTCGGGAAGCATGGCCCGGTAGTCGATCTCCAGGCCGGCCCGGCGCGCATGGGCCCGGGCCGCCGAGACGCCTTCGGGCGCGGCGTCGATCCCGGTCACCGCCGCGCCCAGCCGCGCCATGGGCTCCGTCAACAGACCGCCCCCGCAGCCGATATCGAGGATGTTCAGATTCTCGAACGGCCGCAGGGACGAGGCATCGCGGCCGAAGTGCCGGCAAAAACCATCGCGAATGAACTGGAGGCGAACGGGATTGATGCGGTGCAGCGGCGCGAAAGCGCCCTCTTCGTCCCACCAGTCGCCGGCCTGCCGGGCGAACCGGTCGACGTCGTCCCGGTCGGCGGTGCGGGTCTCCGGAGGTCTTCCCTCGGCCATGGGCGTTCGCTCCACTATTCCCGCGCCGGGCCTTGGATTCCAGCCACTTAAGCCGGCCCAACTTGCGCGAATTCGGCTGAGCGAGTATGTATACGCGCCCTCGGGCGGGCGATCAAACCAACCGCGCCGTAAATGGCGGTCACCGGGGATCGCCGGCCGGCGGGTCTCAATTAGGTTCATCCGATATGTCGCGTATCGTTCAAAAATTCGGCGGGACATCCGTCGCCGATGTCGAGCGCATCAAGAATGCGGCCCGGCGGGTCAAGCAGGAGGTCGACAACGGCAGCCAGGTCGCCGTTGTCGTATCCGCCATGGCCGGCGTGACCGACCGGATGGTGGAACTGACGGCCGACATATCCTCCATGTTCGATGCCCGCGAGTACGACGCCGTGGCGGCCACCGGCGAACAGGCCACCGCGGGCCTGATGGCGCTGGCTCTGCAGGATCTCGGTATCGCATCGCGCTCATGGCTGGGGTGGCAGATTCCCATCCGCACGGACGGGGCGCACGGCAAGGCGCGCATCCGGGAGATCGAAACCGGGGAACTGAACCGCCGGCTGGCGGCGGGCGAGGTTCCGGTGGTCGCCGGATTTCAGGGATTGGGGCCGGACAATCGAATTACCACCATCGGCCGCGGCGGCTCGGATACGTCCGCGGTGGCGCTCGCGGGCGCGCTGGGGGCGGACCGATGCGATATCTACACCGACGTCGACGGCATCTATACCTCCGACCCCCGGATCGTTGCCAAGGCCAGGAAGCTGGATAGAATCACCTACGAGGAAATGCTGGAAATGGCCTCACTGGGCGCCAAGGTCCTGCAGACCCGGTCGGTGGAACTCGCCATGAACCAGAAGGTGCCGCTCCAGGTCCGCTCGACGTTCGTCGACGCCCCCGGCACTTTCGTCGTCAGTGAGGATGAGATCGTGGAACAGCAAGTTGTCAGTGGCATATCCCACAGCGGAGACGAAGCGAAAATCACGCTCCTGCGCGTGGCGGACCGTCCCGGCGTGGCGGCGGGAATCTTCGGGCCGTTGGCCGACGCCAACGTCAACGTCGATATGATCGTCCAGAACGTCTCCGAGGACGGCGCGACGACCGACCTCACGTTCACCGTCGGCCAGGGCGAACTGGAGAGCGCCGTCCGGGTGCTCGAGGACAGAAAGGCGGAGGTTGGTTTCGAGAAGATCGATGCGGATTCGAACGTCTGCAAGATATCGGTCGTCGGGGTCGGCATGCGGTCGCATGCCGGGGTCGCCCAGACGATGTTCCGGGCGCTTGCCGAGAAGGGCATAAACATCCAGGTGATCTCGACATCGGAGATCAAGGTAAGCGTCCTCATCGCCGCCGACTACACCGAGCTCGCATTGCGCGCGCTGCATACGGCCTACGGGCTCGACGACGAATAAATCCGGCCGGCCGGGCCCGAAGCCGGCGCACTTCGGGCCGCCGGCCGACGCAGGCCACGCAGGTAGGTAAATGGCACGAGTACCGCTCACAGGTTCCCGACGTTTATTGGCGCGCCTTCGCGACACCATGGCGGGTGAAGGGTCGGCCCAGGAGCGTCTGGACAAGATTGCCGGCATCATCGCCACCGACCTCGTCGCCGAGGTGTGCTCGATCTATGTTCTGCGGGCCGGCGAAGTGCTGGAGCTTTTCACCGCAACCGGCCTCAAACCCACGGCGGTCCACAATACCCGCCTTCAAATGGGCGAGGGGCTGGTCGGCACCATCGCCGCCAACGCCCGTCCCATGGCGCTTTCCGATGCCCAGAGCCACCCGAAATTCGCCTATCGGCCGGAAACCGGCGAAGAAATCTACCACTCGCTGATGGGCGTTCCGATCCTCCGCGGCGGCCGGGTTCAAGGGGTGCTGGCGGTGCAGAACCGTACCCAGCGCCACTACACCGACGAAGAGGCCGAGACCCTCGAGACGGTCGCCATGGTGATCGCCGAATTGATCGCCGCCGGCGAGCTGATCAGCGCCGAGGAACTGCACGCCGTGGAGGGCGCGTCACTGCTGCCGGTCACCGTCGCGGGCGTCAGGCTGAACGCGGGCGTCGCCATGGGCGAAGCGGTTCTCCACGAGCCCCGGTTCGTCATCGAAGAACTGGTTTCGGACAATCCGGAGGAAGAGCAGCAGCGCCTGAAGGAAGCGGTCGACGAAATGCACGGCGCCATCGACGCCATGCTCCAGGCGACCGACGTGGCGAACGGCGGCGAACACCGGGACATTCTGGAAACCTATCGCATGTTCGCCGAAGATGCGGGATGGCTCGCCAGGATAGGCGAGGCGATCGACAGCGGCCTGACGGCCGAAGCGGCGGTGGAAAAGGTCCACAACGACACCCGCGCCCGGTTCCGGAATCAGCGGGACCCCTATTTGCGCGAGCGGCTGCACGACCTCGAGGACCTCGCCAATCGTCTGCTCCAGCATCTGACCGGAACCGAGGGAGACGGCGTCGGCGCCGAATGGGAGCTCCCAGAAAACATCATCCTTGTCGCCCGCAACATGGGTCCGGCGCAGCTTCTCGATTACGACCGGACCCGGCTGCGCGGTCTGGTCCTCGAGGAAGGCTCGGCGACCACCCATGTCGCCATCGTCGCCCGCGCCCTCGACATTCCGGTGATCGGACGGGCCACCGACCTGCTCGACAATGTCGAACCCGGCGACATCGTCATCGTGGATGCCGATGAGGCGGAAGCCCATATCCGCCCGGCCGAGGATGTCCAGCAGGCGTTTACCGAAACGCTCCGCGCCCGTGCCCAGCGTGTGGCAGCCTATGCGGAACTCCGCAATGTCCCCGCCGAGACCAAGGACGGGGTCACCGTCTCGCTCAACCTCAACGCGGGCCTGTTCGCCGACCTGCAGAGCCTGGATGAGACCGGCGCGGACGGTATCGGCCTGTTCCGGACCGAAATCCCGTTCATGGAAAGCAGCAAGTATCCCGACGTCGACCGGCAATCGGCACTCTACGAGCGGGTGCTGGATCTGAGCGACGGGAAGCCGGTGGTCTTCCGGACCCTCGATATCGGCGGTGACAAGAGCCTGCCCTATTGGAGCAGTTTCGACGAAGAAAATCCGGCCATGGGCTGGCGGGCAATCCGGGTGGCGCTCGATCAGCCGGTTCTCATCAGGCACCAGTTCCGCGCCCTCATCCGGGCCGCCGGAGATCGCGACCTGTCCCTGATGTTTCCGATGATCACGGAAGTTTCGGAGTTCGATGCCGCGCGCGCGCTCCTGGACCGTGAACTCGAACGCGCGGAAAAACGCAACCGGCCGCTGCCGAAACAGGTGCATGTCGGCACCATGCTCGAAGTCCCGGCGCTCGCGTTTCAGTTCGACGCGTTGCTGGAACGGGTTGATTTCATTTCGGTCGGCAGCAACGACCTGTTTCAGTTTCTGTTCGCCAGCGACCGCGGTAGTCCCAGGATCGCCGATCGCTATGACGCGCTTTCGCCGGCGGGCCTGTCGTTCCTGGGCGGTCTTGCCCGGCGGTGTGACGACGCCGAGACTCCGATCGGCCTCTGCGGGGAAATGGCGGGCCGGCCCTTGGACGCCATGGCGCTGATCGGCGTCGGATTTCGCAGCCTTTCCATGGCGCCTTCATCCATCGGACCGGTCAAAACCATGATCCGCAGCCTGAACTACGGCGATATCTCAAGATACATCCAAACGCTGCAATCCATGCCCGTACACAGTCATCGTGAAAAGCTCCGGGAATTCGCAATCGATCATGGCGTGGTGATCTAGAGCGGTATCCCGATCCGTGAACCATAGAGAAAACTTGTACTCAAGACTCGATGGCGGTAAATTCTCGTAAGTGTTGGCGATACTCAATTTTTGTCGTTTTTGCGCCGCGAAACGGGCAGCCGGTCCGTCCAAGGCGGGACTGCTTTGATGTTTCTCGACCGCGCATAGGAGGCGAACAGCCAAGGGGCTCAGCACCGTGGACACCCACTCGGATATTCCCCGTCAGATGAATTCCGGCGGCGGAATTGGCGCGCTGCTCCGGGCGTCACGGCTCCGGCGCGGCGAGGAGCTGGAGGATATCGCCGCAACTCTCCGAATTCGCCGTGTGTACATCGAAGCTATCGAGGAAGACCGGTTTGACGATTTGCCGGGTCATGCCTATGCGATCGGTTTCGTTCGCGGCTACGCCGAGTATTTGGGTTTGGACGGCGAGGAAGCCGTACGCCGGTTCAAGGAAGACTCCAGCGTTCCCGACAAGCCCGCGGATCTCAGCTTCCCCTCCTTCATCCCTCAACATGGGATGCCGAGGGGCGCCGTATTGATGGTCGGTGTTCTGGTCGCCGCGCTTGGCTACGGCGGCTGGTATTTCCTGTCGACCCAAGACCGTTTCGTCGCCGAAGTGGTCACACCGGTACCGTCCCGGCTTCAGCCCGGGGCCGTTCAGGAAACCACACCGGCAACCGCGGCGAACGCGGCCAGCGTGCAACCGCTCGCCGATGCGCCGGAGGCCGCCCAAAGTCCCGTCGCCGGCCCCGAGGTGACTGAAACGACGCTCGCCGCGACACCGCCCCCTTCCGATACGCAAAGAGCCATCCCCGAACCGGTGGAGACACCCGCCATCGTCGCTCCCGCCCCCGAGGCGGTCGAGACACCGGCCGTTGTTGCTTCCGCCCCTGAGCCGGCGGTTGAACCATCGGCGGAACCCGCACTGCCGAATGTGACCGAGGCCGTCGAGATTCCGGCGCCGTCACCAACGGTGGAGACGGATGCAGCAGCCTCCGAGACAGCACCCGCCGCAAACCCGGAAACCGTCGAAACGGCCCCGGCGGACGCCCCGGAGCCCAAGCCTGTGGCTGAAACGGTCGAAGCAAGCACCGAACCGGTTGCCGAGACGGTTCAAGCCGGCGCCGCGACTGCGCCCGAACCGCCGGCGATGCCGGACACCCCGGCGGCGAGCGAGCCGGCGCCGGAACCCGACCCAACCCAAGTGGAGCTGAACGACACCGGCCAACCGGCCACTGCGCCGGTGGAAACGCAGATTGCCGCCGTGCAGCAGGCGGTCGCCGACGAAACGCCCGCGTCCGCGGCAACCGAAGAGGAACCCCGCATCGTTGTCCGCGCCAGGCTCGCGAGCTGGGTTCAGGTGCGCGACGATACGGAAAACCAGTCGATCATGACCCGGCTTCTCAAGGTGGGCGATGTCTACGAGGTGCCCAACCGGCCGGGCTTGGTATTGATGACCGGCAATGCGGGCGCGCTGGAAATTACCGTGGACGGCGAGGTGGTGCCCTCCATTGGCGATCCCGGTACCGTCCGACGCCACGTCGCATTGGAACCCGACCGCCTCAAAGACGGCACCGCCGTCGTCGAATAGCTATCCTTGCCGCGGATTGTCGAGCGCCCGCGCGGCGGCGCGCCGCCGCCGGTTTGCGCATGTCTGGCACCTCGGCGCTCACGGGGCTATAACCCGCCTACCGATGACAAGACCCGCCTAGATTCGAAGGAACCCCGATGCCCAGCTTGAACCCCGTCCGCGGCACCCACGACATTCTTCCAGACGACAACCGGCGCTACCGGCGGGTCGAGGAAACCGCGTACCAAGTGGCCGAGCGCTTCGGCTACGGCGAGATCACCACACCGGTGTTTGAATTTACCGAGGTGTTCAGCCGGACGCTGGGCGACACCTCGGACATCGTTACCAAGGAGATGTACACCTTCGAGGACAAGGGGGGCGACCGGATCACCCTGCGCCCCGAAGGCACGGCCGGCGTGGCCCGGGCATACATCTCCAACGGCCTCCAACAGAACCTGCCGCTCAAACTTTTCTATCGCGGTCCCATGTTCCGCTACGAGAGGCCGCAGAAGGGCCGATGGCGCGAATTCCGGCAGGTCGGCGTTGAACTCATGGGGGTCGATGAACCGACGGGAGACATCGAGGTCATTTCACTCGCCTACAATTTCCTGAGAGAACTGGGCCTCTCCGACGCGGTCACCCTCGAAATCAACAGCCTTGGCGACGCCGAAACCCGCCAGGCCTACAGAGAAACGCTGGTCGGCTATCTGAGTTCACACGGCGACGCACTCTCCGAAGACAGCCGCGAGCGGCTCAACCGCAATCCGTTGCGCGTGCTGGATTCGAAGGACGCGAGAGACCGGGAAATCGTCGCCGATGCCCCGGTCCTTCGGGACAGCCTGAACGACCGTTCGCGCTCGTTCTTCGACGAGGTCTTGGCGGGGATCGAAAGCCTGGGCATCCCCTACACGCTTAATCCAACCCTGGTGCGGGGTCTCGATTACTACTGTCATACGGCTTTCGAGTTCACCACCCCGGCGTTGGGCGCACAGAGCGCCGTGCTGGCGGGCGGGCGTTACGACGGCCTGGTGGAGCAGATGGGCGGGCCCGCCACGCCGGGGGTCGGCTGGGCTGCGGGCGTCGAGCGGCTGTCGTTGCTGGTCGAGGACGGCGAGCCCAAACGCCGGCCAATTGCGCTGGTTCCCGTCGGCGATGCCGCCGGCACGGAGATGATCAAGATCGCTCATGGCTTGCGCGCCGCGGGTTTCGTCATCGAGATGGGGTACTCGGGCAACCTCGCCAAGCGTATGAAGCGCGCCGACAGGCTTGGCGCCGTTGCGGCGCTGCTGCTGGGCGACGACGAGTTGGCGCGGGGCACGGTGACGCTGCGGGACATGGATTCCGGCGAACAGTCCGAGGTACCCTTGGCCGACATCCGGGCGCCGCTTGAAAAGTACCGTAGCTAGTCGGCGATTCAGGCTAATGAACGAGACAGACATCTCCATCGCCAAACCGCTCGTTATCGGGGCCGATCACCGGTCGTCCACCATGTCGGTGCGCGACAAGCTGCACATGGATGAAGGCGCGCTGCCGGGGTTGGCCGATCAGTTGCGGGAGGCCGATATCCGTGAAGCTCTCTACCTGTCCACCGACGACCGGGTAGAGGTGCTGGCGCTGCATGACGACTGCGACTCCATCGCCCCGAACGTCGCTCGAATATTGGCCGACCGGGCGGGCTTGAGCGCGGCGGAGGCCGAGGAGCAGCTCTACGTCATCACCGATGAGAAGGCCATCCGGCATGTCTTTGCCGAAGCCTCGGCGCTTGACGGCCTGATCATCGGCGAGCCCGCCCTTCGCTCCGCGTTGCGGGCCAGCCATCGCCGCGCCGTGGAACTCGGAATGGATGGGCCGGCCCTCCAACGGCTCCTGACGGCCGCTTACGAGGTCGCCGAGCAGGTCGGCCGGGCCGCGGGATTCGATCAACGCCCGGCATCCATCGCCGGCGCCGCGGTACGCGTCGCACGCGACCTGCATGGCAAACCGGATGGCTGCTCGGCGCTGCTGATCGGCGTCGGGGAGCTCGGCATCCAGGTTGCGGACAGCCTGCGGCGGGCCGGCCTCAAAGATCTCACGGTCATTCATTCAAACCCGCAGCGGGCCGAAGACGCGGCGACGTCCTTGAACTGCCATGTGGACGATCTGGACCGGCTGCCGTCCCTGCTCGAAAAATCCGATATCATCCTGACGGCGACCAACACGCGCCGTTATGTCATTGACGAGCCGGCCATGCTTGCGGCGATCAAAGCCCGCCGGCACCGCCCCGTGCTGCTCATCGATACGGGCGTCCCCGGCGACGTCGACCCCGCCGTCGACCGCCTGGAAGACGCGTTCCGGTACTCGCTCAACGACTTGGAAGGCGTGGCGCGGGAAGGCCGGCGGCAGCGGGAGGCCGAGGCGGAAACCGGCTGGTCGATCCTCGAAGAGGCGGTGACCCGCTACCTCCGGAACGACGGGACGGAGAGCGCCGCCGAGTTGGAATCGCTGCGCCATCAGGTTGAAAACGCTCGCCAAAGCGCGGTCGCGGACGCCGGCGGGGATGCCGACGAGGCGACGCGGCTGCTGGTCGACCGGCTGCTGGGACGGCCGGAGAAGAGCGGCGGATTGCTTCAGCGTCTGTTCGGCAGGAAGGACAGGCAGGCGTGAGCTTGGATGAGAAACTCCAGCGTGTCGTCTCGCGGCACGCCGAACTGCAGGACGCCCTCGCCAGCCGGGAAGGGATCGACGGCCAGGAATTCGCGAAACTCTCCAAGGAGTTTTCCGATCTGTCGGCAATCGTTGCGGCCATCGAGAGATTGAGGAGCGCCGAGAGCGAGGCCGCCGACCTCGCGGAATTGATGACCGAAGCCGACGCCGATGCCGAGGTCAAGGAGCTCGCGGAGGAGGAGTTTCACACACTCAAGCAGCGTATCCCGGAGCTCGAGAAAGACCTGCAGCTCTTGCTGTTGCCCAAGGACGAAGCCGATGACCGGAACGCCATCCTCGAAGTGCGAGCGGGAACCGGCGGCGACGAGGCGGCGCTGTTCGCCGCCGATCTGTTCCGCATGTATCAGCGGTATGCCGAGGCCCACAATTGGACCTTCGAGATCATCGAGCTCTCGGAGACGGGGATCGGCGGCTTCAAGGAAGCCATGGCGAGCATCAACGGCCGCGGCGTCTTTGCCCGGCTCAAGTACGAATCCGGCGTCCACCGGGTTCAGCGGGTGCCGGAAACCGAATCCCAGGGCCGCATCCACACCTCGGCGGCAACGGTGGCGGTGCTGCCGGAGGCCGAAGAGGTCGATATTGCCGTCGACGCCAAGGATCTAAGGATCGACACCTACCGGGCCCAGGGTGCGGGCGGTCAGCATGTGAACAAGACCGACAGCGCGGTCCGCATCACTCATTTGCCGAGCGGCATCGTCGTCCAGTGTCAGGATGAGAAGTCCCAGCACAAGAACCGCGCCAAGGCGATGAAGGTCTTGCGCGCCCGCCTCTACGAGGTCGAGCGGATGGAGCGGGAAGCGGAGCGGGCCGCCGACCGGCGCAGCCAGGTGGGTTCCGGCGACCGGTCGGAGCGCATTCGCACCTACAATTTCCCTCAGGGCCGGGTCACCGACCACCGCATCAATCTCACGCTGCATCAATTGCCCAAGGTGCTGGAGGGTGATTTGGACGAGATGGTCGATGCCCTGGCGGCCGAGGATCAGGCGGCGCGCCTCGCCGCTGTCTCATGACGGTGCCGTTGACCATCGAGGCAGCGCTCTCGGCGGGCCGGACCGCGCTCGAAGGCGCCGGGGTGGAGACATCGGCCCTGGATGCCCGCCTTCTGCTGGAAGCGGCCATGGACGCCGACACGGCGCGCATCGTCGCCGAACCCGATCAAGCCCTCGACACGCGTCAAGAGGAGCAGTACCGCTCGTTTCTCGAACGCCGTCAAAATCGTGAGCCCATATCCCAAATTCTCGGCCGCCGGGCCTTTTGGAAGGACGAATTCGCGGTCACGGCCGACACCCTGACGCCAAGGCCCGATTCGGAAACGCTGATTGAGATGGCTGTCGATCACTTCAGCCGTGGCGCACCCCGCCGCATCCTGGATCTCGGTACCGGCACCGGATGTCTGCTCCTATCGGTCCTGCGGGAATTTCCGGATGCGGCCGGCGTCGGCGTCGATGTAAGCCCGGGGGCGTGCCAAGTGGCGCTTCGGAACGCACGGATACTGGGCTTGGACAGCCGCACGCGGATCATTTGCGGCGACTGGGGTACGGCGATCGGCGGAATCTTCGATCTCGTTCTTTGCAACCCCCCCTACATCGCCGACCAGGAGCAGGCGGAGTTGTCGCCGGAGGTCACGGAATTTGAACCCCGTCAGGCGCTATTCGCCGGTGTGCGGGGCCTGGATGGATACCGGGCGCTAATTCCCGGACTGGCCGCCAAACTTGCGCCGGAGGGAGCGCTGATCGTCGAGATCGGACACGGGCAGGGCCCCGGCGTCAGCCAAATTTTAATGGAATCAGGATTCTGCGTGGCGGCGCGTGCCCGTGACCTCGCGAACCGCGAGCGTTGCCTTTTGGCAACAGTTGCCCGTACATGACAATTATCGTGATTCCGTGGTTGGCAGAGGGGTTCCCGGCGACTAGGTTGATCCCAGGGTAAACGCCGACGGTTAACGTCGTGCATCGCACTAGCGATAGAAACCCTCCCTAAATTGCCGTCGTTTGATGAGGGCGAATGGCCAAAAGCCACCCATGTGGGGGCCCATCCAGGGGAATACGTCGGCCGGAAATTGTTGGGCGTAACCAGACGAAACAGGTGATATGAAACAGGGTTCCAACCCTCGGCGCAGCCGCAATCGCGGCGGTGGGAAGCGTCAGGGCCGCAGCAACAACTTTGACAGCAACGGGCCGGAAGGCCGGGTCAGGGGCACGGCCCAGCAGGTCTTCGAAAAGTACCAGACATTGGCGCGTGATGCGCAATCCTCCGGGGACCGCATCGCGTCGGAGAACTTCTATCAGCACGCCGAGCACTACTACCGCATATTGAACGCCGACGGCGACAATGGCCGCCAGGATCAACAGCGAGGCCGGCGGCGCGGCAACGGGGACGACCGCCCGGCCGAAAATCAGGGCGAAGCCGACGGCATTACGGCAGAGACCGCCGATGACCAGCGGCCCGAAGCCGCCGGGGTACAGGCCGAGAACGGCAACGGCAAAGACCACTCGCCCGAACCGAAGCAGGATGCGGAGGTTGAAGTGGTTCCGATTGTCGAAGCCGCGGAACCGGCATCCGAAGACGAAGAGCCGGCACCCGACCAGGCTACGACGGCCTAGGGTCTGCACTCGATTAGGGGATTTTCGTTTTCGCGGATTTGCGGTTCAAGCTTTCCCCCGCTCACCCGCAAGTCGTCATCGCCATATCAAATAAGGTCAATTCGTCCGAATTGACCTTACATGACGCAGTCATTTTAGGCCTCATCGCCGCAACACGCGCAGGGCGGCTCGATCGAGGCCGAACCCTGGATCAGTTTCCGGGGAGACCCACCTCATCGCCGACGGCGATTGTGCCGCCCTCCTCCACCCGGGCATAAATACCCATGTCGAAATGACCGAAGGCCCGGGTCAGGCCCTTCACCACGTTTAAATCACGCCGGGCCGTGTCCGGATTGACGCTCGTCGCGGCGCAGCGGTCGGTCCGTTTGGTGGCCGTCAGCCGCACGGTCCCGATCTCGAGCGCCCGGTCCATCCACTGGAATTCCTCCCAGGCCTCACCCCCGTCAATGTAAAGGTTGCCGCGAAATCTCAACGGGTGAACCGGCGCGCCCATGGCCTCTTCCAGCGCCCGCACCGATGCCAGGTTGATGATCGAAACCACCTTGTTCCTGTGGTCGGAGAACGTATGGCCGTCCGCATGAACAAGGCGCGGCGCGTCACTCTCAGGCAGTCCCATGAACCCGCCTACCGACCGTTCGATGGCCGCCCGCCGTGTGCTGTCGGACAAATCGCCGGAGACCAGAACGTCCCGGCCTTGGTAAATCGTCACGCGAGGGGCGTCGTCTTCGAGGACGACCGACAATTCCGCCAGGCGCTCATCCCGCATCAGCATCAGGAACTCGGTCTTGGGCAGGTGCGTCGGGTCGTTCTCGTCGAACCGGGTTCCGGTCAGGGCAAAGGCGTAGGACCGGTCCAGGGGAACCGCTTCGCCGGCCGATAGATCGACGGCTTCCAACGCTTCGGCGTTCATGCCCTTGATGGGATAACGATAGAGATCGGTCACGGCGTGGGTCATCGGTCTCCGCCTCCGGACGGCATGAGCGGCCCTTGCGGGCCGCTGAATTCGCAACATATTAAGGGCTATAGTACAATTGTCCCATCTTTAGAGGGGCCATGCGTTGCCGGTATAGCGGGGCGGATGGCTCTGTCGGAACAGCGGGTGGTTCAACATGGATGCCGAAAAGTACACCGAACGGTCTCGCGGTTTCATTCAATCCGCCCAGGGACTCGCCAGCCGGTCCTCCCACCAGCAACTGACGCCCGAGCATGTCCTCAAGGTACTGTTGGAGGACGCGGAAGGTCTGGCCGCCAACCTGATAGAGGCGGCGGGCGGCAATGCCACCGAGGCCCACGCCAAAGTATCCGAGGAACTCAAGCGGCTGCCGGTCGTCGAAGGCGACGGGGCCGGACAGGTCTACCTCGCATCGGAAACATCGAAACTCTTTCAGCAGGCCGAAGAACTGGCCGAAAAGGCGGGCGATTCCTACGTCACCGCCGAACGGCTGCTCCTGGCGCTGGCGATCATGCCCAACACCAAATCCCACCGGGTTCTGGCGGATGCCGGCGTGACGCCCCAATCGTTGAATTCGGCCATCGAGAAGGTGCGCAAGGGGCGTACCGCCGATACGGCGACGGCCGAAGATGCCTACGACGCCTTGAAAAAGTATGCCCGGGATCTCACCGGCGAGGCGCACGGCGGCAAGCTGGATCCGGTTATCGGCCGCGACGAGGAAATCCGCCGCACCATTCAGGTGTTGGCCCGGCGCACGAAGAACAACCCCGTGCTGATCGGCGAACCGGGCGTCGGCAAGACCGCGATCGTCGAGGGCCTGGCCCAGCGGATCGTCAACGGGGACGTTCCCGAGGCGCTTCAGAACAAACGTCTGATGGTGCTGGATCTGGGCGCCCTGCTTGCCGGGGCGAAATTTCGCGGCGAATTCGAGGAACGCCTCAAGGCGGTATTGAACGAGATCGTCGACTCGATGGGTGAGATCGTCTTGTTCATCGATGAAATGCACACCCTTGTCGGCGCGGGCGCCGCCGAGGGAGCCATCGACGCGTCGAACCTCCTGAAACCCGCCCTGGCCCGAGGTGAACTTCATTGCGTCGGCGCCACGACCCTCAACGAGTACCGCAAACACGTGGAAAAGGACGCGGCTCTCGCGCGCCGTTTCCAGCCGGTCTTCATTCCGGAGCCGACCGTCGAGGACACCATCTCGATCCTCCGTGGAATCAAGGAGAAGTATGACCTCCACCACGGCGTTCGGATCACCGATGGGGCATTGGTGTCCGCGGCGATCCTGTCCAACCGGTACATCTCGGACCGCTTCCTGCCGGACAAGGCCATCGACCTGGTCGATGAAGCAGCGAGCCGGCTGCGCATGGAGGTGGACTCGAAGCCGGAGGATATCGACGAGCTCGACCGGCGGATCGTACAGCTCAAGATCGAGCGCGAAGCGCTGAAGAAAGAGGATGACAAATCCTCGAAGGATCGTCTGGAGCGCTTGGTGGTCGAACTGACCGAACTCGAAGAGAGCTCGGCGGAAATGACCGCGAAGTGGATGAGGGAGAAGGACGACATCGCCGCTACCCAGAAGGTCAAGGAGGAACTCGACCAGGCGCGCGGCGATATGGAAATCGCCCTTCGCGACGGTCAATACGAAAAGGCGGGCGAGCTTCAGTATGGCCGGATTCCCGAACTGGAGCAGGTTTTGGAGCGCGCCGAGGCCGCCGAGGAACACAAACTGGTTCAGGAAACGGTGACCGAGGAGCACATTGCCGGCGTCGTCTCCCGCTGGACCGGTATTCCGGTCGACAAGATGCTCGAAGGCGAGCGGGAGAAGCTGGTTCAAATGGAGGACCGGCTGGCCGAACGCGTCGTCGGTCAGGCCGAGGCTTTGGCAGCGGTTTCGAATGCGGTCCGGCGGTCACGGGCGGGACTTGGCGATCCGCAGCGCCCGATGGGCTCCTTCCTGTTTATCGGTCCGACCGGGGTGGGCAAGACCGAACTCACCAAGGCGCTTGCCGCGTTCCTGTTCGACGACGAGACCGCCATGCAGCGGATCGACATGTCCGAATACATGGAGAGGCATGCGGTTGCCCGCCTGATCGGCGCGCCGCCGGGATATGTGGGTTATGACGAGGGCGGCGCGCTGACCGAGGCCGTCCGGCGGCGGCCCTATCAGGTGGTGTTGTTCGACGAAGTCGAGAAGGCGCATCCGGATGTCTTCAATATCCTTCTTCAGGTGCTGGACGACGGGCGGCTGACCGACGGCCAGGGCCGCACGGTCGATTTCCGCAATACGCTGATCATCCTGACCTCCAATTTGGGGGCGGAGATCCTGGCGGCCCAGGAAGAAGGGCATGATTCCACCGAGCTGCGCGGCGAGGTGATGGACGTGGTCCGCAACGCCTTCCGGCCCGAGTTTCTGAACCGGCTGGACGAGGTGATCCTGTTTCACCGCCTGTTCCGGGAACATATGGGCGGTATCGTCGATATCCAGCTCGCCGGTTTGTCGAACCGGCTGGCCGAGCGCAAGATTACCCTGGATCTCGACGTCACGGCCCGGGATTGGCTGGCCCATGCGGGGTACGACCAGGTTTACGGCGCCCGGCCGTTGAAGCGGGTCATTCAGCGCAAATTGGAAAATCCGCTCGCCGCCATGATCCTGGATGACAAGATTTCCGACGGCGATACGGTCCATGTGACCGCGGGCGCCGATGGCCTCGAGGTGAACGGCGAGATCGTCGTCGACGCGGAAGCAGCCTAGAACGGTATCGGGTCTCAATTGATTTCGTCATGGCCGGGCCCAGACCCGGCCACCGGCGACTGGTCGCTCGCGGGAGACGTGGATATCAACTACCTGATGTTCGCGGTACGCCGTTAGGCGCCGGACTCAATTGAGCCGTCATATGAGTGTTGCGGCGATGAGGCATAAAATGACTGCGTCATGGCCGGGCCCGGACCCGGCCATCCACGGACCTGGAGCGGTCTCCCGCCGGTTTCCCGTGGATGCCCGGATCAAGTCCGGGCATGACGATGACATAACAATAATCGCGTCATGTAAGGTCAATTCGCTCCGAATTGACCGAGCCGGGCCCAGACCCGGCCTTCAGTCGGCCGGAGGACAAGCTGCGACCCGGCCATCCACGTGGATGCCCCGAACAAGTCGGGACATGACGGCTTGGTTTGTGTCGTATTTTCACTCGTCATACCCCGGCGCAAGTCCGGGGTATCCACGTTTCCAAACGGGTTTGACATGGTGATGACGGCTTGCGGGCGAGGGGCGCGGAAAAACGGGAAACCCCTGATTGAGTGCGAACCCTGGAGCCGTCAGGACGGCTTGTTCTTGCCCTTGGGTTTCATGGGCAGGGGCGCAACCGGAATCTCCTCCTCGACGAGGTCCTTGACCTCCTGGGGGCTGGCCTCGCCGTAAATGCCCCGCTCTTCCGTCTCGCCATAGTGAATGGCGCGGGCCTCGTCGGCGAACTTGTCGCCCACATAGTCGCAGTTCTCCTCCACATGGCGGCGCATCATATTCATCGCCCGCCGGAATTCCCGGGCCTTCTCCGGGACATCGGAGAGATCGCCGCCCTTCGAGGCGCCGACCCGCGGGGCCATCGGCGCTTTCCGGATGTCGGTGTCGCCGCACTCCGGGCAATCGATGGCCTTGCGCTTGGCCTGCTTGTCGTAGGTCGCCGAATCCTTGAACCAGGATTCGAACTCGTGATCGTTGCCGCAGCGGAGTTGATAGAGGATCATTGCGCTTCGTACCGGTTGCCGTTCGTCCATTATACGACGAAACGGTGGCTGGAGGATTAACCCAACGGTTCGCGTCTGCAAAGCCCAAATATGTCTGAACCGAGTCACGATCAAGTGCCGCCGGACCCCTGGGTCGCACGGTTCGCCGGGCTTATCCCGGAGGGCGGCGCGGTTCTGGACCTGGCGGCCGGGTCCGGGCGTCACGCCATATTCCTGGGCAAGCTAGGGTATTCCGTTACCGCCGTGGACCGGGACATCTCCCGTTTGACCGCGTCCGCCCCCGCCGGAATCGAGGCCATTGAAGCCATTGAGACCGATCTGGAAGCCGGCGGCTGGCCGTTTCCGGAACGTCGGTTCGCCGGGATCGTCGTCGCCAACTATCTGCACCGGGCCCTGTTTCCCCATCTGCTCGATGCGCTGGGTCCGGGAGGGGTGTTGATCTACCGGACCTTCCAGGCGGGAAACGAGAAATACGGGCGGCCGCGGAACCCGAATTTCCTGTTGCGCCCGCGGGAGCTGATGGCCGCCTTTCGGGGGTTGGAGATTCGCGCCTACGAAGCCGGCGAGGTGCGCCACCCGAAGCCCGCCGCCATTCAGCGGATATGCGCTATTCGCCCGCCAGCCTGATTGCCGGTTCGGCAGGGGGGCGGACCGTATAGTCCCGGTCGTGGGCGAGCGCCGGGACCTTGGATCGCGCTTCGGCGACCCGGGCAAGGTCGATGTCCGCCGTCACCACCCCCACGCCGTCCCCGCCATCGGCGAGTACTTCGCCCCACGGATCGACGATGAGGGAATGCCCGAACGTCCGGCGGCCTTCGGCATGGGCGCCGCATTGGGCCGGCGCGATCACGAAGCACGCGGTCTCGATGGCCCGCGCCCTTTGCAGAACGTGCCAATGGGCTTCGCCGGTAATCTTGGTGAAGGCGGCGGGGACCGTCAGCACTTCGGCGCCGGCGTGGGCGAGGTCCCGGTACAGATAGGCGAAGCGGACGTCATAGCAGATGGTCATGCCGACCCTGGCCCATGGGGTATCCGCGGTGACCGCCTGGGCGCCCGGCTCATAGGTTGCCGACTCCCGGTAGGTCTCGCCATCGCCCGGCTGCACGTCGAACATGTGAATTTTATCGTAGGTCGCCCGAATCCCGCCGCCGCCGTCGATCAGGTACGACCGGTTGGCGATTTTGCCGTTGCCCAGTTTTACGGCGAGCGACCCGATCAGGACCCACGCGCCGGTCTCCCTGGCGGCCCCGGTGAAGGCCTCGATGCCGGGATGGTCGGCCTCCGGCGGGACCTTGGCCCGCAGCGCCTCGTTGTCGGGCTCGATCAGGGTTACGCATTCGGGCGTGGCGATGAAATCGGCGCCTTCGTCCCGGGCCCGGAAGATCAGGTCGCGCGCAACGGAAACATTGGGCTCGATGTCCCGGCCGGCGCTGACCTGGACGCAGGCGGCTTTGAATCTGTTCGACATAAGGGAAAGCTTGCCGGGCCGGCCGCCCAAAGGCAAGGTTCAACTGGCCCGCGTTTCCCGCCAGGGTCACGGCCTGCGTCGCGTCCAGGTGGTCGACCCGCTGCACACCGCGCGCCTTGTTAGGCAAAAACGGCTTAAGGCGCGCAAACTGAGCGCCGGAAAGCCGGAAATGATGGTCGGACATGAAAACCACCTATTTGTTGCGGCCTTCGACCATGCCACAACTCCACCGGCAAACCGACTGATGGTCCTGAGCCTAAGTGTTTCCTCCTTTTGTCAATATTGGTTAGTATCCGATTGACATTGCCGAAATCGTTCTTGCCAGCGAGGCCGAAATGATTAGAAGAATTCCTTTCAGGACTGCTCTGATCGGCGTATCCGCCGCCGTGTTGCTGGGCGCCGCGCCCGCCGATGCCGACGAGATCGACGAACTCAAGGCGCAGATCAAAGCCCTGCAGGAACGGCTGTCCAAGATCGAGGCCGCGCAGAAGGAAGCCGAAAAGAAGACGGTGACCGCCGGCGAGAAGGGCGGCTGGAAGCTGCCGGGGAGCGACACCTCGGTCTCGATCAGCGGCTACGTGAAGGGCGATTTCTTCATCGACAACCGGCCCGCGAGCGGCGACACCTTCAACGCTCCCGCCATCCCGCTCGAGGACGAGAAGAGCGCGACGGACGACGACGGAAATGTCGGCCTGCACGCCCGCCAGTCGCGGCTCCGCTTCGATACTCATACGCCGACCAAAATGGGCGCGCTGAACACCCGGATCGAGACCGATTTCTACGGCGACAGCAACGTGCTCAGGCTGCGCCAGGCCTATGGCTCGCTCGGCCCGGTGCTGGCGGGACAGGCCTGGTCGATTCTGGGCGACGACCACGCGGCCGCCGATACGGTCGATTTCGACGGACCTGTCGGGATTATCGCCACCACACGCAAACCTCAGCTCCGCCTGAGTTTCCCCGTGGGCAAAGGCTTCACTGGGCAGGCGGCGATCGAGCCGGCGGTGAGCGGCAACGAGCTGCCAACCTTCCTCGGGGCTCTCCGCTACAGCGAGGACTGGGGCACGGTCAATCTGACCGGCGCCGCGGGGCGGGCCGATGTCGAGGGCCAGAACGTAACCGCCAATGCCCTCCATGTGGGCGCCACTCTCAACGCGACCGACGCCACCCAACTGATGGCGACATATAACGTCACCAACGGTTTCTCTGGGCGGATCTGGGGCGGCGGCGACGGCACCGCCATGAACGCCGCCGGCAATCTGGAGGCGCAAGAGACGATGGGCGGCTTTGCCGGGATCGCCCATCGCTGGTCCGACACCGTCCGCACCGGGGCGTATTTCGGATGGGTGGAGAACGACACCGCCGATGGCGTGACTGCTCTCGCAGCGGCCGGGACGAACAAGGCGCTGCAAACGCTGCACCTCAACCTCATGTGGAGCCCCGTGCCCCAAGCCACTATCGGCTTCGAGGTCATGCACGGCTGGCGCGAAACCAATCCCCGGGCCAACGACGCCAAAGATGCCATCGACCCGATGAAAGCGACCAAGGCCGAGGCGACACGCTTCCAGCTGGGCCTGCAGTACGGCTTCTAGCGAATCGTCCAGGGGAGACTTCGGACCCTGATGCAGGGGGTCGGGCCGGGGCGCTCACGCGGCGGGCGGATCGAGCATCGGGTCGAGCCGGCCCCGGGCGTCGAGCGCCAATAAATCGTCGCAGCCGCCCACGTGCTCATCGTCGATGAAAATCTGCGGTACGGTGTGCCCGCCGTTGGCCCGCTCCAGCATTTCGGCCCGGCGCCTGGGATGAAGCATGACGTCGAATTCCTCGAAGTCGACGCCCTTGTCCTTGAGGAGCGCCTTCGCCCGCCAGCAGAAGCCGCAGAAGGGCGACGTATAGATTTCAACCTTGGCCAACCGTCCGGACCCGCCTTTTGACAATCGTTATCGTCCAAAGCGATTTATAGAGCATTACGGCGGCTCCGCCAGCCCCCCCATTGGGCGCAACTGAGGTTCAAACTTCCGTGCGCACGGCGCGGGCGAGCGACAGGACGTCCACCGACCGGGCGCCCGCGCGCAGGACCTGTTTGGCGCAGGCTTCGACGGTTTCGCCGGTGGTCATGACGTCGTCCACCAGCACCACACGGCGGTCCTTCAGGTCCGGCGCCTGTTCGGGATTGACCGCGATGGCGCCCGACAGCCGTTGACGGCGCGCCTCCCGGTTGAGGCGGCCGAGAGGCGGGGTGCGCCGCCGGCGCACGAGCGCCCGCGGCGAAACCGGCACTCCCGTCTCCTTGGCGAGGGCGTGGGCCAGGAGCGCGGCCTGGTTGTAGCGCCGGCGGAACAGCCGCATCCAATGAAGCGGGACCGGCACCAGCATGTCGGCGTCGGCGAGGCACGTGCGTCCCGCCCGGGCCAGCCACCGGCCATAGGACGGCGCGGCGTGGGTGGCGTCGGCGTACTTGAAGCCGAGCACCAAATCGCGGCTGGCATCGTTGTAGACCATGACCGCGCGGGCCCGGCCATAGCTCGGCGGCTGGGCGGCGCAGGCCCCGCAAACGGCCGCCTCGCCCACGTCATGGGCGAACGGATGTCCGCAGCATGCGCAATGGGGTTCGGTGACGAAGCTCACCTCGCGCCAGCAATCGCCGCACAGGCTGCCCGGCCCCTCGACCAGCGCGCGGCATCGCAGGCACTGGGGCGGAAACAGGACGTCCATGGCGCGGGCGGCCAGGCGGTCAAGGGGACGGGCGGCCAAGTGGCCGAAGGGACTTGCGCCGGCGGCGCTGCTCTCGCGGCGGTGTTTCAGGGGTCCGGTCACATATATTTCTCCGGCATGTCCCCGGCATTTAACCGCGAGGCGTGCCGCCGGCGCAATGGCAGCCTGGCCGATTCCGTGGCATAACCCGCCCATGAACCGGGAATTCGAGATTTTCGACCGGCGCGCCGTGCGCGCCCACCGCGACCGCGCCGCGGCGGGCCTAGGCGGCTATGATTTTCTGTTCCGGGCGGCGGCCGAGGGGCTGGCCGGCCGGCTCGCCGATATCCGGCGGAACTTCGCGGCCGTGCTCGATCTCGGCTGCCATGACGGCTTCCTCGCCGACTGCCTCGAACCCGACCACGGCGCCGAACTGCTCGTCCAGTGCGACCTGTCCGAGGCGATGGCGGGCCGGGCGCCGGGCCGCCGGGTGGCGGCCGACGAGGAGCTGCTGCCGTTCGCGCCCATGAGCTTCGATCTGGTCATCAGCTGTCTCACCCTTCATTGGGTGAACGACCTGCCGGGCTGCCTGGTCCAGGCGCGCCGGGCGCTCAAGCCCGACGGTCTTTTCCTGGCGGTGATGCTTGGCGGCGGGACGCTCCGCGAGCTGCGGTCCGCCCTGCTCGCCGCCGATACGGAACTCTCCGGCGGCGCCGGCCCCCGGGTATCGCCGTTCGCCGACGTGCGCGATGCCGGCGACCTGCTGGGCCGGGCCGGGTTCGCCCTGCCGGTCGCCGATACCGCCATCCTGACCGTTTCCTATGCCGAGCCGCTCAGGCTGCTCAGCGATCTCAGGGGGATGGGGGAAGCCAATTCGGTGGCGGCCCGGCGGCGGTCCTTCGCCCGCCGGGGGGTTTTCCCGCGCGCCGCCGAGCTGTACCGGGAGATGTACGCCGATGCGGACGGCCGGGTGCCGGCGACCTTCGAGATGATCACCCTCACCGCGTGGGCGCCCGCCGATACCCAGCCGAAGCCGCTCGCCCGGGGGTCCGGCGAGGTTTCGCTGACCGATATTCTGGGCGCCGGGGACGGGTGATTGCCGGGGCGGGACCGCTCCGATAGGCTTGGCGGATGGAATTTCCCGACCCCCTGATCAAGGGCACCCTTGTCAAACGCTACAAGCGGTTTCTGGCCGATGTCGTCCTCGAGGACGGCTCGGAGGTCACCGCCCACTGCGCCAATTCGGGCACCATGCTCACCGTCAACGAGCCCGGCTCCGAGGTGTGGCTGTCGCCGGCGAACAACCCCAGCCGCAAGCTCAAATACACCTGGGAGCTGATCCGCGTGGGCGATGCGCTGGTCGGCATCAACACCCAGCATCCGAACAGGATCGTCCAGGAAGCCATCGAAGGGGGCCGGGCCAGGGAACTGCGGGGATACGGCTCCCTCCGCCGGGAAGTGAAGTACGGCAAGAACTCGCGGATCGACATCCTGCTGGAAGACGACGCCAGGCCTAAATGTTTCGTCGAGGTGAAGAACGTCACCATGAAACGGGGCGGCCTCGCCGAGTTTCCGGATGCGGTCACCGCGCGGGGCGCCAAGCACCTATACGAGTTGGCCGATCAGGTTGCCGAGGGCCATCGCGCGGTGATGTTCTATCTGGTCCAGCGTCCGGACTGTTCCGGGTTCGCGCTGGCCGGCGATATCGATCCGGCCTACGCCGAGGCGCTGGGCAAGGCCCTGGATGCGGGCGTCGAGGTGGTGGCCTACGGCTGCCATGTGGAGACCGCCGGCGTCGGGATCGCCGGCCCGGTCGACATCAGGCTCTGAGGAGAATTGGGGATTGCCGGGCGGGGGTGTATAATCCGCCGCCTGTTATACCGGAGGACATTTTGGACGCCGAACCGCGCAGCATAAAAATACATACCGAAAGCGACTTCGAGGGCATGCGGAAGGCCGGCCGGCTGGCCGCCGAAACCCTCGATTTCATCGCCGATCATGTCGAGCCCGGCGTCACCACCGGCCGCCTGGACGACCTGTGCGCGGATTTCATCGCCGGGCGCGGCGGGATTTCCGCGCCCCTCAACTACCGGGGCTTCCCCAAGTCCATCTGCACCTCGGTGAACCACGTGGTGTGCCACGGCATACCCGGCGACAAGGTCCTCCAGGACGGCGACGTGATCAACATCGACGTGACGCCCATCGTCGACGGATGGCACGGCGACACCAGCCGGATGTTCTACGTCGGCGACGTCGGCATCAAATCCAAACGGCTGATCGACGTCACCTACGAGGCCATGATGGAGGGCATCGGGGTGGTGAAGCCGGGCGCCACGGTCGGCGACATCGGAGACGCCATCGAGCGCTTCGTCGCGCCCTACCGCTATTCCATCGTCCGGGATTTCTGCGGCCACGGCGTGGGGCGGATCTTCCACGACGCGCCGAACATTCTCCACTTCGGCAATCCCGGCGAGGGCCCCGTCCTCCGCGAGGGGATGTTCTTCACCGTCGAGCCGATGGTGAATGCCGGCCGCCACGAGGTCAAAATTCTCGGCGACGGCTGGACGGCGGTCACCAAGGACCGGTCCTTGTCCGCGCAGTTCGAGCACACCATCGCGGTGACCGCCGACGGCCACGAGATCTTCACCGCCTCGCCGGCCGGCCGCGACAAGCCGCCCTACGGCTAGTCTCCCGGGCGGTTTGATGCCGGGCCAGAAGTCTCCCAAGCCTCACTATGCGGGCCACCGGGCGCGGCTCCGCGAGCGTTTCCTGAAATCGGGCGGCGACGCGCTCGCCGATTATGAACTGCTGGAACTGCTGCTGTTTCAGGCTTTGCCCAGGGGCGACACCAAGCCCCTCGCCAAGGCGCTGATCGGGCGGTTCGGCACCTACGCCGAAGTGCTGAGGGCCGATGCGGATGCGCTTCGCGAGGTGCCCGGCGCCGGCGATTCCGTCGTCGCGGCGATCAGGACGGTGCGGGTCGCCGCCCTTCGGCTGATGCGCGACGAGGTGATGGAAAAACCGGTGCTGGGCTCCTGGCAGGCGCTGATGGATTATTGCCGCTCGGCGATGGGGCCGGAGAAGACCGAGCAGTTCCGGCTGCTCTTTCTCAACCGCAAGAACATGCTCATCGGCGATGAGGTGCAGCAGCGGGGGACCGTCGACCAGACCGCCGTCTACCCCCGCGAGGTGGTCAAGCGGGCGCTGGAGCTGGGCGCGACGGCGATCATCATGGTCCACAACCATCCGTCGGGCGACCCGACGCCGTCCCAGGGCGACATCGACATGACCAACGAGGTCAAGGAGGCGGCCGGGAAGCTGGGGATCGTGCTCCACGACCATATCGTCGTCGCCCGCGGCGGCGCGTCGAGCTTCAAGAGCCTGGGGCTTCTGTAGGGGGCGGACAAAAATCCCCTCTCCCCTGGCGGGAGAGGGGACCCACCAAAATTCCCCCTCCCCCGTCAAGGGGGAGGGGGATTGGGAGAGGGAGTTTCGGGGCGTTCCCGGAACGGACAGGTTGCAGGAAGTCCTTGAAATTTCGGCGCGGCGGGGCGTGTAATGGGGGAAACCAATCAACGATGGGAGCTTCGCCATGATAGGGCGCGCCATGGAGCCGGCGGTTCGAAATTCCTGGTATCTCGCCGGCTGGTCGCATGAAATCGACGGCGGGATCGTCGGCCGGACGGTGCTCGGCGACGACCTCATCCTGTTCCGGGACGCCGACGGCCACGCCGCCGTTCTCGAGGACCGCTGCTGCCACCGCGGGGCGCCGCTCACCGAGGGCGAGCTGGTGCCGTCGGGCATCCAGTGCGGCTATCACGGCCTGGTCTTCGACCGGACCGGCGCCTGCGTCGAGATCCCTCGGGAAGAGCCGAACCCGGCGTTCAGCGTGCGGGCCTACCCGGTGGTGGAGCGCCGGCACGGCATCTGGGTCTGGATGGGAGAGGCCGGCCTGGCCGACGAGAGCCTGGTCGTCGACTTCCCGTACCCGGAGACCGACGACCATGAATTCTTCTATGACCGGTACGACATCTCCGCCAACTACATGTTCATGATCGACAACCTGATGGATCTTACCCACCTCGGCTACGTCCACAGGACGACCATCGGCGGGTTTCCCGACTCCCACAACAAGGCGACGCTGACCGCCGCCCGGACTGAGCGGGGCGCTCACTTTCTGCGCTGGCTGATCGATGCGCCGGCGCCGCCGTCGTTCGTCGACGCCGCGGGATTCGAGGGGAATATCGACCGGTGGTCGGACTTCGAATACGTATCGCCGGCGACGGTGCTGCAATGGGGCGGCGCGCTGGATACGGGCGCGGGCGCCCGGGAGAACCGCAACCAGGACGGCGGCGTATCGTTCAGGCTGCTGCACTCGGCGACCCCGGTGACGGACCGGACCTGCCACTATTTCTTCGCCGTTTCGGCCCGGGGGGTGAAGCTCGACACGCCCCAGGGACGGTCTCTCCGGCAGGACATCCTCGACGCCTTCCTCGAGGACAA
>JAJECC010000163.1 GCA_022822205.1 Rhodospirillales bacterium | reverse complement strand
GGTCGACCAACCGCGCGGAGACACCCTGCTGCGCTTGGCGGACACACTTGGCGTCACCGAAACTTGGCTTCGCTACGAGGTGGGCCCGGCTGTCATCAATATACCGGTTGTCGGCCGGGTGGCTTCCGGGGAGAGCTTCGTGCCGTTCGATGACGCGCCGATGGGTGGTGGCTACGAGGAGTTGGTGTTTAACCTGGTGGACCCTGATCCCATCGCGGTAGAGGTCCGGGGCGAATCGATGCTCCCCGTCTACCGGCCCGGCGACTATCTGATTTGCTCCCGGCGCCGAGGCACGGATATGCAAGAGGCCCTCAACAGGGACTGCGTGCTCAAGACGACCGAGAACGAGGGCTACATCAAGAAACTCGTCCACGGTTCGCGCGCCAATACCTATACGCTCGTATCCTACAACGCGGCGCCGGTCGAGAATCAGAAACTACTTTGGGCAGCTCCGATTGTTTGGGTGAAGCGCGCCTGACCGCAGCTGTGCCGTGCCACGGAAAGGCATGGTCCGGACGGGCCCGGCTACGGCAGGGATTTGGAAACTTCTTCAATTGCGGCATCGAGATCCGCGATCCACGCTGGTGGGGTGAAATGCGGAGCGTCGCGTCATATCGGAACCAAGCAAATCCATCCCCCTGACGAGACCGAACAGCGGTTTGTCTTGTCCCAGCTCGTAGAGAAGGGCTCGCTGGTGAAGGTGGGCAGCCAGACATTCCTCATGTCGCCGATAAGCCCGATGATGGAAGACTCCCTGAAGGCGATCCGGCTTCCGGAGGTGCCGAACAGTCTTGCCGAGATCAGTGAAACCTCGCCTCCTGTCACCGATGACTCCGACAACGCCATTACATTGGATGAACGCGGCGTCACGGTTGACGAGATGCTGGATCGGTTTCTCACGGAAAGGGCCGGGACCGTGGCGCCGACCACAATGGTCACTTTCAGGCGGGTGGCAGCGGTTATTCGCGAAGTGATCGGACCCGAAACCCCCGCCAGGAAAATCACCCGGGAAGATGTGAACCGGTCCGGGATACCATCGTCAATCTGCCCATGTACTACCCGAGCCGGTTCAAGGGAATGTCCATTGCCCAGGCCAGCCATCCAGCCTAACCTGGCCACTTGATTCACGACTCAGTGGCTAATGCCACAAAGCCACTAAGTTCGAGGCTGGTCGAGAACCACTCGGCATTAAGAGCTTCGCGGCGTAGCGTTCCGTTAAATCGCTCGTTGTATCCGTTTTCCCAAGGACTGCCGGAGTAGGTCTGGATTGGTTTGATGCCGACCCTCGTGACCCAGGTCTGGATATCGTGTGCTATAAGCTTTGGGCCGTTGAGCGATTGATCGACTCCGTTAACAAATTTAGACCACTTTCAAGGGGGGGCACTCGGCCAACCTGTACTTTATTTGTCCTGAATTCTCTGATATATAAACTCATAAGAGAGAGTTCAAATCTATTGAGAAAGTATCAATGGCGACACCGGACACTCAGCGCGATCAGGCGGTCGAGCTCCTACGATCCCAGGGGATGATGCGCCTGTCGGAGTTCAAGGTAAATGGGATCACCGCAGCCACAATCGGCAGAATGGTCCGTGGCGGTGACATCATCCGCCTAGCGCGCGGGCTCTACCAGCTGCCCGACGCGCCGCTCGACGCCAACCACAGCCTTGCGGAAGCTACCAAACGCGTTCCCAAGGGCGTCGTCTGCCTAGTGTCGGCGCTGGCTTATCACGACCTGACCGACCAGCTTCCGCGCGCGGTCTGGATGGCGATCGGCACCAGGGACTGGATGCCGAAGGAGGGAAGGCCGGCGATGCGAATCGTGCGGTTCACGGACGCGCTGCTCTCCGACGACGTCATGACCGTGCATATCGAGAATGTTCCCGTGAAGGTCTTCGGCGTCGCCAAGACGGTCGCCGACTGCTTCCGGCATCGCCGGAAGGTCGGGCTGACGGTCGCGCTGGAGGGCCTGCAGGAGGCGCTCCGGCAGCGAAAGGCGAGCCCCGCCGAGATCGCCCGGCATGCGGAGCGCGGCGGCGTCGCCACGGTAGTCCGCCCGTATCTCGAGGCGCTCACCGCCAATGCCTAGGGAGGTCACGAACATCGGCGCCTCGGTCCGGGCCCGCCTCCTCAAGATCAGCAAGGAGAAGAGCCAGAATTTCGATCTAATCCTCACACACTATGCGATCGAGCGCCTGCTCTATCGCCTCGCGCAATCCCGACACGCCGACCGTTTCGTTCTCAAGGGCGCCATGTTGCTTATGACGTGGTTCGATGAGCCGTTTCGCGGCACGCGCGATCTCGATCTCCTGGGTTACGGCGATCCGGCGCCGGACGCTGTCCTGGACGTTTTCAGGGAGGTGCTGGGCCAGGAACAGCCGGACGGGGTCGTGTTCGATGCCGGTGCAGCGCGGATCAGCCGTATCCGCGAGGAGAACGAGTATGGCGGGCTGCGCATACGGACGGCCGCAGACATCGCGGGGGCTCGCATCACCGTCAATGTCGATGTCGGTTTTGGCGATGCGACCGAACCCCCGGCCGAGTGGCTCGACTATCCGGTCCTGCTCGACATGCCGGCGCCGCGGCTGCGCGGTTACGCTCGGGAGACCGTGGTTGCCGAGAAATTCCAGGCCATGGTGGATCTCGGCATGGCGAACAGCCGGATGAAGGACTATTACGACCTGTGGATCATGAGCCGAGCTTTCGAGATCGATCGATCGCGTCTCACAGGGGCGATATCAGCGACCTTTACGCGGTGTGGCACGGCGATCCCGGATGGGGTCCCGGACGGGTTGTCGCCAGCATTCGCGAAAGATGCCGTGAAGCGCCAGCAATGGGAGAGTTTCAAGCAAGATCTGAGCGTCGACCCCGGGCCGCTGGATGGTGTTGTCGGTGCGCTTGAGGCTTTTCTGATGCCGGCTGCGGCAGCCGCCCGCGGAGTGGGCGCAAAAGACCGTGACCGAGGAAAAGGACAATCTGATTTGGGCTTGTAGATTTCCGGAGCGTCAGCGTCGTCATGTCGGAAAAATGCTACACACTTCGGACAAGAAGAAGGGGCGGATAAGCTCAAATTGAGGCGAACAAGTGCAGCTATCCGTCAGGCCCTGCTCCAGACAACGAACCGTCTGTCTCTAGGATGTCGAGGAATCCGCACTGGTGATGCCGTGAGCATACGGCACGGTTGGCTGCCGGCCTACTGTCCGGCGATCACCCATGGGTTGTCGTCGTCGCGGAGGAGGGTTTCAAGTAGCCGCACCACCGAAGGCGTCAGCGGCCCCGCCTGGTCAGGCCGACCCGGTCGCGCGCGCCCGGGACTGGTCGAAAATGTCCGACTCGATGCTGTCGGCCACCCGGGCCGAGGATACTGGCCTCCTTACCCAGCATCCATCTTGAATCACAAATCAAACCTTGACGGAATCCCCTATCGATTCCGAATAAACGTGAAACGCTCTAGTTTCGAGAAACGGAAATCGACACAGGCAAGCTGCGCTTGGATTGCGAAGTTCGGTTGATTTTTGCTGTCGCACTGGGCCCGAGAAGCCTTGCGATACTTTGGGGGCGATCGGTTTGGTGGAGCGTTCGGTCGGCGGTGGGAGTAGCGATATCCGAGGCTGGCTAGAAGAAAACGGATTTAAAATGACGAAGCCTATTAAGGCATGCAGAACACAGGGTTTCAGCGGCTCAATTCCCTGATTGATGAACAGGGAAAAATTCCTATGACGGCAGGGACCCGATGGCGAAAACCACGGACTATATTTGGTCCTCCCGATTTTGGGCTTACCACCTCCTTTAGTTCGGAGGCTCCCGATACTCCTCGAGCCGCTCCGCCACCGGAGGGGTCACCAGTCCAGGTCCCTCTGGAAGTGCGACACGCCCGTTATCGATACCCAGAACATCACCGCACAAATCCGTCCTGAGCGGGTTCTCGTTGACGTCCATCTCGCAGGTCGTGGATTCGCCGACGGCCGCGGCGATGGACAGCGCGGCCATCTGGCCGACCGCGGTTCCCATGAAGTGAGGCCAAAGCGCCACCCCGTCGGGAAGCCGATCGGACAGCTTCAGCGCGCCCGACACGCCCCCCCATTTGGCAACGTCGGGCTGGACATACTTCAAACCGGCCCCCGCCATTCGCAGGAACTCGTCGACCCCATAGATGTTCTCGCCTCCCGCCAACGGGATCGACGTCGCCTTCGCAAGCTGCTCCCATTCGCCCAATCCCGAGTTGGCCGGTATGGGTTCCTCGGAGAACAACGGATCGAATTCCTCCAGCGACTTGAGCATGCTTTCGGCATGCGGCCGGTCCCACGTCTGGTTGTTGTCCAGCATGATGCTCGTGCCCGCCGGCCGAATGGAGTAGGCCTTTTCGACGAAGTCCCGGTCGGCATCGTCGTCGAACCCGATCTTCAACTTGAACAGGGACTGACCCCAGTCGGCATGTCGCGGCATCAACCGCTTGAGATCCGGTGGATTGATCGAGCTCGCGTAGCAGGCCGCGCTCGCGTTATCCAATCCCATATGCGCGGCGAAATTTGAACCGGCGCTGCGCAGCGCAAGGTCCCACAGCGCAATATCGATACCCGCCAACAGATGCTCGAAAACTTGAAGCTGACCGACATGAAGGAAGTACGTCGACAGCTTCGAACGAAGGAACCCGTCAGCCTCCCCGGGCTCGGTGAAGGTGAAGCCCTCGAGGCGCGGCGCGATCACATCTTCCATCAGATGGGTTTTGTGGAGGTTCGCGCGGGGCGGGAAATTTGCCCAGACCTCGCCCCAGCCATAGCAGCCCTGATCGTCGTCTATCCGGACCAGCAACGCCGGGCGGGTCGGCATCAACCCGAGCGCCATGTTGGGGCTTACCCCGCCGCTGGCTCGAATGGGCAGCGCTTCGATTTTTTTTATTTTGATGGGCCGGTTGAAGCTCATGGACTTGAATTTCCCCGTCAGGGGACCCGAATGGCGCGGGGAACCAACTCGTCCATGTACCTCCTGCCCTCAGCCTGGGTCAGGTAGTTCTCCGGCGGGAAGTCCAGGCAGAGATCCCAGTCGTCGCCGGTCTCCTCCATGTGCGCCTTTATGCGTTCATCGAATTCGTCCATCAGCCCGGTTAGTGAACCGTCATCGGCAAGATTCTTGATCTCGTCGGGATCGTTTTGGAGATCGAACAGCATCTTCCGGCGCTCGGGTTGACGCACGTAGAGCCAGTCCTTTGTCCGAATCCCGCGCTCGGGCATGCAGGTAAACTCCGAAATGTCGCCGTCCGGCATCTTCATCGACTGATACATGACCGCTTCACGGGTCTCCGCCGCCGTCCCGTCCAGGAGCGGCAGATAACTCGTCCCGTGCACGGAATTCGGGGTGGGAATGCCGCACAGCTCGAGCAGGGTGGGCATGGTATCGACGGCGACATCGATCAGCGCGTCGACCTTTTTGCCGGCAGGAAACTTGCCGGGATAACGAACGATGAACGGGACCTGCATGGCCGCCCGGTACGCCGTCTTCTTGATGCCGCAGTAGTATCCATGCTGACCAAGCATGTCGCCATGATCGCTGAGGAAGATCACGATGGTGTCCTCGACGATGTCCAGCCGGTCCAGGGCATTAAGGACACGGCCCACATTGTGGTCGACGCCGGTGATCATGCCGTAATACTCGGCGATGAATTTTCGGGTCTCCTCCTCCGTCTCCCGTTCGCCCTGCGGCTTGTGTCCGTCTCCGGCGTGGCTGTGATCTTCGGATTTCGGGTTCCCCGCGTAGTCGTATTTGAGGCGTAACTGACGCTCCGCTTCGTGTTCCTCGGGGCTGAGAATGCTCGGCGGCAGGTTGATCTCCGCCGGGTCGTAGAGGTTCCTGAGATGGTCGGGCATGACGTTCGGGAAGTGAGGCGGCCCGTAACAGACAAACCCGAAGAAGGGATCGCCGTCATCCTTCGCGACCGATTGCTCGATGAAGTCGATCAGATGCTCGGTCTGGTAGTCGGGCTCCCAACGAGGGCAGTGATAGGGCTGGTCATCATCCTTGTAGAAGATGGACTTGAGATAGAAGTGTCCGCGGTTGAAGCCGATGAAATAATCGAACCCGAACCGCCTCTCTCCCGGCGGGACGAACCCGGGCCGCGGACCGCCCTCCAGGTGCCACTTGCCGACGTATCCGGTGCGATACCTCGCGTCCTTCAGGAGCCGCGCCAGGAATATCTGATCGGCGCGGAGCGGGAAGTGGTTCTGGTACAGGCCGTGCCCCTGCGCGTACTTGCCGGTGAACAAAGATGCGCGAAACGGGCAGCAGACTGGATAGGAGACGTAGGCGTCCGTGAAATGGACGCCCTCGTTGGCCAATCGGTCGATGTACGGGGTTTTGACGACCGGGTTGCCGGCGCACCCCATGGCGTCGGCGCGCATCTGGTCGGAATAGAAGATCAGAATATTGGGCCGATTTTCATTGCCGCTCATCATGCATCCTCCGCACGCTGGAACATTTTGTTCTTCACCCAACCGGCCAACGGCCCGCCGAAGATCGTCAGCGCCAGCGCGGCGTATATCCCGAGACCGATCGGCGTGTTGAAGAATTCACCGACGCTTCCGTCCGCGATGACGAGGGACTGGCGAAGCGAGTTCTCCAGGATCGGTCCAAGCACGAATCCAATGCTGAGCGGCGCAATTGAGTATCCCAGCTTCCGCACGACATAACCGAGAATGCCGGCGCCCAGCAGCACGCCGACGTTGAAGAAGCTGTGGGAGACGCTGAAGATTCCGACGAAGCTCAGCAGCAATACCGTGGGCACGATGAACGTCGTCGGCACCTGGATCAGCTTGGCCGCGAAACGGATCGCCATCAGCCCGATGACCATCATCAGAATGTTGATGATGAAAAGGCCAATGAAGATGGCGTACATCATGTCCGGCCGCTCGGCGAAGAGCTTCGGCCCCGGCGCCAGCCCGTGTATGAGAAACGCCCCCAGCAGAACGGCGGCGGCAGGGCTGCCCGGAACGCCCAGGGTCAGCGTGGGTACCAGGGCGCCGCCAACGGTGGCGTTGTTGGCCGTTTCAGGGGCGACGATGCCTTCGTCGTGTCCGGTGCCGAACTTCTCCGGCGTCTTGGACCGCCGCTTGGCCTCGGAATAAGCGAAGAACGCGGCGACGGCCGCGCCCTCGCCCGGGATGATTCCGATGACGGTTCCCAAAGCGGACGACCGGAACAACACGTCCTTCATCTTCATCAGCTTGCCCCAGCCCGGCAGTTTCACGGTCAGACTGGTCTGATCGAAGTCGAGTTTCTGAAGGGCGCGCTCAGCGCCGATCAGAACCTCGGACACGGCAAACACCCCGACGAGAAACGGAACGAGGGGGATGCCTTCATACAAGTGGTAGCTGCCGAACGTGTAACGCTCGGTTCCGTTCAGCTCATCAAGGCCCCAGGTCGTCAGGAAGATGCCGAGTGCGCCGACCAGCAGCCCCTTGGACAGGCTTTCGCCCGCCACCCGAACGACAACGACCAGGCCGAACACACTGATGGCCAGGAACTCCCGCGGTCCGAATTTGATCGCGACGGTGGCCAGGATCGGCGCGATAAAGGCGAGGCAGATGACGCTGAACAGCCCGCCGATGATCGACCCGGTCAACGAGAGGCCGAGCGCCTCACCGCCCTTGCCGGCCTTGAACATCTTATTGCCGTCCTGGACGGTGGCGATGGCGGCGCCGGTTCCGGGAATACCGACGGCGATCGCCGAGATGGACCCGCCGTAAATGGCGGCGGAATAGATTCCCAGCAGGAGAATGATTGCCGCGATCGGTTCCAGGTGGAAGGTAAACGGCAGCGCCAGGGCAATCGCGATGGGCGGACCGAGACCCGGCAACACGCCGATGATGAGGCCGAGAACGATGCCGCCGACGAGCAGCGCAAGCGTTATCGGCTCGGCAAGCTGGCCGATGGACTGGGCGACAACGTCAAATCCGGCGAACATCGTTCCCGCCCGCTATGTGAGTTGAACGTTCAAGAGTTGGGTGAAGACGAGATAGACGATACCCGACATCACCAGCAACGATACGTACATCCACGGCGACCTCACGCCCATGGCCAGCGCGCAAGCCGGGCCGATGAGGATCAACATGGGAATGAAGCTCCAGAGGGACCAAACGAGGTAGCAGGCAACCGCTACGGCCAGGACAAGAAGGCCGCGCCGGGCCGCGCCGCCGTCTTCGAAGACCGAGGCGCCCTTATCGGTGCCCGCAAAGCCCCGGAATACATAGGCCCCGATCACGATTACCGAGCAGAGGCCGATGAAAGCCAGCATGAGCTGGGGAAAGAATTTGGACGGCAAGCCCGTACTGGCGAGCAATCCAGAGGTTTGAAACGTCTCCGCTTCCAGCGCGAAGAAAACGGCCGCCACGATCACCAGGATATTGAACGCTATATTTGCGGCGCGCTGCGTAATCATGTCCCCACCCGAGTTAGGTTGGTGCGCCGGGGACCGGGAACGACACCCCGGCGCACCAACTTGTTTCTAGTTCTTCACCAACAGGCCAAGACTTGCCAGGAGCGGCGAATAGAGATCGATACCGTCCTGTATTTTCTTGCGGGTGGCCTCGGTGCCGTGAACCCAGTCATAGCTCACGCTCTTGGGAACCTTCGCGATGAACGCCGGCTTTCCCATCACCTTGCTGGCTTCAAGCAGCCGGTCGACGATGTGCTGAGGCGTGCCCGCTTTCACCGCCAAACCGCCGTGGACCCACGTCCCCGCGTTCTTGCCCGGAAACACTTCCCCGACCGTTCGCACGCCCGGCAGGTCCTTGGCGTAGAAGGCCTTGCGGTCGTTGTCCAGGATGACCAACGGGCGAACCTTATCACCATATTTGTGGATCGAGGCCACCTGCCCGACAGCAACGTCGACCTGGCCGCCGAGCAAGCCGGTCATGGTTGCCGGAACGGTCTTCAGGGCGAGCGTCTTGAACTCCAGCCCGAACTCCTTGGCCATCTGCACGGCCGAAAGGTTGGGCGGCGCACCCAGGTTGTTGACGCCGATGGTGAGTTTCTTGGCCTTGGCGCCCTTCACGAATTCCTCAAATGTCTTGTATGGGGAATCGGCGCGCACATAGAGAGCGTTTGACGCGGAGATCCCCGCGAACAGCGGAATGAAGTCCCGCAGCGGCTTGTAGGGGACCTTGCGCGTCAACGGCACGACCATGAAGCTCGGCGGCGACCAGTTGAACAATGTATAGCCGTCCGCCGGCGCTTTGAGGACGAACATGGTGGCCGGGATGTGAGCGCCGCCAGGCTTGTTCAGAACGTTGACCGGCACGCCCAGCTCTTTGCTGAGCGCGTCAGCGTTCATTCGCGCGACGATATCGGCGTTCCCGCCCGCCTTGAACGAGACCACGATGTTTATCGGCTTTGTCGGCCATTTGTCTTGAGCGATTGCCGTCTCGCCAATTCCCGTTGTCAGGAGAAAGGCGAGCGCAACCGTGGTTACTGCTGATTTGAGGAGTTTCATGAAGCCCTCCTTGCTTCGGAATTTCGATAAATCGGGCTGTATAAAGTGCTATACGTCTATACCTTTATAAAAAGTCGGCGAAATGTCAACGGATTTCTTCACGTCCGGCTCACAGCGGACGCCGGGCGAGGGAGTATGTCTGACCGGTGGGGCCGCCGAGAGGGCGGGTTGCCAGGTAAAGCGCAAACTCGCCTATTTCGTCCGGATGCTTCAGGCGCTCCGACGGCGGGAAGTTGGGCGGCGTCTCGGCGCCGAAACGTTCCAGGACTTCATCGGGCGTCGCCGCCCCCGGTGCCTCGCGGGTAAAGTTGGTTGTCGCGACCGGACCCGGGATAAGATTGTTGACATCGATCCGGCGCGGCCAAAGCTCGTTGGCCAGCGACTCGGTCAACATGTGCAGCCCGGACTTGGCGACATGGTACGAGCTGTTCCGGTTGCCGGCGGTCAGGCCCACGCCGGAGGAGAGATTGATGATCTTCGCTCCGTCCGCGAGACCCGGAAGGAGAAACCGGGTAACCAGATAGGGGCCGCGCACATTCACCTCGACCGTCTTCCACCACCGATCCGGATCGGACTCCGCGACCGGAGCGGTCTCGAGCTGCGCACCGGCATTGTTGACCAGCACATGGACCTCCCCGAATTCGGCGAGAATTTCGTTGCAGACGGATTCCGTCGCCTTCGGATCGGAAAGATCAGCGACACCGACGGAGCAACGGGCACCGAGGTCCGCGACGGCCTCCTGCGTCGCTTCGAGCTCGGCGCGCGTGCGGGAGCAAATGGCCAGGTCAGCTCCGGCCCTGGCAAGCGCCAGGGCGATTGACCGGCCGATTCCGCGCCCCGCCCCGGTAACCACCGCCACTTTGCCGGTTAGCGGCCTGTTGTCCGCCGAATCACTGCTCATCGTTAAATCCTCACTGATTTCAAAATCACGCCCCGCCGGCCAAAGCCGCGATCTTCGCATCGATTTCCGCCAGTCCCGCCTCCCAGTCCGCGGCGTTTTGCGCGACGTAGTGCGCCATGGGCAGCGCTTCACGCAGGCAGCCGATTCCGGCGAAGAGCCGGGTATCGCAAACCATCACATAAGGTTTGCCGGTAACGCTTTTGGCCTCCTCGAACGCCTCGAGCACTTCGGTGACGCTGTTTCCGTCGACCCGCCGCGCAAAGAACCCGAACGCCTCGAATTTCTCCGGAACCGGCTCGACGCTCATTACGTTTGTCGTGGCGCCCGAGGCCTGAAGGTCGTTGTTGTCGATGATGTAGACCAGATTGGAGAGCTTTTGGTGAGCGGCGAACATGGCGGCCTCCCAAACATTGCCCTCCTGAAGCTCGCCATCGGAGAACAGGCAATAGATTCGCTTGTCGGTTCCCCTCTGCCGTTCCGCCCAAGCGATACCGGCCGCCTGCGACGGCCCCTGCCCCAGCGAACCGGCGGTGATTTCAAACCCCAGCTGCCCCTCGATGGGACTCTGATCGATCTTCGTGCCATCGGCGTTGTAGGTCCGCAACTCCTCGAGGGTGTAGGAGCCGTGCTCCGCCAACGCCGCATAGGTCATGATGGCGTCGTGCCCGTTCGACAGCACGAACCGGTCATGGAACCAGCCCCTGCCGTCGGGACGCAGCTCGTCAAAGTAGAGGCACGCCGCGATATCGGCCAAGGCGACGCCCTGCCCCGCGTAGCCGCCGCGCTGCATGCAGATGTCCAGGGTATTGCGCCTGATTTTGGCCGCGAGGATTTCCAAATTCCGGACGCGGCTGTTGGAACCGGTGCTCATCGGCCGGCCTCGCCGATTCGATCCGCAAGTCCCGCGGCATCCAATCCAAGCTGTTCCCGGATATACGGCAGCGTGCCGCCGGGCGCCCAACTGCCGGGCACCCCGAGACGTGTGATGCGAGGCCCGCCGCCGACATCGGAAACCACCTCGGCAACGAGGCTCCCGAGACCGGTGACGATCTGGTGGTTCTCTATGGTGACGATCCGGTCGTGGGCAAAGCAGAAGTCCGCCAACCCGGCCTCGTCGACCGGCTTGATCGTCGGAACGTGAAGGAGCGAATGATCGATCCCGCGATCCTCGAGTATTCCGGAGGCTTCCAATGCCCATTGGGTGGCGTGGCCGGTGGCGATGATGCCGGTCCCGCTACCGGAACGCAGGCGATACGTCTTGCCCAGTTCAAACCTGAACCTCTGCGGATCGAGAAGCCGCGGGGTATTGCCTCGATGACCCCGCATATAAACCAGGCCCGGCAGGTCGACGGCGACGTCGAGCGCCTGCTTGAAGTCGGTGCCATCCATGGGGTCGATGACGGTCGCGTTCGGAACCGACCGGAGCATGCCCAAATCCTCCGCCGCCTGGTGATGAATCCGCGCCGGATTGGCGATGCCCGGGGTAAATCCAACGACAATACTGGTGTGCGGACCGGTTCCCATGCAGATCACCATCTGATCATAGGCGCGCCGGGTCGCGTAGACGGCGAACGTGGTCGCCACCGGGACAAAACCCGCCTTGGCGACGCCGGCCGCGACGGAGATCAGGTTTTGTTCCGCCATCCCGACGTCGAGGTGCTGATCCGGCAGCTCTTCCTTTACCCGGATGATTTGGGTGTACTTGCTCAAATCCGCGCTCACCATGACGACATCCTTGCGGCGCGAGCAAAGATCGAAACTGATCCCGTCGAACGGGGCGTCGTCGAATGTCGTCTCCCCCTCAAGCAGCATATGCCGTCCTCCTTCGAATCTTCCGTCGGCCCTGATCAGCCATTGATAACCCCGCCATCGATGTTGATGACCTGTCCCGTCATGTAGGAGGCGTCCTCGGAGATCAGAAATGCGATTACGCCCGCGACCTCCTCCGGCCGGCCGAACCGGCCGAGGGGAATCGAGGAGATGAGCGCCTCCCGCCCGCGTTCGTTGATCAAGTCGCGCGGCATGGACGTATCGATGATGCCGGGCGCCACGGCGTTGACGTTGATGCCCCGGCCGCCGACCCGGCGCGACAGTGCGCGGGTCAGACCGACGATGGCGCCCTTGGCCATCGAGTACGCGATGCGGTCGGGCACGCCCCGGTTAAATCCCATCGACGAGGCGAAGACGATGCTGGCGCCATCCCGCATATGGGGCAACGCCGCGCCGGCCAGGTCCAATGCGTTCGTGGCGTTGGCCTGCATGGTCCGGTCGTAGACGTCCCGGCTCTCCGGCTTGAGGTCGTCGGCGACGAATATGCCGGCCAGGTGGACCAGCGCGTCGATCTCTTCGCCGTCCGGGAGTGCGTCATCGCAGGCTTCCCGGTCATCGAGCCGGCTCTCCTTATAGGTCGCGCCGCCCGGCAGGTCTCCACCGAGTTGGTCAAGCCGGTCGTGATCGATATCCACCAGGTGCAGGCGCCAACCGTCGTTTGCGAGCCGATGCGAGAGGGCCGTCCCGATCCCTCCGGCGGCGCCCGTAACCATGGCGAGCGGTGCTCGGTCGGCCATTGACCGGTCCTCAGCCCTTTTTCCCGAAAACGTCTCGGGCGGCTTTGATGATCGCCGTGCTGTCCAATCCGTACTTTTTCATGAGATACGGGGTGGAGCCCCCTTCGGCGAACCGGTCGGCCAAGCCCACCCGCTTGAAAGGCAGCCCGATCCCGGCGTCGCACAAAACCTCCGCCACGGCGGACCCCAGGCCGCCGATCACCGAGTGATTTTCCGCGGTTACGATGGCGCCCGTCGCCTTGGCGCGGTCGATGACCAGATCGGCGTCCAGCGGTTTGATCGAGGCCATATCGACGACGGAGGCTTCAATTCCGTCGGCGGCCAACCGGTCCGCGGCGGCGAGGGCCTCCGTGACGGACAGGCCCGCCGCGATGATCGTGAGATCGCCGCCCTCCCGGGCCAGAATGCCCTCGCCCTTCCTGAAATCCTTGGCAACGATATCGTTCTCCGGCGGGGTCTCGGGCCGTTTCAGGCGCATGTATACCGGACCGTCATGGGCGAGCGCCGCGTCGACGGCCGAGGCGTGATACTCCGGACCGGACGGATCGAGGACCACCAGGTTGGGGATGGCCCGCATGATCGCCACGTCCTCGATGGCCTGATGGGAAACACCGAGCAGGGTCGCCACCCCGGGCAGGAATCCCACGATTTTGATCGGCAGGTTGGGATAGGCGGCCTGCATGGTGATCTGGTCGTAGCATCGCTTCGTGGCGAACGAGCAGAAGGTGTGCACGAACGGGATCTCGCCTGCCCGCGCCATGCCGCTTGCCAGCCCGATCATATTGGCCTCCGCGATGCCAACGTTGTGGTAGCGTTCCGGCAGTTCGTCGCGAAAGATGTCGGTTTCGGTAGGCGTGGCCAGGTCGGCTGTCAGGGCGACGATGCGCTTGTCCTTTTTGGCTGCTGCCAGAAGCGCGTCGCCGTATGACCGCGGGATGGGTCTGTGGGTCCGGTTGATGAAGTCGGCGGCCTCAAACTTCTCGAGTTGATGGGCCTGGTTCATGAGAGGTTTTCCTTCAGAACGGCAATGGCGTTCTCGGCCACCTCCGGCGGGAACATGAGCTGATGCGCCATGAGGCCTTCCAAGGCGGGAACTCCTTTTCCAACCAGCGTATTTGCGTTGATGAACGCAGGTTTGCCCTTGGTTTCCCGGGCTGCATCGAGGGCGTTCAGGATCGAGGCCATGTCATTGCCGTCGATGTCTTGCACCGCAAAGCCGAAGCTCTCGAGTTTGTCCGTAACCGGGCGGAGGGAGATCACGTTATCCATGTGTCCCTCGCACTGCATCTCGTTGAAGTCGAGAATGACGCAGAGATTGTCGAGGCCCCACGCGCCGGCGGACATGAGGGCTTCCCAAACTTGTCCCTCCTGCATCTCACCGTCACCCAAAACCACATAGCACCTGGCCGGACGCCCCTGACGCTTGGCCGCCAGCGCCGTGCCGACGGCGACCGAAAGGCCCTGGCCAAGTGAGCCGCAGGTCGCTTCGACAAACTGCCCCATGCGCTCAGACGCGTTGATCTCCAATTGAGATCCGTCCTTGCAGTAGGTCGACAGCCGCTCGGTTTCAAAAAAGCCGCGCTCGGCCAACGTGGCGTAGAAGATGGCCGTGTTGTGTGCGGTGGTCAGAAACACACGGTCGCGGTCTTCCCAATTCGGGTTCTCGGGATCAACGCGCGCCTCTGCGAAATACAAGGCCGTGAATATATCGGCCGAACCCAAGCCCTGTTGAACATAACCCTGGCCCGTCGGCGCAACCATCTCGACCACCCGCAGGCGCAACTTCGCGGCAATGTTCTCCAGCTCGGCGATATTGCGCTTTGGATTATCAGCTTGTGACAACTCGCCCCCCTTCGATTCAGAGGCTTAAGGATCGGCAAATCCCTTGCAAACAAAACCCGAATCGTGTATATAAAGTACTAGACCTTTGTACCTTTATTCACTGAAGATTTGAGAGTCAACATGAATCTCCCTGCGATGAAGCGAGAAGCCGTCCCTCTGCACGCCGAGGTGGCCTCACTTCTTCGCAATCAAATCATGTCCGGTACGCTGGCCCCGGGCGAGCAGCTGCCGCCCCTCAGCGAGCTCACCAG
>JAJECC010000017.1 GCA_022822205.1 Rhodospirillales bacterium | reverse complement strand
CTGACCCTTGCCGCTCATCGACCCCTCCAACGGTTGATGACACCAATGAATCACATCACAAACACATTGAGAATCCCCTTTTCGCAGAGGAATCCTCCGGGGGAGAGGGAATAATTTCTCCCTCCCCCTCGACGGGGGAGGGTCGGGGTGGGGGTGAATCTTAAAATGAGTGGAGGGTGATATGGAAATTCCCCCTAACCCAGCACCCGGTCCAGGTCGGCGATCAAATCCTCGGGGTCCTCCAGTCCGACGGAAAAGCGGAAGAACCCGTCGCCGGCGTAGTCCCGGAAATGCTCGAGCTGCCTGCCTTCGAGCCGGAACGAACTGTCGTTGAGTTCGTCCGTGGGCATCCACCAGATCAGCGACCGATGGTGGCCGAGGGAGACCGCATAGTGGATCACGGCGAGTTCTTCGATCATGCGCCGGGCGATTTCGGCGCCCGTTGGGGCGTCGCCGACCTGAAACGCCATCATCCCCCCGAAGTTCTCCATCTGCCGCTTGGCGAGATCGTGCTGCGGGTGGCTCGAATGGCCGGGATAGATCACCCGGCTGACCCGGGGATCGCCTTCGAGCCATTCGGCGATCGTGATGGCGCCTTCCTGGTGGGCCCGCATCCGGATCGGTAGCGTCGCGGCGCCGCGCGCGATCAGCCATGCATTGAACGGAGACAGCACGCCGCCGTAGTGAATGGCCGCCTCGGCCCGCAGCTTCTCTACCAGTTCCCTCGGCCCGGAGATTGCCCCGCCGACCGCATCCCCGTGACCGCCGATATACTTGGTGCTGGACTGCATCACCAGATCGACCCCGAGCCCGGCCGAGGACTGGCCGATTGGAGACGCAAACGTCGCATCGCACGAGTGCAGGGCGCCGGCGGTGCGCGCGATGGCGGAGATTGCGGGCAGGTCCGTCAGCCGGCAAATGGGGTTGGCCGGCGTTTCCGTATGGATGAGTTTGGTTTTCGGGCGGACAGCGGCCTCGACGGCCCTGAGATCGGTCATGTCGACAAGCGAAACCTCGATGCCCAGGCGCGGCAGCGTATCGCGAACCAGTTCGGCGACACCGGCGTAGGAGACGTCGGAGACGATGGTGTGATCGCCGGCGGACAAGGCCGTTAGAAATACGGCGCTTGCCGCGGCCATGCCGGAACCCAGACAAAGACAGGCCTCGGTTCCCTCGAGCGCGGCGATCTTGTCCTCCAGCATCCGGACCGTCGGGTTGCCCCAGCGGGTATAGATGAACGGCGCGTCGTCGTCCTGATCGTGCGCGGAGAAACCGACCAGGTCGTCGGCGACGAAGGTCGTCGACATGGCGATATTGGGCGCGGCCGCCCGGGTCGCGGGATCCGGCCCCTCGCCCGCATGGATGGCCCGCGTCGACAGTCCGGGGCGGGAATTGGATTTGGTCATGGCGTGGCCTTCGTATTGGTGGCTCGCGCGATCCGGGTTGGATTTTGACCCCGGAACGGCGCTACAATCCATGCAACCATAGAATACACAGGGCAGGCCTTCCATGTTGACCATGACCTCGGCGCTGACCCGCGCGGAGCGCGTGTTCGGCGGCAAGACGGCAATCATCGATACCGAAGCGACTTACTCGTGGGCGGAAGAAGTCGACCGCATCGCCCGGCTGGCGGGCGGCCTGGGATCGCTGGGCATCAAGCCGACCCACCGGTACGGGATCGTCTCGCCCAATACGTTCCGCTATCAGGAGGCGCTCTACGCCGGATACTGGTCCGGGGCGGTGCCCGTGCCGATCAACATGCGCCTCGCGCCGCCGGAGATCCGGTACATCCTGGAAAACGCGGAGTGTTCATGGCTGCTGCTGGGTCCCGGATTCGAGGACCTGGCCGATACGCCCGAGCTCGCCCCCTGGAAGGATCATCTGGTGTTCCTGGGGCCCGAGACCGACGAGGCGCCGTGGCCGTCCGCCGACGGGCTGATCGCCGGTCACGACCCCTTGCCGCCCCATCCCGCCGCCGAAGACGATATCGCGCTGATGCTCTATACGGGCGGCACCACGGGACGCAGCAAGGGCGTTCCCCTCACCCACCTGAATATCGTTTCGAACGGGATGCAGGTCGGCCTCGTCATGGGCGCGGCCATCGATGACAATTACCTGCATATCCCGCCCATGTTCCACGCCGCCGACCTGCTGGCGACCGGCTTTACCCTCGTCGGGTCGGCGCACTGCTTCCTGCCCGTCTTCACGCCGGCCGGCGTGCTGACCGCCATTCAGGATTACAAGGTCACGGCCTGCATGATGGCGCCGACCATGATCATCATGACCCTCGGCGAGGAGAGTTTCAAAAGCTTCGATCTCTCGTCGCTCAGGGTGATGCTTTACGGCTCGTCCCCCATGGCCGCCGAATGGATCAAGCGCACCATGGAGGCCTTCGACGGCGCCGATATCCTGCAGGGCTACGGCCTGACCGAGACATCGCCCATCCTGACGACGCTCGATCCGCCGGAACACCGCCAGGCCATCGAAAGCGGCGATTTGGAAATTCTCAGGAGCGCCGGCCGGCCCGTCGTCGGCGTCGACATGAAGATTCTCGGCCCGGACGGAAACGAGGTTTCGCCGGACGACAGCGGCGAGGTGGTGGTCCGCGGGCCCAATGTCTCCGCCGGTTATCTGAACCGTCCCGAGGAAACCTCGGCGGCGTTCAAGGACGGCTGGTTCCACACCGGCGACGTCGGCCGCCTCGACGAGGACGGCTATCTGTTCGTACAGGACCGCAAGAAGGACATGGTCATCACCGGCGGCGAAAACGTCTATACCACGGAGGTGGAGGCCGCCCTTTATCAGCACCCGGAGGTCCACGAAACCGCGGTTATCGGCGTACCCGACGAGAAGTTCGGCGAGGCGTTGTTCGCCGTCATCGTTCCGGCGCCGGGTGCGTCGCTCGACGAGGACGCCGTCATCGAGCATTGCAGGGGCCGCATCGGGAGCTATAAAATTCCACGCAGGATGGCGTTCGTCGAAGAAATGCCGAAGAGCGCCATGGGTAAAATTCTCAAGGCCGAACTGCGAAAGACGTACGGCGGCAGCGAGAAGATTTCAGCGGCACAACGCTGAGCACAACAGGGGAGAACATCGTGCCGGATTCAGCAACCGCGGCCGTCGATACGGAGAAATTCCGTCTGCGCCGCTTTATCGAACGCCTCGATGACGAGGGCGAGGTCGAAACCCACGACGAAAACGTGGCCCTCGCCGATATTTCGAAGATCGTCGAGGCCAGCGACAAGGCCGTGCGGTTCAAGAGCGCGGGTCCGGAGAAACAGGAGCTGGTCGCCAACGTCATGGGCAGCCGCAAGCGTCTCGCGGTCGCGCTCGAGACCACGGTCGAAGAGATCGTTCCGGCCTTCCAGGCCCGGCTCGCCAACAAGCAGCCGGTGGTGCATGTCGACAGGGACCGGGCCCCGGCGCAGCAGGTGGTGCTCGAAGGCGACGACGCGGACCTCACCAAACTGCCGTTTCACCCCCAGCACGCCTTCGACGGGAGCACGTATATCTCGTCGGCCATCGACTATGCGTTCGACGTCGACAACGACGTCACCAATGTGGGCTGCCGGCGTTTGAGCCTTCGCAACAAGCGCGAATGCGGAACCAACGTGACCGCGCCCTCCGACTTGCAGCGCATCTACCGCGCCGCGGTGCGCCGCGGCGAAAAACTGCCCATCAGCTTCGCCCTCGGCTCCCACCCCATCGACTTCATGGCCGCCGGAATGCGAATCCCGGCGGACGAAATCACCCTTGTCGGCACGTTGCGCGGCGAGCCGGTTCCCCTGGTCAAGAGCCTGACCAACGACATCATGGTGCCGGCCGATGCGGAGATGGTGGTCGAAGGCTACCTCGACGAACGCGGCTATGTGGAGCCCGAGGGACCCTATGGCGAGTATGTCGGCTACTACGGCGCCATGCACATGGATCCGGTTTTCCACGTTACGGCCATCACCCACCGCGACGACGTGCTGCACCAGACCCTGCTGCACGGTTCGGGCAAGAGCCTCGCCAAGGTGGAATCGGCGGCCATGATGAGCATCCGGCTCGAAGCGCAGATTTGGGCCATGCTCAAGGCGGCCCGGGTCGATGTCCGGGCGGTTCACGTGCCGCAGTCCGGCGCCGAAGGGCAGCAAATCCGCATCGCCATCAACCAGCAGCGGCCGGGTCAGGCGCGAAACGTCATTTCCACCTTGCTGGGCGGCGTGTTCAGCGCCAAGCACGTCTTCGTCACCGACGCGGACGTGGATATCCGGTCCCAGGACGAAATGGATTGGGCCATGGCGTCGCGCTTCCAGGCCGACCGGGACATCATCGTGATGACCGGGATAATGGGGATGCCCATGGACCCGTCATTGGAGACCGACGGGCCGACCGGGGCCAAGGCGGGCTTCGACCTCACCATGCCCATGTCCAAGAAAGGGTCCCTGATGGCCACCGTCTCGGGCGCGCCCGACCTGCAGGGCTCGGCCCGCTACCAGACCGTCGTGCAGGCGCTGGAGGCCGGTCCCATCTACTTTACCGAGATCATGGAGGCGCTCGGCAGCCGGGACGGGCGGGAAATCGCGCTTGAACTCGATGCGCTTCGTCAGGCGGGCCGCCTGGTCCGGGATGAAAACGGCCGCTACCTGTTGGGCTCGGCGGACAACGGGGCGACGGGCCTCACCGACGAGGCCCACTGGCATGCGACCGAGGGCGACCCCAACCGCCATGTGAGCACGGACAAGATCACCATCAACCGCTGAGCGGCGGCTTCCATTCGTCATGGCTGCCCGGAGCGGAACGCCGGAGCATTCCGCCCCTATCGCGATGCGGTCAGGCGGGAGAGGTGTCTCAGCAATGCCTGGCGGCGTTCGGCGGCCTCGCCGGAGAGGCCGGATGCGGTCAGGTCGCGCCGCTCGAACGGATCGCGCCGGAGGTCGTAGAACTCCTCCGATCCGTCGGCAAACCGAATGAGCTTGTAGCGGTCGTCGCGAATCGCCCGGCCGTGCCTGGATGGCGGCCGGCCGCCTGTTCGACCGCCGCCGGCAGTTGCGCGGGGACCCCGCGCGCCGGCGCCGCCGCCTTGACGGTTCCCGCCCCGAAATCCGCGGCGGCGGCGTTCGCCGAACTTGTCGGTGAACATGAACGCCCGGGAGCCTTCCGCGGCCCTGGATTGCAGGACCGGCAGGAAGCTCACCGAATCGAGAGCGATCCCCGCCGGGACGGCGCCCCGGGCATCGACACCGGCCATATGGAGTATGGTCGCGAACAGATCGGTCGAGTTCACCAGCGCCTTCGACGTGCGTCCCCCGCCGTCCACGGCGGGACCCGCGACGACCAGCGGGACCCGCACCCCGCCCTCGTAGAGGGTATCCTTGGCGGTTCGCCGGGTGAACGGCGCGCCGACGACCCGCGCCGGGCTGCCGTTGTCGCCGATGAAGATGACGTTGGTTTTCGCCAGCTCGCGCTCGCCGATCCCGTCCAGCAGACGGCCTATTTCGGTGTCCATGGCGTTGATCATCGCCTTGTAGTGTTCGCGGGCGTCCCGGCCCGGCGGACGGTCGGGAAGGCTCTTGAATTCGTCGGCCAGCAGTTCCTCCGGGGGTTTATGAAACGGGGCATGGGGCGCGGTCATCGCCAGCCACAGGAACCACGGCTTCCCCTTTCGCGGCTCCAGCCAGCGGAGGGCATCGTCGACGAATTCGGTCGTCGCGTACCGGTCGGCCCGCTCGGTCCGGCCGTTCACCACCTTTCGCCACGAGAAATAGTCGCGCAGGCCGCCCCGCATGAAACCCGCATAGTGCGGCACGCCCATCCGGGCCGGGTTGTCGTCTCCGCCGTTGCGTTGGTCGGAGAGATGCCATTTGCCGATGACCGCGCTGTCATAGCGCCCAACCGCGTGCGCCCCGAGGAGTTTGAAGATCGACGGCTCGCTCAGGCCGATGCCCGGGTTTGCTCCGCCGGCCGGCCCCCCGACACCGGTGCGGAAACCGTAGCGCCCGGTCAGGATCGTCGCCCGCGTCGGCGAACAGGTGGACTGAGACCAGAAATTCTCGAACACCACCCCGCGCCCGCACAGCGCGTCGATATTCGGCGTCGGGGCCGTGTCCCTTCCGATCCCGTAGCATCCCAATGCCTCGACGCCCATGTCGTCGGCGATGACCAGCAGGACGTTGTCCCGGGCATGGACGGCGGAGCCGAAGGCAATCGCGCCCAAGACGGCGGCGGCCAGAATTATGCTCTTCATGAAATTCGTTCCCGGAAATGGATACTGCTTCAGGGTCGGTACTCAATTAGGGTATTCTCGTTTTAGCGGAGTTGCGGTTCAAGCTTTCCCCCCCACCTCACTCACCTACCGTCTCTGTGGTTCACGAATTGAAAATCTGGATACCCCGGACTTGCGCCGGGGTATGACGCGATAATTGCTATGCTATCGTCATGCCCGGACTTGATCCGGGCATCCACGTTTCGGGGGGCGGCGCACACGTGGATGGCCGGGTCCGGGCCCACTGGTGTCCGGTTTAACTTTCACGTCCATTGGATTGCCATTTGGTTTGAGTTTCCGGGCGGCGGTGTTTTGGGTTCGAGGAGGCGGTCGATGCGCTTTCGATGCATGAGGTTGACGCGCACGAGCCGGGCGAAG
>JAJECC010000094.1 GCA_022822205.1 Rhodospirillales bacterium | reverse complement strand
CCCAATACACCCCAACCCCCGACACAAACCCCTCCTTGCGACTTTCGCAGAGGAATCCTTCGAGGGGGAGGGAGTTTTTCTTTTAACCCTCTCCCCTGGAGGGAGAGGGTTGCGCAGGCTTGGCGAGCGAAGCGAGCCTAGCCGAAGCTGGGTGAGGGGGATTGCCGGGGCGGCTCGGGTCTTTTCAATCCGGCCCTGGCCGGGCATGCTCCGGCCCATGAGCGAAGACTGGAAAACCGCCCCCGTCCGCACCCATGGCGAGGTGCTGAGCGAGCATGTCCCACTCGCCGGAAAGCGGGTATTGGACGTGGGCTGCGGCAACGGCCATATGACCCGCTATGTGACCGAACAGGGCGGCCGGGCGGTCGGCATCGACCCGGGCGCCCGGCAACTTGAGCGCGCCCGCGCCGAGGCGCGCGTGGGGGACGAAGCCTACGTCGAGGGCGCCGGCGAGAATCTTCCCGAGCCCGACGGCGGGGCGGACGTGGTGATCTATTTCAATAGCCTGCACCATGTTCCCATGGACCGCCTGGACGATGCGTTGTCGGACGCGGGCCGGGTCCTGAAGCCCGGCGGCACCCTCTACATCGCCGAACCCGTCGCCGACGGTCCCATGTTCTGGTTCCAGAAGGCCGTCAACGACGAGACCGAGGTGCGGGCGCTCGCCTACGAAGCCATCGGCCGGGCGCCGGCGGCCGGCTTCGAGGCGGTGACGGAAACAATCTACGTGGCCGACCGGCCTATCGGCGCGTTCGAGGATTGGCGCGACAATTCGGTGTCCATCAACCCGGCGCGGGCCGAAAAGATCGCCGCCCACGAGGCAGAGCTTCGGGCCAACTTCGAGGCCTTCGGCGAGGCGCGGGTTGACGGGGTCCATTTTCCCCAGCCCATCCGGGTGAACGTGCTCAGGAAGACTTAAGCAACGGAGACGTCATCGGCATGGCGACAATCCACGCAAACGGTTGGGATTTCGACTGCGAAATCAGCGGCGCCGGCCCCGACATCGTCTTCATCCACGGCGAGATTCACGGGACCGAATACTGGGAACACCAGATCGCCGAATTCTCGAAGACCCACCGCTGCCTGGTCTATCACCGGCGCGGTCACGCGGCGACCGGCGCGCCGGCGTTCGGGTACTCGCTCGAAAACCAGCGCCGCGACCTGGAGGCCCTGATCGGGCATTTCGGCATTGCGAACCCGGTTCTGGTCGCGGTCGCGTTCGGCACCACCATCGCCGCCGACTACGCCATCCGCCGCCCGGACGGGGTCCGGGGGCTGGCGCTCGTGGCGTGGAGCGAACTGCATGACGCGCGGAGCTATTTCGACCGCTGGCGGAAGGCCAGCGAAGCGGTCGTCCGGGTGCTGGAATCCGAAGGGCGCGACGGGCTGGTCGACTTTCTGCGCCGCGAGGGCGGGCGCAGCGTCTATATGGTGATTCCGCTCGACTCGCCCATCCGGGAAAAATGCATCCGGATGTTCGCCGGCCATCCGGCGGAAGAGTACGAACGCGGGATGCTGGAGTTCGCCACCTCGGTTCCGGATCTCATCGAGCCGCTGTCGGCCCTGACCGTGCCGGCGATCGGCATCTGCGGGGAGCGGGACCCGTTTCCCGACCAGCCGGAGATGCTGAGCGGCATGAAGAGTTTCAGGGAGGCGCCGTTCGTCGCCGGCGCCGGGCGGTTCGTCCAGTGGGAGAAGCCGGACGAATTCAACGCTATCCTGCGGCAATTCCTGACCGAAAGATGCTGACCAGCGGAGGCACCCATCATGCGCATCGTCGATCTCAGCCTGCCCATCAATTCGCGGATGGCCGCGCTTCCCGGGTTTCCGGCCTATGACGACAATCCCACCCGCACGTACCCCCTGTCGGTGATGAGCGAAGCGCAGGCCGAGAGCCTCGCGGCGCAGGGCCTCGAAGCCCCGGCGGAGCCCGAACTCTCCAACCATATGCTGAGCAAACTGGAGATCGTCACCCACATCGGCACCCACATCGATGCGCCGCTGCACATGCTCGAGGATACATGGCCGGTGGATCAAATTCCCCTGGAGAGCATCGTCAAGAAGGGCCGGGTGATTCCGCTGGAGGGGGTCGGCGACGGCGGCATGGTGACCGCCGAGGCGATCCTGAACAGCGGGGCCGAAATCGACGAAACGATTATCCCGATCCTCCATACGGGCTGGACGGAAAAAACCTGGGGAACGCCCGAGTTCTGGGACAATACGGTCTACATGCACAGGGACGCGGCGGAACTCCTCGTGGACCGCGGCGTGAGCGCCGTCGCCATCGACTTCTTCCCGGAATTTCCGTTCTGGCGGTCCGATGTGGAACGCCCCGACGGCCAGCCCGCCGGCCACAATCACAAGCTGCTGCTCGGCAACGAGTGCATCATCATCCAGATGGTGACCAACGTGGGCGCCATCGGCGCGGACGACTTCATTCTCTCGGCGGTGCCCCTGCGCCTCGAGGGGCTCGACGGGTCTCCCGCCCGGGTCTTCGCCATGATCGGCTAGCCGGCACCGGCCAATTGAGCCGCTGAACTGTCCGCCACACTTTCCGGATACAGGCTGGCGGCTCGGGTGCCGCCAAAGCACTCCCAGGTTATTAATTCATGAGGGTGGATCACGTGGACTTCAAAAACCACGTCGCGCGATGCATCGTGTTTCATTTCCCTGATGCGTCCCCAGAGGGGAAAGTCCGCCGGATGCCACTCGTCCCGCCGTTTCTGGTTCCAGGTCAGATCTTCCGCCGTGACGCGCCGGTTGAGCTGTTCGTGAAGCGGCAAGCACACGGAGTCGATGACCATCATGTTGTCGTTGGGGAGCCGGTGGGCATCACCCATGGCAAAGGAAATGACCCGCTCCGGGTCGTCATCGTCAGAGGATGACCAGAGCTCCTTCACTTCCATGTTGGACGGATCCACCTCGTACTCGACAGCCCGGGCAAAACACTCATGCGGCGGTGCGATGGGGTCGGGGGGCATGTTGCGAATCACCCCATTGTCGTACATCACGAACCTGTTCTCGCCCGTCACCCTCGGGTTATGTCCGTGATAGTGCCAGCGGAAGTCGCCGGTCCGCGTGAGCAGCTTCTTTTTTAAGCCGCCTTCCCAGCCCCGGTGATCCCCGAGGATCCATCTGATCTCCTTTGTCCTCCTGTCGATCTTCACGATGGCGTCCTGGTGGCGTAGTGAGATGAGGACGCTGTCGTCGTACGGATCGTAAGAGACACCGTTGCCATGGGTCCAATCCAAATGATCGGGGAAACCGCGGGTATGCCAGTAGACCTCCAGCAACAGGTAGCCATAGCGCCAGATATCCAGATGATCGAAGGTGTTCCAGTCCCAGACGATCTCACCCTCCGGCGTAAACTCGACGATCTTGTCGCCGACCACCTGTTGGGTCTTGCGGGGCGCGTCGGGATCGGTCTCGGACGTGTAGTAGTTCTCGATCTCGCGCGCATTGGCGGTCAGCGCGAGATAGTTTCCGTTCGGCATCTCGTGGGGCTGGTGATGCAGGCTTTGGGCATCGATGCCAATGGCGTCCGGTTCATCTACCGGGCCGAAGGGTCGCTTGTCGGCAAAGAATGTACGGATGGTGTTGCCGCACATGTCGATTTCGACCGATCGGAAATCCACATGGTGATAGAACAGATTCCCGTTGGCGAGCTGGTGCACGCCGGCGATCCGCGAGGACGCCTTGTAGTACCAGACCACCTCACCCTCTTCGTCCAGCGCCACGAGCATCGACCAGTCGCGCATAAACGCGAACTGCCCGGGGGTCATCCAGATGGCGCGGGTCGGCGCCCCGCGTCGGACGCTGACGATGGTGAAGCCGCCCGCCATGTCCTCGGGCCGCGAAGTCACGCAGTCGAAGGACGGCATCTCCAGATCGCTCGCGGGAAGCGGCGGGGTGCGATAGGCAATCTCGACCGGCCCGGCATCGCCGGCGGTTACGGTGATTTTGTGGTCGGTATCCGCGCGCATGCCGATGATCGGCAATCCCTGCGCCGGATCGACATCCGGTCCGTAGGTGACACTCCGCTTCTTGCGGCCGTCGTTGATCTCGAGGGTGACGGCAACCGGCGCGTCAGTTCTGAAACGGACGAGAGCCACCAGCGGCGCCTTCTCGTTGGGGTTCTTTTCGACAGTGGGTTGGGTGGTGAAGCTGGTCATCGAACTCATCTATGTTGAGTTTATTTGAAATTACTCAACCCAGTTTATCCCCGGTTCGACGGCCAAATTAACGATTTCCTCTAATCCAACTAATTAGTAAAACTAAATAATGTACGACGCCCTCGCGATCATCCCCGTGAACAGCTTGCGTGTCTTCGAGGCCGCGGCGCGCCTGGGCAATTTCTCCCGAGCCGCAATGGAATTGAACATCACGACGGGGGCCGTCAGTCAGCAGATCAAGAAGATCGAGGCGCGATGCGGCGTCGAACTTTTCGAGCGTGTCGGACGGGAGGTGCAGCTCACCGAGCGCGGCAGGCGGTTGTGGATCGGGGTCGCGGACGGCCTCAAGGCCCTCGACGCCGCCGCCGATGAGGCCATGCAGGACCCGGCGTCCGCCTATATCTCGATCAGCACGCTCGGTTCGGTCGCAGCCCTATGGCTGGTCCCGCGCCTCGACCGATGGCGTGAACATCGGCCCGATATCGATATCAGAATTTCCACCAGCGGCGAGTTAATGGACCTCGGCCGTGAGCAAATCGACCTCGCCATCCGTATCGGCGGCGGCGATTATCCCGGTCTTGAGAGCAAACACCTGCTTCGGGACCGCATCGTGCCCGTTTGCTCTCCGAAACTGCTCGCCGACGGACCCGCGCTCGCGCGACCTCAGGACCTGGCCAATCACACGCTCGTCCAGTTTGCTCCCGCCTACGGCAATGTACGGACGGACTGGAAGGGGTGGCTGGAGGCGAACCGCGTCGAGGGCGTGGATACCGATCGGGGGCTGTTCTTCAATGAGCTTATCCCGGCCATATATGCTGCGATAAGCGGCCAGGGGGTATTGCTTGCACCCAGCAGCCACGTGGAAGAGAGCCTGAAAAACGGTTTGCTCGTCGCACTGTTCGGCGACGAGGGATACCGGCCCGCGGACTGGTTTATCGTCACGCCAGGTTCGCGGCCTGTCCGGCCACACGTTGCAGAGTTCATCGACTGGCTGCTCTCGGAAGCGCACCAGACCGGCAGCTCATAGCGGCGCTACCCCGCCTTGAAGTCGTTGAACTTCCCGCCCTCGGCCGCAGAGGACTTGAGCAATTCCGCCGGCTTCATCCAATCGCCGTAGGCCGCGTGCAGTTCCTCGGCCTTGGCGAGGACCTTGTCGAGCCCCACCAGGTCGGCGTGGAACATGGGACCGCCCCGGCGGCGCGGGAATCCGTAGCCGTAGTTCCAGATCACGTCGATGTCGCTGGAGCGGATGGCGAGCCCCTCGTCGAGCACGTGGGCGCCCGTATTGGCGAGCGCCGCCAGGTAGGCCTGGACGATGTCCGAACGGGAGAACGCCCGGCGCTCGATGCCGAGCTCCTTCGAGGTCTCCAGGATCAACGCCTCCACCTCGGGGTCGGGCTTGCCCCTGCGGCCTTCGGAGTAATCGTACCAGCCCTTGCCGGTCTTCTGGCCGTAGCGGCCCATCTCGTAAAGCCTGGACACGATCACCGGCTCACGGCGGCCGGGATAGAGGCTTTTCTGCGCTTCGCGGATGGCGATCCGGACGTCGATGCCGGCGAGATCGTTGACCGCGAACGGCCCCATGGCGAAGCCCCAATCGTAGAGCGCCGCGTCGACGTCCCAGGGCATGGCGCCCTCCTCGACCAGGAACTCGCCGATGCGCGCCGCCACGTGGTACATGCGGTTGCCGACGAAGCCGTCGCCGACCCCGACCATGACGCCGGTCTTGCCCAAGCCCTTGGAGAGCCCCATCAGGGTGGCGAGGCTTTCCTTTGAGGCCTTGGCCGTCCGCACGTTCTCCACCAGCTTCATCACGTTGGCCGGGCTGAAGAAGTGCATGCCCACGACCTTGTCCGGGCGGTCGGTGGCGGCGGCGATCTCGTCGATGTCGAGGGACGACGTATTGGAGGCCAGGATGGCGTCGGGCTTGCAGGCCTCGTCCAGGACGGCGAAGATCTTCTTCTTGAGGTCCATGTCCTCGAGCGCCGCCTCGATCACGATGTCGGCGTCGGCGAGGTCCGCGTAGTCGGTGGTGCCGGCAATCAGGCCCATTCTCTCCGCGGCCTGCGCTTCGGTCATCCGGCCCCGCGAGACCGAGCCGCCGTAAGTCTGCTTCACCTTGGCGAAGCCCGCATCGAGAGCGCCCCGGTCCACGTCCAGAACCGTCACCGGAATACCCGCATTGGCGAAGTTCATGGCGATGCCGCCGCCCATGGTGCCGGAACCGACGATGGCGGCCTTTTCGATCTTCCGCGCCGCCGTGTCCTTGCCGATGCCGGGAATCTTGGCCGCTTCGCGCTCGGCGAAGAACATGTAGCGCATGGCCGCGGACTGATCGGAATCCCGGAGCTTCACGAACTCGTCCCGCTCGGCCTTGAGGCCCTCCTCGAACGGCCTGGTCGCCGCGACCTCGATCATGTCGACGGCCACCAGCGGCGCCATCACGCCCCGCTGTTTCTTTTTGATGTCTTCGCGGATTTCCTCGAGCTTGGCCGTGTCGAGCCCGGCGAGCTTTTCGGTCTGCTCGCCGGTCCGGCGCGGCGGCCGGCCGGCGATCTCCCCGGCGAACGCAATGGCCCGCTCGACGATATCGCCCTCGACCACCTCGTCGGCGAAGCCAAGCTCGCCCGCCTTCTCCGCCTTGATGGGCTTGCCGTAGACGCACATCTCCAGCGCCGCATCGATGCCGGCAAGCCGCGGCAGCCGCTGCGTGCCGCCGCCGCCCGGGATGATGCCGAGATTGACCTCGGGCTGGCCGACCTGGGCGGCGGAAGAAATCAGCCGGTAATGGCAGCCCATGGCGAGTTCGAGCCCGCCGCCGAAGGCGATGCCGTTGATCGCCGCGACCACCGGCTTGGGCGACGCCTCGCACGCATCGATCACCGCATTCAGTTCGGGCACGCCGTCGGGCCGGGGGATGGAGAACTCCCGGATGTCGGCGCCGGCGACGAACATGCGGCCCGCGCCGGTCAGCACCACCGCCTCGATCCCGTCATCTTCGAGGCAGGCGTCGAGCGCCTCCAGGGCGCCCTTGACGACGGCGAAGCTCAGCGCGTTGGCCGGCGGGTTGTTGATGGTGATGAGGCCGATGGCGCCATTGGCGCCCCGCTTCTCGAAATCGATGACGTCACTCGTGGGAGTCGGCATAGGGCGGTCTCTCGGGTCCTGTGCTTAGTGGATATCCGCCGCCGGGAAACGTCCCCGGTCGTGCGGCTCGTCGTAGTCGAGGTCCGGGCCCAGCGGGTAGATGCCGGTCGGATTGCGCATCCCCGCCGCGTAGTAGCCCTTCTTCATGTGCTCGATGTTGGATATCTCGGCCACGCCCGGATACTGGTAAAGCTCCCGGGTGTAGTTCCACAGGTTCGGATATTCGTAGATGTGCCGGCGATTGCACTTGAACAGGCCGTAATAGACGATGTCGAACCGGATCAGCGTGGCGAAGAACCGCCAGTCCGCCTCGGTCAGCCGGTCGCCGACCAGGTAACGCTGCCCGGACAAGCGCTCCTCCATCCCGTCCAGGGTGGCGAAAAGCTTGTGGTAGCCCTCCTCGTAGGCCGCCTGGGTCGAAGCGAAACCGGTCCTGTAGACGCCGTTGTTGACCGTCTCGTAGATCACCTCGTTCACCGCATCGATCTCGCCCCGGAGCGATTCGGGATAGAAATCCAGGTTGTTGCCGGTGAGGCCGTCGAACTCCGAGTTCAGCATCCGGATGATCTCGGAGCTTTCATTGTTGACGATGGTTTCTTCCTGTTTGTCCCACAGCGCCGGCACGGTCACCCGGCAGGTGATGGCGGGATCGGCCTTGGAATAGACCTCGTGGAGGCGCTTGGCGCCGTTGACCTCGTCGAGGGTGGTCGCCTCGTCGCCGTTGAAGTTCCATCCCTGCTCCCGCGCGGTGGAGGAGGCGATGGAAACGCTGATCATGTCTTCTAGGCCCTTGAGCTTCCGGAACAACACGGTTCGGTAAGCCCACGGTCAGTTATGGGAGACGTAGAGATGGTATCTGCCGGGTTGCGCCTTGAAGCCGGACGATCCGTCCGCGGTGATGAATTTGCGGAAGGGACTTTCCTTGCGGACGAATTTGCCGCCCTCGTTGCGCGGCAAATCCTCGTCAGTCCACTTCCCGTCAACGAGTTGGCCCATTGGGTCCTCCGGGATTAATCAACCAATATTCCGCAATGCGGAGCGCCGGATCATGGCCCAGCGGGCCCGGTGAGTCCATCCTTGGTTCGGGCCGAATTATCGGCCACATTGGTCCGGACTGAATTCGCCGAGGGAGGGAACCGTGCTCTACATGGTTTACGGGGTCGATGCGCCCGACGCGGGCGAGCGCCGCGCGGGCGCGCGCGACGAGCATTTCGCCTATCTCGACGCCCACGCGGACATCCTGGTGCTGGGCGGCGCGACGCTGGCCGACGACGGCGAGACCCGGACCGGCAGCGTGCTGATCGTCAACGTGCCGGACCGCAGGGCGGCCGATGCGTTCGCCCAGGGCGAGCCGTTCATGAAGGCCGGCGTGTTTTCCTCCCAGACCGTCACCCGCATGCGCCGGGGCCAGTGGAACCCGGCCGCCGCGCCGAAAACCGCGGAGGGGAATTAGGGGGCGACGGCGCCGCCCTGGAGATGATCGCCGGCGCGGCGCGAGCCATGCGCCGGGCGCATAGCGGCGTTTTCGGGGACATGGACATTTATGGACATTCATGGACATTTGATGACACCCTTTTGGGAGGTACCCCCCAAATCGACCGTACAAAACTGCATAGCTGGCCTCCAAAACGCAAAACGCCGCCCCGGCGAGGGGACGGCAGTCGCCTATTCATTTAACCCAGGCGGATGCCGACGCAAGGGGGAAATTGAGGGGCGACCGGAGCCTGAAAGCGGGAGGCGACGACGTTAAACCTGCGATAAGTAACCACCCTAGCTTACGGAAGTTTTTAGAATCCTCGGACCTACGCCGCACGCCGGAACTCAATGACGCTCTCTGTTTTCATTCGCCTGCTGAGGGCATTGGATTTATCAATAGCAATAGGTAGGGAGCGGTTACGCTCCGGCAATTCCCGTATGGTTTCCTCGACGAACGTGAAGCCATTTAGTTCTGCCGCTTTACGAACTCCGCCTGAGTTACTGATAAATACGCCCCGAAGACAAGAATTCCCCACAACAAATGTTGCCGATCCTCCCGGCTTTGTCACCCGAGCCATTTCTTTGAGAACGGAATTTAGGTCCATCGCATATCGAATGACCATTTGTTGGTGGCGGCGCTCAAGGTTGGACACATGACCCATATTGGAGACAATTTCTAGGATGGGAGTGTCACTAGGGTCACTATCTGGACCACGTTCCGCACCGACGCTAGAAGATCTTATCGACCGAATTTCGCTGGTATTGTGCCCAAACCATACCAGGGACATTTTGTGACCCCGCAGATAGTCAATTGCGTTTAGGTAGGGTGGAGAGGTGACAACTGCGTCGATCTCACCGTCTTCAATCCCCTCCATCGACCGTGCATCACCCCTTCGGACTTCAGCTAGTCCAGATGGCGGATCATCCGCTAGTATTTTTGAAAGTCGCTTTGCAGATTTGAGGAACTCTGCAAATACCTTGAAATTATTCTCTGTCGTTACCCGGTGCGGTCGGGATCGAGAGGTATCCCTCGCCAAAGATGCTCTCTGCTCCTTGGTGACGATTATTCTGCTGAGGGCGAGTCGCATCGCATCGCATAGTTCGGTCTCAATTTCGAACTCCGATGGATGACCTAGCACATGAGAGAGTTTTTTCAGCGCCCGACGTTGATGGTCGGCGAACCAGTATTTTGTGAACTCAAGAGTCTCAGGGTGATCCTCAATCCAGTCCAATCTTAGTTTGCGACCGTCAATCGCTTTAGCACTCGACACCACTAATTTACCAGCAGCTTCAAGCTTCTCAGCTTCAATCGGTGTAGTTGCGACCCGCGAAATGAGGACGGCTAGTGGGTCAAGGTCGTAGCCGATGGCACGGTGGCCAGCACAGGCGGCCTGTCGAAGCACGGTTCCAGAACCTGCCATAGGATCCAGCACAACGGCACCAGACGGAAGATTATTAACACGTTCTAACGCGATCTCCGGAGCCATTCTCGCCGGGAAAGGGTGAAGCGATTTCAACTCTTTTCCTCATCGGCCACGACCGCGATTTGTCCGGAATGGAGCACCTCCAATTGGGCTTCCACCGCTGCTGACACCCTCTCCGAACTCGCATTGACGACAATCTTGTCACCGTCCAAACCAATCAAATCCGGCACCAGAACATTCAGTCCACTTGCAACTGCTATTACCTGTTCATCAGTGACCTGAGGTGCCCCGAGATCCTTTCGGCATGTGAGACTTATTGTTGAGGCGGACAAACTGTCAGGTATTTGCCCTTTGAGTACATTGAACGCCTCAAGGAGCAAATCCAGCGTCAGAATTCGCTCACCCCTGATCCAATCCGGAAGCACATCAACCCACCTATCAACTTCGTCTGGATCATATAACTCAAACACCTCCTTCAGCTTATCAAGCGGTATCGCGCCATGCTCCGCTGTAATCTCCATTAATTTGCCCAATGTACGCGCCCGCATTGGCGTCACTTCCTGTTGTTCGGCTCGCCTAGGAAGCGCCCCCTCCTGAAAATCCGGCGCCACGACCAACGCATAGTTCGCGTCGTACAATTCTTTATGGTCGTGAATTCCGTCCAATGACAGATTACCGGTCGCCGCTTTCTCCTTGGTGCTCGATTTGGCATCAAAGGATACCGTGTAAAGCGGCGTGGCAGGTTCTGTTTTAGTAGGACGCCCGGACGGCAATGGATAGGCCCGCGCAATCCCCTCCGGCTCTCCCGGCTTAGCCAAGTCTTCGACGTCAAACCCAAGGCAATCGAGTGCGGTCGACAATACTGCTTCAAGCATGCGGTAGTTCGAGTCGTTTTGGACATCTGAAAGAAGTACAGCAATATGTACACCGGACTTCCTTGACTCAACTGCCCGCGCTCTCATCAGGCGGTCTCGGTATTCCATCATTGTTCGCAGTGCAGTTGGATCTATCCCAAGGTCCAAAGCGTAGACATCGGAGAGAAATGTTACCGACGAAAAAGCCTCCATTAACCGCTTCTCTCGTCGGTTTCTCGCATACTCCAGCGAAAACGGATGTGATCGGTTAATCACAATTGAATTGTCGGTCAGTCGAAATCGAATCAATTCCGACGTATCCGTTTCCTCGAATTTCACCTGAGAAAGTGAATTTCGAATATCGTCTGCCGTCTCTTCGCGCCAACGGTCCAGTTTTGCGGCTGGATCGTCCACGCCTTTGTCGTCGATCATCTCGGGAATAACCGGCCCCGCTTCCAGCGCCTTTGAAACAAATGTCCGCAGCGGGTTCAGAGAAACAACGCCAAGAGACTTAACCAGTACATCACTTGTGTCGGTCAGGCTGGCTGCGTTGTCACTATCGTAAGCAGTCCGAACCTTGTTGAACGCCTGCTTGAGAAAAGCCCGAAACACCGCCAACTCGGGCCGGTCATGAAACTTCTCGCGGTTGATGATCAAATGGCGATTTAGCCCATCGGCTCGGACGGTCATTCGGAACCTAGCCCAAGGCGAATGGCTCATATTCTTTTCACCAAAATATGGATCGCCTTGGTTGACGACCCTACCGAGGACATTCACATGAAATCCGTTGGATGCCCCTCGTTCCTCACTCTTGCCGCCAGAAATTTCGTTCTGAAACAACCGAACTCGTCCGGTCACTATCCCGTCGATATTAGGAATCTTGACGTGGGGTACCGGATCATCAGAGCTTTCGATCTCAAACTCTTCATACTCGTCTTCGTCCTCCTCGCCCGGCGCATCTTCAGGCAGATCACCAAAGGGTAGTTGGGCTTCGGACTCGCTTCCGGCAGACTGGATACCAAGATCGGACTTTCTAACTTTGATCTTCGAAATGCCTAGTTTCGGCCCGATCTCCCACTCCTGGGCAATTTCAGAATCGATCTTTGAAGATGTGAGTTGCTCATCATTGAGGATGATCGCCATTTCACTGCCAAAAGGAAGTGCGGCCCGCAGCATCCGTTTCAGAAGCCAGGTCTTTAATTGTTGACCAGCCTCCTTTAACTCGGTGAGCAGGACAAGAGTCCAGGTCCCGCTGGGCGGCGGCGTAAATGCTGAAGCCTCTGCCAAGAATTCATCGTCCCATGGCTCAAACGCTGGCTTAGCCAAGCCATTCTTAATCAAGTCAGCTAGAGTTTCTCCTTGAGGGATGGTGCTGACAAAATTGACAACGTTTTCCTCTGTGACCTCGTACATGTCCAACGGGAGGTCACTAATAAATTTGGGTTTTCCGTCAGCGTCGGCTTCTGCTAATGCCGAATAGTCCATGGTTACGCGACGAATGACACCATCTTCGGCCTTGCAAATGTAAGTAAATTTGTTGGCGAGGATATATGTAGCAAGTTTGCCGATGCCGAACTTGCCAACCATGTTCCGGCCCCACTGCTGGGGTTGCTCCGCCTTGTGGGAGGTAGCAATTTCCCAAAGCTGACGTAGCCCGTCGACGTTCATCGACGCGCCATCATCCAAAACCGAGAGAGCCGCGTTTTCCTCAGCTAGGTCATCCGGTATTCGCACGTCAACGACCCGCGCGCCCGCGTCCCAACCGTTAGATATCAGCTCCTCAAATGCCTTCTGTGGGGACGAATAAAGTTGCTCGCTGAAATGGTCGAGAAATGGAGTACCAATTTGCACGTCGATTTCTCCGACGTGCCTACCTCCAATATCCTCAACCTTTACCAAAGTCGGTGAATCTGCCAATGGTTATACAACCCCCCCCCATTGCTGTAGTTATTCGATTTTGGGCCACACGGCTGGCCCGGACTTCATGGCATTGAGGCTGTACGGATTGGGCATGTCAACAATGATCGAACGATACTAGCCAACGAATAGCCTCATCGTAAACCGTCCCTTCGTATGTGATCTGATTGGGAAAAGTGGGTGTCTAAGTTGATGCTTCAGGTACACCTGAGGGCTCCCGGTGTCATGAGGCACCAAAACACCGCGTTAAATACTATTAGAAATTGGGGGGCGGGAACTCCGGGTCCGCCGACGGCGCAAATTACGAGATCGCCGCCCCCAAAGACCGGCGTGCGAAAGCGGCAGCGGGGGAACAGATCCCTTACTGGAGTTTTTCGGCGAACTCGGCGACGCGCCGCTTGTCCAGATACTCCCGGGTGCCGTCACCGAAGATCTTCTTGCCCGACTTGTCGAATATGAAGCTCGACGGCACGTAGGTGACCGGACTGAAATGCTTCATCACC
>JAJECC010000096.1 GCA_022822205.1 Rhodospirillales bacterium | reverse complement strand
GGACAGCCAGCCCGATGCCGGCATCAACATCCGGCATTATTCGGAGTGCGCCCAGGCTGCCGAGCGCGCCGGGTTCGACTTCATTTTCTTCGCCGACAGTGCGGCGGTGCGGGAGACCGATATCGAGCCCCTGAGCCGCTCTTCCCAATATACCGCGTATTTCGAGCCGACGACGTTGCTGTCGGCATTGGCCATGGTCACGGAACGGATTGGTCTCGTCGCCACCCAGACCACCAGCTACAACGAGCCTTACAATATCGCCCGGCGGTTTGCCTCTCTCGACCATCTGTCCGCGGGCCGGGCCGGGTGGAACGTGGTTACGTCGGGCAATCACGCCGAGGCGTTCAACTTTGGCCGGGATGAACACTTCGAGCACGAAGACCGTTACCGGCGGGCCAAGGAGTTCGTCGAGGTGGTCGAGGGTCTGTGGGACAGCTGGGACGATGATGCTTTCGTCTACGATGCGCCGGAGGGCCGGTTCTTCCGGCCCGACGGACTTCACAAACTGAACCATGAGGGCGACTTTTTTAAGTCCCGGGGGCCATTGAACGTGCCCCGCCCGCCCCAGGGCTATCCGGTCATCTTCCAGGCGGGCATCTCCGAATCCGGCAAGGAACTGGCCGCCGCGACGGCGGAGGGGGTGTTTTCCGGCGAGTTGACCCTCGAAAAGTCCCAGGCCCACTACGGCGACATCAAGTCGCGCATGACGCGCTACAACCGGGGCCCCGACGAGCTTCGGATCATGCCCGGGTTGACGGCGATCGTCGGCAGGACGGCGGCGGAGGCTGAGGACAAAGAGCGCGAACTGGCCGAGCTGGTCCATCCGGTCGTCGGACTTGCGTACGTGGGCACGCTTCTCGGCCTCGACCTTTCCGACCATGATCCCGACGACAAGGTACCCGATCCCTTCGACGGGCCCCGGGGCGATCACGGCATGGTTCGGGGGATCATGGAGCTTGTCCATGAAGAGGACCTGACCATCCGCCAACTGTACGAGAAGCTGGCAGGGTCATATGGAAAGTTGACTATTCGCGGTTCGGTGACCGAGGTGGCCGACACCATGCAGGAATGGTTCGAGGCGCGGGCGTGTGACGGGTTCATCCTGCAGCCGCTGACCATGCCCGGAGACTTTGACGATCTCTGCGAAATGTTGATCCCCGAACTCCAGGACCGCGGACTGATCCGCGTTGGGTACGAGGGTGAAACCCTCCGTGAGCATATGGAGCTGAACCGGCCCCAAAGCCGCTATGCCCGCTGATTTGAAGAGAATTCGAACCGACCAGGTCGGCAGCCTGCTCCGCCCCCGCGCCCTCATTGACGCTTTCCTGAAATTCGGCCGGGGTGAAATCTCCGAAGCCGAACTGGCCGACGAACAGGACCGGGCCGTAAACGAGGTCGTCGCGCGGCAGGAGGCCGCCGGCCTGGAGGTCGTGACCGACGGCGAGTATCGGCGTCTCAATTGGCAAGTCAGTTTCTCGCGCGTGAACGGCTGGGATCAGACCGATCGATCTCTGGAGGGCTTTGTTCGCAATCCAAGCCTGGTGATGGAAGGAGAAATCCCTCATAGCCGCGGCGCGGACGCCGTTGAATCGTTCAAAATGCCGGCGGATGCGAAGCTGGCCCTGGTAGAGAATTTTCCGCTGAAGGAATACCGCTATCTCACCAAGGTCGCCTCGGTACCGGCAAAGGCGATGATCATGGGGCCGGATCGGGTGTCCCAGATGTGCGACGTCGAGGCATCGAAGCCGCACTATGAGACGCCGGATGCGTTCCTGGCCGACGTGGTTGAAGTCGAACGAGAGATCGTCGGCGGGCTGGTAGAGGCTGGCTGTCCGTACGTGCAGCTGGATGAACCCAGCTATACCGGTTACGTCGATCGTCCGACGCTGGAACGAATAGCGGCCCGTGGCGAGGATCCGATGGCCAATTTGAACCGCGCCGTCGATGCGTCCAACGCGGTCGTCGAACCTTACCGGGGAAAAGCGGTATTCGGCCTCCACATCTGCCGCGGCAACCGGGCCAGCATGTGGCACCGGGAAGGGGCGTATGACGGCATCGCCGAGACGTTGTTCGGGCGCCTCGAGTTCGACCGGCTGCTGCTCGAATACGACACGGAGCGGGCCGGCGGTTTTGAGCCGCTGCGATTTGTGCCAAAAGGGGTTCAGGTTGTGCTTGGCCTCGTGACCACCAAACGGGGTGATTTGGAAGATGTCGAAGAATTGCTCCATCGCATTGATGACGCGAGCCGGTATATCGATCCCGACCAGTTGGCGCTCAGCCCTCAATGCGGGTTTGCCTCCGGGATTGCCGGCAACGCGATCACCGAAGACGAGCAGTGGCGGAAGCTTGAACTGATTGGCGAAACCGCCGCGCGCGCCTGGGGCCATGCCTGATCTTATGCGTTCCCGCCGCTAAGCCCTTAAGCAAATTACATTTGTCGGCGAGGTTGCCGTGTAATCGTGGTGTGGCCAAAGTGTAAGCCTATGCTATTCTCGCACCGTGTTTGGGCTGA
>JAJECC010000024.1 GCA_022822205.1 Rhodospirillales bacterium | reverse complement strand
GTGATCGCCCGGGTGGGCCATACGGGCAATGTGGTTTCGCCGCAGCTTCATTTCGAAATCCGCAAGGGAAAACAGGCGGTTAACCCGATCCGGCACCTGGCCGGCGCGGGCGGCCCGAACGGCCGGAAATTCGCCCTGAGGACCGGCGTCGATTGAGCCGTCATAGGAGCGTTGCGGCACCGTGTTCCCTCTCCCCCGGAGGGAGAGGGATGCGAAGGCTTGGCGAGCGAAGCGAGCCTTAGCCGCAACTGGGTGAGGGGGAATGTCGATGTACCCCCACCCTTCTCTTCACCCCCACCCCAACCCTCCCCCGTCAAGGGGGAGGGAGATTTTCTTTTGACGCTCGCCCCCGTCAGGGTGAGGGGGCGCGAAAACGAGAATCCCCTAATCGAGTCCGGACCCTAAAGCGTCTTTCCCAGCCGGCCGGCTAAATCCTGAATGAACTGCCAGGCGACGCGGCCCGAGCGGGATCCCCGGGTCATCGACCATTCGAGCGCCTCGGCCCGGAGATCGTCCGGGTCCATTTCGAGGCCGAAATTCTCGCAATAGCCTTCGATAATGGCGAAATAGGTGTCCTGGTTGACCGGGTGGAAACCGAGCCACAGGCCGAACCGGTCCGAGAGCGAAACCTTTTCCTCCACCGATTCCGCCGGGTTGATGGCGTCGGAGCGTTCGTTTTCGATCATGCTCCGGGGCATCAGGTGCCGCCGGTTGGAGGTCGCATAGAAGATGATGTTCTGGGGCCGCCCTTCGATACCGCCTTCGAGGACCGCCTTCAGGGATTTGAAGGTGGCGTCCTCGCTTTCGAAGGACAGGTCGTCGCAGAACAGGATGCAGCGCCGCTCGAAGCCGCCCAGCACGTTCAGGAGCCGGGGCAGGGTGGGGATGTCCTCCCGGTGGATTTCGACGAGCGCCAGCGGCCGGCCGGCCTCTTCGTTGATGGTCGCGTGGGCGGCCTTCACCAGCGAGCTCTTGCCGGTGCCCCGCGCCCCCCAGAGCAGCGCATTGTTGGCCGGATAGCCGGCGGCGAACCGGCGGGTATTGTCGAGCAGAATATCGATTTGCCGGTCGATGCCGCGCAGCAGTTCGAGGGGGATGCGGTTGACCTCGTGGACCGGCTCCAGATGTTCGGGCTCGGTATGCCAAACGAAGGCATCGGCGCCGTCCAGGCTGTATTCGGGCACCGGTTTCGGCGCCAGGCGCTCCAACGCATCGGCAATCCGGTTCAGCAAAGGTTCGAGCTCGCGCTCGCTCATGACGAATCCTCTTGGAAAAGCGGCGGGACCCTATCACAAAAGCTTGTCCGGTCAATCCTGATGCCCGGCCTGATGCCCGAAGCGCGGCCAATGCCGCGGCCGTGATTCGGCGGGGCCGGGACGGCGGGCCGGGGAGCCTGGATATCAGGCGCTTAGCGTTTGCAACGGCGGCGAGGCGGACTATATTTCGCCCGTGCACGCAAAGGGCTAGGGAGATTTCTTCATGTTCATTTCACCCGCATATGCGCAGGGCGCCGGCGGTGGCGACACGTTTACGACCCTGATCCCGCTGATTTTGATTTTCGCGGTCTTCTATTTCCTGTTGATCCGGCCGCAGCAAAAGAAAGCCAAGACGCATCGGGAAATGCTGGGCGCCATCCGCCGGGGCGACAAAGTGATCACCGGCGGCGGCATCATGGGGACCGTTACCAAGGTGGTGAACGATCACGAAATCGCCGTGGAGATCGCCGAGGGCATCAAGGTGAAGGTGCAGCGCGGCATGGTCGCCGGCGTGGTGTCCAAGACCGATCCGCAGGGCGGGCAGGCCCCGGCGCCCGGCGGCCAGCAGGGCGGCGGCGGACTCCTGGGCGGATTGTTCGGCGGCCGCCGCTGACCGGCCGCGCCGACGACTGAATCAAGTAGAGACCGCAAGACCCCATGGTCTATTTCTCCAAGTGGAAGATCATTCTCGTTCTTGCCGTCGTGGCGCTGGGCTTCGTCTTCGCCACGCCCAACGTCATGGAGAAATCCACCGCCGAGAGCATCCCGACGTGGCTGCCCCACAAGCAGGTCAATCTGGGCCTCGATCTGCAGGGCGGCTCGCACCTGCTTCTGGAGGTGGAGACCGATGTGGTCATCAAGGAGCAGCTGGAGTCCATCGTCGACGGCGTCCGGGTGGCGCTCCGCCGCGACCGGATCCGCTATACGGGTCTCGGCGTCCGCGGCCTCGGCGTCGGCGTGACGGTGCGTAATCCGGCCGATGTCGAAAAGGCCGTGCGGCTGATCCAGGACATCGACAGCGGCATCGAGATCGACACCCAGGGCAACCGGATCATTCTCAACCTCACCGACGACGCGATCACCGAGCGGCGGAACAACGCGCTCGCCCAATCCATCGAAATCGTCCGCCGCCGGGTCGACGAAACCGGCACCCGGGAGCCGACGATCCAGCGCCAGGGCGCCAGCCGGATTCTATTGCAGCTGCCGGGCGTCGAAGACCCGGAACGGGTGAAACGGCTGCTGGGCCGGACCGCCAAGATGACATTCCATCTGCTGTGCGAAACTCAGGGCGCCGGCCAGGGCCGGGTGCCGCCGGGCTGTATGGAACTGCCCGACGCGGATACCGCCAACCCCAATTCCAGCGGCGCGTATCTGGTGCGCCGCCGGGTCGCCGTCAGCGGCGACCGGCTGGTGGATTCCCAAGCTTCGTTCTCGGCCCAGACCAACGAGCCGGTGGTAACCTTCCGCTTCGATACGCTGGGCGGCAAGCGCTTCGGCGACGTCACCCGGGACAATGTGGGCCGTCCGTTCGCCATCGTCCTCGACGGCAAGGTGATCTCGGCGCCGGTGATCCGGGAACCCATTCTCGGCGGCAACGGACAGATCAGCGGCAACTTCACCGTCACCGAGGCCAACGATCTGGCGCTGCTGCTGCGGGCCGGCGCCCTGCCGGCGCCGCTGAACATCCTCGAGGAGCGCACCGTCGGTCCCGGCCTGGGCGCGGACTCGATCGCCGCCGGCAAGGTCGCCTCGATCATCGGCCTGATCGCGGTGATCGTCTTCATGATCATGGTCTACGGGCTGTTCGGCGTCTTCGCCAATGTGGCGCTGGCGGTGAACATGGTCCTGATCCTCGCCGCGCTGTCCCTCTTCCAGGCGACCCTGACGCTGCCCGGTATCGCCGGGATCGTGCTCACCATCGGCATGGCGGTGGATGCCAACGTGCTGATCTTCGAGCGCATCAAGGAAGAGGTCCGCGCCGGGCGAACGCCCATCTCGGCCATCGATGCGGGGTACAGCCGCGCCATCACCACGATCATCGATGCCAACCTGACGACGCTTATCGCGGCGCTGATCCTGTTCTTCTTCGGCTCCGGGCCGATCAAGGGGTTCGCGGTGACGCTTTCCATCGGAATCGTCACCTCCATGTTCACGGCGATCATGCTGACCCGGCTGTTGATCGTTACCTGGCTCAGGCGGCGGCGTCCGGCCGCGCTGCCGGTGGTGTAGGGGAGAGGACGGATGAAAAAACTCAGCCTCGTCCCCGCCAACACCAAGATCAAATTCGTCGGCCGGCGGAAACTGTTTTTCGCATTTTCGGCGATTCTTGTCGCCGCCTCGCTGGCCCTCGGCATGACCCGCGGCCTCAACTTCGGCATCGATTTCGAAGGCGGCATCATGATCGAGGTGCGGATGCCCGAGGCCGGCAGGCTCGGCGAGATGCGCTCCCAGCTCGGCAATCTCGGCTTGGGCGAAGTGACGCTCCAGGAATTCGGCTCTCCCACCGACATCCTTATCCGGGTGCAGAGGCAGGAGGGCGGCGAGCGGGCTCAACAGGTCGCCATCGACAAGGTGAAAGGCACTCTCGGGCCCAATGTGGAGTACCGGCGGACGGAATTCGTCGGGCCGCAGGTATCCGAGGAACTGTTCCGGGACGGCGTGCTGGCGGTGCTGTTCGCCATGACCGGCATTCTCATTTACATCTGGTTCCGGTTCGAATGGCAGTTCGGCGTCGGCGCCATCATCGCGCTGGCTCACGACGTCATCACCACCATCGGCGTGTTCGCCGTCACCGGGATCGAGTTCAACCTGGCCACCGTGGCGGCGATCCTGACCATCGCGGGGTATTCCATCAACGATACGGTGGTGGTTTATGACCGGGTGCGCGAGAATTTGCGCAAGTACAAGACCATGTCGCTCGTGGATCTCCTCAATATGAGCGTCAACGAGACCTTGTCCCGGACGGTCATGACCTCGGTGACCACGTTGCTGGCGCTGCTGTCGCTCTACATCCTCGGCGGCGAGGTGATCCGCGGCTTCTCGTTCGCGTTGATCTGGGGCGTGCTTATCGGCACGTATTCCTCGATCTGCCTCGCCGTGCCGCTGTTGCTGTACCTCAACGTCAGCCGCGGCACCGAAAAGGCCGCCGACAACACCCCGGGCGGCACTCCCCAGGCCGAGGCCGAGCCCGGCGAGTAATCATGTCTCTCGACATCACGCCGATGGTCCCGGCGGGACGCCAGTTGATTCACGGGTACGGCAATGGCGGCTTCCGCATCGGCGAGGAGGCGTATTCGGGCGCGGTGCTGGTGCTGATCGAAAGCACCGTTTCATGGGATGTCGCCGACGTCGCCGATATCAGTCTCGAAAACCTGGCCCCGGTCATCGACGAGGACCTTGGAACGGAAATCCTGCTGATCGGCTGCGGCGCCGGCGCCCAACTCATCGGCCGGCCGGTCCGCGACGGATTGAAAGACGCCGGCATCGTCGCCGAACTGATGGACACGGGCGCGGCCTGCCGGACCTTCAACGTCCTGCTGGCCGAGGAACGAAGGGTCGCCGCCGCGCTCATTCCCGTCGATTGACGGGGTGCATGCCGATGCGCGGACAGACGCCGCCGACCTCTTTGAACCCGGCGCCGGGATGGTCTATTTCGATGATCTCGGGTCCTAGACGGGTATGACGATGAGCAACGATACACAGGTCATTATCGTCGGCGGCGGACCGGTCGGCGTCGGCCTCGCGGTGGAACTGGGCCTGCGCGGCGTTTCCTGCATCGTCGTCGAGCGCCGGACGGGCATGCACAATATCCCCAAGGGGCAAAACCTTACCGCCCGGACGCTGGAGCATTTCTTCAACTGGGGAATCATCGACGAAATTCGCGCCGCCCGGGTGATGCCGGCCGGCTATCCGGAGAGCGGCCTGGTTGCCTATGGCAACCTGCGCGGCGAGTACTGGTATGCGCCGCCCATGCGCGAAATCCTCAACCCGTATTATATCCAGAAGAACGACCGGCTGCCTCAGTACGAGATGGAGAAGGTGCTGCGCGCCAAGGCCGGGACCATCCCGGGCGTCGAACTCCGCCTCGGTTGGGCGGCCGAAAGCGTCGCCGATCATGGCGGCGGCGTCACGCTGACCATGACCGGGGAATCGTCCGGTGAGCGCATTGAATTGACGGCCGACTATCTGGTCGGCTGTGACGGTGCTCATTCGACGGTGCGCGACCGGATCGGCATCCGGCGGTCCGGCGACGATTACGACCAGTTGATGGTTCTCGCGGTCTTCCGCTCCAAGGAGTTTCACGACGGCCTGTCCCGTTACCCGGAACGGTCCACCTACCGGGTGATGAAGCCGGAGCTGAACGGCTATTGGCAGTTTTTCGGCCGGATCGACGTCGGCGAAGGGTTCTTTTTCCACGCGCCCGTCCCGGCGGATACCACGCGCGAGAACTACGATTTTCTCGGGCTGCTTCATGAGGCCGCGGGGTTCGAATTCGATGCCGAGTTCGATCATCTGGGTTTCTGGGACCTGCGGGTTCTGGTGGCCGAGGAATACCGCAAGGGCCGGATATTCATCGCCGGCGATGCGGCCCACTCGCATCCGCCCTATGGCGGGTTCGGCCTCAACAACGGGTTGGAGGACATTCGTAACCTGGGTTGGAAGCTGGCCGCGCGGCTCGAGGGCTGGGGCGGCGAGACCCTGCTCGAGTCCTATGGCCTGGAGCGTCAGCCCGTGTTCCGGGATATCGGAGAGAAATTGATCGGCGGCCGGATCAGGGACGACGCGGCATTCTTCGACCAATTCAACCCGGAAAAGGACAGGGCCGCCTTCGAGGAGGCGTGGGAAAAGGAATCGGGCCGCGCCGGCGGCTTCATCCGGCGCTACGAGCCCAGCTACGGCGGCTCGCCGGTCGTTGCCGCGCCCGACGGCGCGAAGTCGACGGCCATCGGCGAGCATACCTTCGAGGCCCGCGCCGGACATCACCTGGCGCCGCGCGGTCTTTCGACGGACGCCAACGTCTACGACGAACTCGGCGCCGGATTTACGCTGATCGCGTTGGATGCGTCGGATGATGAAATCCGGGCATTTACCGATGCGGCCGGCGAAATGGCGCTTCCCTTGAGCGTTGTTCGCGATACCGCGGCGGACGAGCGGGCGGATTACGGGCAACGCTTTATTCTGGTCCGGCCCGACCACTTCATTGCGTGGTGCGGAGATGAAATCCCCGATGATGCGCGCGCCCTGTTTCGGACGGTCATCGGCGCGTGATAGGCTGGTCCTGCTACCGCACCGGGAGGACGACATGGCATCAAGAGACAAACCCCCGTTCAGGGCCGACCACGTGGGCAGCCTTCTGCGCCCCGCCGCCCTCGCCGAAACCCGCGAGAAACACCGGAAGGGCGAGGTGTCGGACGAGGATCTGCGCCGCGTGGAGGATGCCGCCGTCCTCGATGCCATCGGCCTGCAGGAACGGGTCGGGCTCAAGGGCATCACGGACGGGGAAATGCGCCGCGACTATTGGCACCTGGATTTCATGTGCGGCTTCGACGGCGTCGAACTCAGCCAGGAAACCTACGGCATGAAATTCAATGCCGGTATTTCGGTCGCGACGACCTATGTCGGCGGCAAGGTCTCCTATCCCGAGGGCGGCAACATGCTGGACCATTTCAGGTATCTCGATTCAAAGGTCCACGAGACCGCCAAGTTCTGTTTTCCGACGGCCGGCATGTATCACTTCCGGCCGGGCCGCGACGGGATCAGCGAAGAGGCCTATCCGGATCTCGGGGAATTCTGGGAGGATATAGGAAAGGCCTACAACGATGCGGTGATGGATTTCATCGCCAACGGCGCGACCTATCTGCAGATCGACGACGTCAATTTCTGCTACCTCTGCGACCGGGAGCAGCGCGAACGGGTCGCGGCGCGGGGTGACGATCCCGACGACCTTCTCGACACCTACATCAAGGTCAACAACGCCTCCATCGCCGGCCGGCCGGACAATGTCACCGTCACCACCCACATGTGCCGCGGCAATTTCCAAAGCTCATGGATGGCCGAGGGCGGCTACGAGCCGGTGGCCGAGAAGATGTTCAACGAGACCGATGTGGACGGATTCTTCATGGAATTCGACAGCGACCGGGCGGGGGACTTCGAGCCGCTCCGTTTCGTGCCCAAGGACAAGATGGTGGTTCTCGGCCTGGTGACGTCCAAGTTTCCCGAACCGGAGCCCAAGGATGAGCTCAAGGCCCGCATCGAAGAGGCATCCAGGTACGTGGATATCGACCAGCTTTGCATCAGCCCCCAGTGCGGCTTCGCCAGCACCCACCACGGCAACAAGCTGAGCGAAGCCGAGCAGGAAGCCAAATTGGCCCT
>JAJECC010000028.1 GCA_022822205.1 Rhodospirillales bacterium | reverse complement strand
GCCACCCTCGGCCGGCGTCAGGTCGGTGTAGAAATCCGCGTCGAGAACCGCCATGCGCGAGACGGTAGCGCATGCGCGAAATAGTTACCAGTCAGAAAATTCGTGGAGGTCTACGATCCCCCGGAACCCGAACGGTTACGGTCCTTCCGCCCGGCACGGTCGTCGTGGTCCCCGGGAAGGTCATGGTCGTTTTCCCGATCCGGGTCTGATCGCTGCCACCGACGCCGTCGACGAGGAACCGGCGCGTTCGTCCATCACTGAGATTTCCTTCCACGGCATCAACACCTCCAGCCAAATAACCAAAAGTGTTACCCATGTCTCCGGAACGATGTGTTACCTATGTCTCAAGTCGGACAACCCTTGCCGCCGTCTCGGGCCGGGACGGCGGTTTTGCTTTCCCGGGCATAGGCGAGAATTTGAGCCGGAGCACCGACAAGTACAACGTCGGGATTGCCGCGTTTCTCCCCCTCATGGATCTCGATACGATCGATCATGGAACGTACCCAAGGGCGCTAGATTGCGATACTCGTGATAAGGACCTTCTCGCACTCCGGCGTTGTCTCCGGCGAAGAAGCCGTAGCCCAGATGAACGACCTTCGCGCCGGTCTTGGTATCGCGGAGCCGAGACAGCGAACCAACGATATCCAACCCCAAATCCTCCGCCAAGCGCCTCACATCCCAGCCAACAAGCGTCCTACTCGGGGAATGAGGCCTTTTCGGGCCGGGGTTGACACCCGACTCGCCACTGATATCTACTTTTTCGCACCGATGGCGATAATGACCCATGCAAAGTCCGATTGTCGAAGTCCTGCCACAAGACCGGCCCAGCTTTTTCGATCCAGGCGACTTTCCGTTTGTCCACCTGCTTGAACGAAACGCGTCGGCAATCCGGCGTGAGCTCGATCGGGTGCTGGATGACGACGCCTTTTCACCCTGGCTGGAGACCGGACTTTACAGCAAGGGGTGGAGCGCTTTCGCGTTGCGCTTTTTCGGCCACAGGTTCGACGAAAATTGCCTGAAATGCCCGCGCTCCACGGAGATCGTCGAGCAGGTTCCGAACCTGATGACCGCCGGGTTCTCGCGCCTCGTGGCGGGCGCACGCATCAAACCCCATGTTGGCTACACTTCCCGCGTGCTGCGATGCCATCTCGGCCTTATCTCTCCGCCCCGGTGCGGCATCCGGGTCGGCGGCGAAACGAGGAGCTGGACAGAGGGCAAGTGCTTGATTTTCGATGATACGATCGAACACGAGGCTTGGAACGAGTCCAGCGAGGACCGGGTGGTCCTCCTTCTGGACTTTCTGAAGGGAGGCGCAAACGAACCCGGGGCGGAAGCCGATCAGGGATCTTCCGGATCTTCGGGGTGAATCCGGGGCGTAGTCTCCGGTCACCTCAATCTTGAGTTCGTGGCGCAATTGCGCGACCCAAACGGAGGCAGCAGCGCTTGACCGCGGATCGCGTTCCGATCAGTAATGCAACGGCCGGGCGTGGATCGCGGCCCGCGCGATCGGCGGAAGACGCGGTTTCCGCGTTCGGCGCAATCCTCGACGTTCTCTCTCGGCAAATCTCTACGGCGTTGATCGACGGTGCCGGCTGGGCGCGCCTGCGCAATGCGGTCGGGGATCTGCCCGTGGACCCCGGGTCCGGGTTCGGATTCGAGCTTCGGCTCGCCGACGCGGCGGCCGAAACGGACTTCTATATTGCGCTGCCGCGCGGGTGTTCGCTGGGCGATTACTACATCCGGCTCGGCGAGCGTGCGCTGCCCGGTTCGGCATCGGCGGCGCTGGGCAATCGTCTGGCCGCGATCGAAACGGAGGCTCCGTGGTCCGATCTCCTATGTGTCGAGTTCGACGCGGCGTCCGGCTCGCCCGGCGCGCCTCCGGGGCTGTTCGCGCGGATCAGGTCCGACCTGCCGGAGAAGGGCGCCGCGGGCTCTCCTGACGCACCGTCGATCGCGGAGTGGCTAGCGGGTGCTGTCGGTTGGCGGCTCATCGACGGTGAAGGCCGGGCGCTGACCCGGGCGTTCGATGCGGTGGCCGCCGCCGGGAGTTCGGTTGACTGTCTCGGGATCATGCCGGGCCGGACCCGGAGAGAGTTCAAGGTCAATAGCCGGGCCATGGAGTCCGAACGTGCGCCGATGGCCCTCGAGGGGCTGGGATGGACGGGGCCTGCAGGCGAGGTCGCGGCGTTCCTGGCGCGGTACGATGGGCTGTTCCGGTCACTGCGGCTTGCCATTGGCGTTACAGCCGGCGGTGTCTCGCCGCGTATCGGCCTCGAACTGTTCCAGGGCGAACCCGGGTCCCCGAGCCAGCCGGGGGCGGGCGGGTGGCCGCCCTTTCTGGCGGCGCTGTGCGAGGATGGGCTGTGCCTGCCGCGCAAGATGGACGGACTGCTGGCCTGGCCCGGACGCGAGCTGGTGTTCCGTGGACGGGATACGTTCGGCGTATTGACGGGCATCGGCCACGTGAAGGTTTCTTTCGAGGAGCGGGAAGGCGGAGCCGCGATCATGGCCAAGGCCTATCCGACCGCCGGGTATCTCCCGTTCGAGGCGATCGAGTCGCGGTTCGCCATGCGGTGATCCTTCGGGTTCACGACAGCTGCCGGCGCACCAAGTCTTGAAACGGCCCGTCGGCGTCGGCCAACTCGTCGAACCGGCCGACCTGAACGACTTTACCGGCTTCGAGCACGTAGATGCGGTCGGCCCCGCGTATCGTCGATATCCGGTGGGCGATGACGATCCGCGTCGCGGTCGAATTGCGTATTCCCTCCATCAGGGCCGCCTGGTTCCTGCGATCCAGCCAATTGGTGGCTTCGTCGAGGATGACGATGCGCGGGTTGCGCACCAGCGCCCCGGCGATCCGGATGCGCTGGCTCTGCCCGCCCGAGACGACGGCCGCGCGTTCTCCCATGCTGGTGTGCATCTGCATCGGCATGGCCGCGATATCGCGGTCGACCGCGGCCTGGCGGGCGGCGCGCCATGCGTCGTCCACCGTCAGGCTCTGGTCCTGGCCGACGATGTTGTTGAGAACGGTGCCGATCTGAACGCCCACGTCCTGAAGCACCGCGCCGACCTGCCGGCGCACCGAGACCGGATCGAGATGGGCAAGGTCGCGATCGTCGTAGTAGACGGCGCCTGCGGTGGGCGTTTCGAGACCGAGCGCGAGGCGCACCAGCGTGCTCTTGCCGGCGCCCGACTCGCCGACGATGGCGATGAATTCGCCGGGGCTCGCGTGGATGTCGACGCCATCCAGTACAGGCGGTCCCGTGTCGTCGTATCGGAAACTCACGGACTCGAAACGAAGCTTGCCGCCAAGCACGGCCGGAGGGCCGGGCCGGGATCCGGCATCGGGGCTGGCGCGGAGAATGGGCAGAATCTGTTCGCAGGCAGGCCCGACCGATGCGATGGACTCGAACGCCGCGCCAAGCGCCATTATGGACGCGTAGAAGATCATCGAAGCGACATAGGCGACCAGGAATTCGCCGACACCGAGTGAGCCCTCGCCCCGCCAGTAGGCGGCGGCGAACAGAACGGCTGCCGCCAGCAGGGGCACCGCCGCGCCGAACGCCGTCAGGTGCTCGTTCAGGATGCCGATGCGGATTTCCGCGAGCTTGTATTCGCGGTAACGCCGCGCCCAGGATGCCCGGGCCGATGCTTCCGCTCCCGCCGCCTGCAGCTTCCGGACGCAGTCGATGAGTTGCGACAGGTGACCGGCGAGGAGGCGTTCCTCGCGGAACCGGTGCCGCTGCGCGGCCATCTGCGCCGCCCCGAAGGCGAGGGTGACGGCCAACGCGCCGAGGCCGATACCCATGCTCAGCCAGCCGAGCACGGCATCGTAGAGGAACACGAGCGAGATTGACGGCACGAGAAACAGAACCGACAGGAGCGCGGCCCCCGTTGCCCCGGAGAGCCGGTCGCGCACCGTCTGGAAGGCCAGCGCCCTCATGGATATCTCGCCCGAATTGTACTCGCGATAGAACCGTGTATGGAGCCTCAGCAGGCGATCCCAAAGCGCGGCGGTGGCCCGCGCCGCGAGCCGGCCCTCGATGCGCATGACCGTCGTACCGCGCAGCACATGGGCCAGCGTGGCGGCGACAGCGAGCACCACCAGCATCAGCGCAAGCCGCAGAAGCGCTCCGCCGTCGCCCGACGGGATCACGCGGTCGACCAGCACGCCGATGCCCGCCGCCGGCGCCAGGGCAAGGATGCCCGCCGCAAGACCGGCGCCGACCACGCGCGTAAGATCCGCGCCGGATCTTCCCGCGGCGGTCGCAAGCAACTCCCCCGCGCCGACGGGCCGGTCACCTCCGCCGTTCTTATCGCCGCAACACTCCTGTGGTGGCTCAATTGAGTCCGGACCCTGGTGCGTGATCAGTAGTACGCACCGGATGCGGCCTGCAATTCGGCCTCGGTCAGCTTCTTGGAACGCGGCAGCACAAGGTGGGCGGTCGTCAAGTCCTCCTCGTGCACATGGAGGTTCAGGTTCTCCGGCAGGTCGAGACCGTACTCTTCGCGAAGGGTCGCTTTTGGATCCGCCAGCAACCGTCCGCGGAACTCGTCGTCTTCTCCCGCCTGAGCGATCAACTGATCCCGGAGTTCCGATGCGGTTATGGGTCCGCGGGTAGTATCGATCGATCTCACCATGGGTATTCTCCTTGCCTGGGCAGAACCGACATTTATCGAATGCATACCATAAATGTTGGCCTAAATTTAACAATTTTGGAATCAATTCCTTAAATTCTGGGATATAGATAACATTTATCGCATATATGTCATATCAAAATAGATATATATATGAAGACTCGGAAGCGTATTGCTTTTCGGTCGTATCGGGTTGCGATGCGCCGGAACCTCTCCATCAACGCCAGGGCTCTTGGCGCGTCGCCGGCCGGTCCGGGCGAGAGGATCACCCGGGGCGGTCGGCCGAGCGTGTCGCAGGCAATGTGGATCTTGGTCGTCAGCCCGCCTCCGGAACGCCCCAGAGCCTGGTCCCCCCCTTTTTTCCGGTGGCCGCCCGAGCGAAGCACCCACAGAACGGCATTGACGAACAACCGGTTGCCGCACCCGAACGCCCAGGGTCGCACGGCTTGCCCGTCCTTTCGGTTGCGCATTACTATTTCCGGTGAGACTGTCTTGCGGTGAACCCTGAGACGGAGTGCGGATGCCGGAACGAGGCGCGACAAGGTTCGAGGAGTTGATCGCCGCCCATGCCGGGCCTTCGCACGGCTCGCCTATCGCCGGTTACTTTGCCGATCCCTACCGGTTCTTCGAGTGGGCGAGGGCCGAGGCGCCCGTCCTGCACATTCCCGAGGTCGACTGGTGGGCCTTTGCCCGTTTCCACGACATCCGCTCCATATTCAGGGACCCGGAAACCTTCTCCTCCGCCAACGTTCGCCAGCCCGTGACGCCGCTCTGCCAAGAGGCGAGGGAGATCTACGAATCGGCTGGCGTCAGGCTCGAACCGGCGCTGGCGGATGAGGAGCCCGGCGATCACCGCCGCCACCGGCGCATCTTCGGCAAGGGCCTTGCCGCGCACCGGATCGAGCGACTTGAGCCGAAAATCCGCGCGATAGTCTCCCGGGAAATCGACCGCTTCGCCGATGACGGGCGCGCGGACCTCCTTGCCCAGCTCCTGCAGCCGGCCGCAAGCAGGATGACGTTCCACCTTCTCGGCGGCGACGACGATGCGTTCGATCTTGCCGACTGGCCCGGTGGGATGCGCCGCGTCGAAATATGGGGAGACGTGACGCAGGCCGCGCAGGTCTCCCTGGTGGAAATGATCGTGCGGCTCTGGTCCTTCAGCGGCAGATTGGTCGAGACCTCAATCGAGAACCCCGGCGACGACTATCTCGGGGATGCGGTGCGGATGCGCCGCGCCGATCCTTCGCTGTTCACGGTCAACTATCTCCACAACATCGCGTTCCTGCTGCAGACCGCGGGGGCGGACAATCAGAGCCAGTCGCTCGCTCACGGCATCCATGCCATGCTGGCGGAGCGAGTGCCTTGGCAGCGGCTCTGCGCCGACCCGGGACTCATCCCCAACGCGGTCGAGGAAATCCTTCGCCTCGGCACGCCTCTCCTCGCGTTTCCGAGACTCGCGACCCGAGACGCCGAGGTCGGCGGCCGGAAAATTCCCGCCGGAGCCAGGATGCTGCTGCTGCTTGCCTCCGGCAACCGCGACGAAACCGTGTTTCCCGACGGCGGCACCCTGGACATCGACCGCCACAACGCCCGGGATCATCTCTCGTTCGGACACGGTGCTCACTTCTGCCTCGGCGCACCGCTCGCCCGGCTCGAAATGAGAATCATCCTGGAGGAGCTGGCGCGCCGTTTACCCGGCATCCGGCTTGCGGGCAATGGACCGCCGGAGATCTTCCGGACCTTCACCTTCAGGGGGCTGAAGCACCTCACCGTCGAATGGGGGTGACGTCCTCACGTCGTCCGCCGGGCGCCAAGGAAACCGGCCTCGGCACCCGCATCCCGAGTGCGACCGGGATGGCTACCGCGGTATCGGCCGAATTGCGGAAATAAACCGGTATGTGAACAGGCCTTCCGACAATCCGTCAGCATAGGCGACCGATGCGTCCATGAACTCCAGGAAGGCGGGATTCGTCTCGCGGATTTGCGGATTCAGCAACGAAACCGACAAGAAGCCCCGCCGGATCAGGTCCGTCGACGGCAGCGCTTCGCTAGTGAGATCCTGCTCCTCGATCGCGGTGAAGCCCGCTTCCTCGACCATTGCGAACACATCGGGCCACGACTCCATGGAGGGCAGGCGCCAGTTGCGCTCCACCGCGGCGACCAGCGCAGCCTGCCGTTCCGACCTCGGTCCATTCTCCTTCAGCATCTCCGCTTCGAGGACCTGCCAGCGGCCTCCCGGCTTGAGCACCCGGTAGACGCCCCGCAGATAAGCGGGCTTGTCGATGGCGTAACAGAAGGATTCGTGATTCAGGACCGCATCGAAACCGGCGTCCGGGAACGGCAGGTCCATGAAGTCTCCGTGCCGGAACTCCACCAGATGGCCGACGCCGCGCTCATGCGCCTTCTGCGTCGCCACCGCAACATGGGGTTCGCAGATCGTCAAGCCGGTGACCTTCACGCCGTAGGTTTCGGCCAGAAAGATCGCCGTGCCGCCCACGCCGCAACCGGCGTCGAGCACATGCCGGCCCGGGTCGAGGCGGCACCCCTGAACCAGGGTGCGGTTGGCGCGGTCAAGGCCTTCCGCGTTTGTCCGGGTGTCCGGTCCCCAAAGTCCCCGGTGAATTGACAGATGCTCCGGGTTTTTGGTCAGCACGAGTTCGGTCAGGCCGGCGTAGAGATCGGATACCGACCTCCCCGCTTCCGTTCGACCGGATGAAGGCGTTCCGCCGGGCCCCATTCATCCTCTCCTCATCGAAATCCGGCTGCACTTCGTGAATGCGCCCGACGACATCCACACGACGCGCCCGGCCGGATTTCACCGTCGCCCCTCGCACGCGGGCAGCTTGAATGGTATCACGGCGTGCGGGCTCATTGCCATTGTCCCGATTCAGACCCATGGTTGGATCGGCGGGCATGGTGATGGTTGCTCTGCTCTGCGCGATCCTGCGATACCTCAAGGCCTTCCGTCGGGAGAAAACGAATGAGCCATGGCCAAAGAGACTGGTCCGAAGGAACCGAAGAGGAGAGGTCGGTATCCGATCTTTACGCCGCGCTGACGGATCTCATGTCGAAGGAGGGTCTGGAACGGCTGTCGATTCATCGTGGCCTTTGGGGGCCGGATACCAGGACGGACGCGGAAAGCCTGGACCTCGCCAAGCGCACCCTGGTTCAGGGGTGCCGCCTCGGCCCTGGCCGGCATGTACTCGACGCTGGCTGCGGCGTGGGCGGTACGGCGATCTTCCTGGCCGAGGCCCATGGCGTACGGGTCACCGGTTTGACGAATTGCGGCCAGCAAGTTGCCGTGGCGACGCAGAAGGCACGCGCACGCGGCGTCGGCCATCTGGTGGAGTTCCGGCACGGAGACTTCATGGAACTGCCGTTCGCCGACGCCACTTTCGATATCGTGCTGAACCACGAGTCCCTTTGTTATGCCGTGGACAAGCTCGCTTACCTTCAGGGCGTCTACCGGGTTCTCAAGCCGGGGGGGCGTTGGCAGTCCCTCGACGCGGAGCTGGCAAACCGGAACGAGCCTCTGCCGGAACGGCACGACGCGCTGCTCGCCGCCCTGGAGTGGAACTGGCGCCTGCCTCCCTACCGGTCGTGGCGCGATGTGCTGTCTATGGTCGAGGAAGCGGGCTTCACCGCGATCGAGGAACAGGATCTTACCAGCGAAGCGCTGCCGTCGACGGACCGGCTCCGGCAGCGGTACTTGTTGTTTTCTTTTTTGAATCCGCAAATTCGCGACGTGAATCCCGCTTTCCAGGAAGCCATGGATGGATCGGTTTGCTTCGCCCAGGGATTGTCGGAAGGCCTGTTCAAGTACCGGCTCATCTCCGCAACGCGCCCTATAGGATAGATGAGTATAACACTCGCTTGAGAACGTGCTTATGCTCACGCGAACAGTCAGGTTCGGAGACCGGAATTCTGCAAATTTTTGCCGGATCATACCCCGAGAAAGCCAAAGCAAAGTGGTTTCTGGTCTGAATTCCAGAGTTAGCTTAATCGTTTTAGTCGGCGATCAAGCAACCGACTGGACGTAGGGGATTAGCTCAGGCTCCTCTCAGGCTTCGGTGCTCGACGCTCGCCTTGGCGCTCCCGCTGAAAGACTCTAGAATTTGCCTTTCTCGATCCGGAAAATGTCCGGGTTTCCGGTGTCTTCGATATAGGAAAGCCAAAGCGACACAACCCGGTCCTTCGATTCGGGATTCTCCACTCCCTTCCGTTCCTCACCGGGAACTTTCCTGCTGATCAACTGCAGCAGCACCATCCGTTTCTGTTCGTCGGTCGCGCGAAAGACAATGAAAGCGCCGTCATCCACGCGCGTGTTCATCACTGTCTTCCCGGTGTCGAAGCCCAATTGACCGAAATATTTCCGAAGGACGTCGGCGGTCGTCACCAACGCCTGCGGATCCGGCTCGTCGGTCACGGGCGATCCCCACAGGATATTGACCTGAATCAGCTTCCTCCGCTTGTAGCCGTGAATAAATACGACTTGAGCCGGTTCGCTGTCGGGAAAGATTTCCGTGACCGTCGCCACCAGACTGGACGTCCTGTCTTCTTCATTCGGTTGCTCGAGGATATCTTCGCGTCGAAGCTGAAAATCGCGTTGCATGGCCTCGAGCGTCTCGGACATCGACATGCCGAAGCGGGCCGAACGAAACCCCACCACCTGCGGACCGGCCGTTTCCTTGCCCGCATTGCCGTTCCGCGCGGCACCCTCCGCGGCGGCGTTCACGAAAAATGCGCCGGTCAGCGCAACCAAGGCGGCGGCAACAACAAGGACAGGCGGCGTCCGGACGATACGTATCGGCCCGTCCGCAACGGCCGTCTCGACAGTCTTTCGCATTGGCGTCTTTCTCCTTTCCGAGCGTTCCGCCACAGGAACCGTCATGGCTTTCGAACGGTGCCGGGCGGTTCATCGTGGTGAGAGTCCGTTCCCGGCGGCGGCGTCAACAACGGGAAGGGCGTTTCAAACACATTGATCGCATACGGGTTGTCGGTCGCATCGACCGCGGACGCCCGGAATACCGGAGTAAACGGGGAGAAGACCGCGTCGGCGGCTGTCGCCGGACGCTTCATGCCGGTCCGGAACACGTACAGGTTGACAATGGGCATCCCGCCTGTGAAATACATAATTTCCGGTAAATCGATATCAAAATTGATATGTTGAAACTTTCCGCCGGACCACTGCCCCGGATGCGCGCGCTCAGGGCGTTCGACGCCGCCGCCCGCCATGGGAGCTTCGTCCGCGCCGCCGAGGAACTGGGCATCCACCAGCCCTCAATCAGCCGCTACGTCGCGGAACTGGAGCGCAAGGTCGGGGTCCGGCTGTTCGAGCGCGGCCACCGCGCCGTGACCCTCACGCCGGCCGGGGTGGTCTTCCACCGCGCCGTCGCCGTCGGGCTGGAGCGCATCGCCGCGGGCGCGATTGCGGCGTCGGACCTCCCGGAGGACGAGCGGGTCGTCATCGCCTGCGGCGGCGCCACGTCGGAACTATTCCTGAGACCACGGCTCGGGGACGTGCAGCGCGGGCTGGGCGAGACTGCGGTCATCCGTCTTCTGCATTGCGAGAACAGCCACCTGGAGCGGCCGAATGCGATGGAGGCCGACCGGATCGACCTGCTCGCGAGCTACCACAGCGTCGACGGCGTGCCCGGCGACGAGGTGGTGGTCTTCCCCGAAGCGATCGCGCCGGTATGTTCGCCGGGCTTTGCCGAAGCTCATGCGGACACCCTGCGCCGCCCGGTGGCGCAGTGGGGCGCGCTGCCGTTTCTCGACTTCGCGCGGCCGAGCCTCGGCTGGGCGACCTGGGACGACTGGTTCGAGGCCGCCGGGCGTCCGGACCCGCCGCCCCGCTACCGCAATTTCGAGGACTATGTCTACATGATCGACGCGGCCGTCGCGGGACGGGGGCTCGCGCTCGGCTGGCGGAACTTCGTCGGCCGCTTCATCGCCATCGGCTCTCTGGCCCCGGTCCCGGACGGGTTCACCGGGTTCGATCGGTCCCTTGCCGTCAGGCTCACCGGCTATGGCCGCCAGCGCCCGATCGCGCGCCGCTGCCTCGACGCCTTCGCGTCCCTGGCGAACGAAACCGCCCACG
>JAJECC010000008.1 GCA_022822205.1 Rhodospirillales bacterium | reverse complement strand
CTGCCGGATAAACCCGAGCAGCGACGATGCCGCGCCGGCCATGTCCCGGAACGGGGTCATGGCCCCGGCGGCCGACTGCGGATTTACCGCCGAGTCCGCGAATTTATAAAGCCCGTACAGCACGATGATGACGATCGGCGTGGCGCTGTCCAGCAGAGCCGCGGCCAGGAGCGCGAGCCCCGAGGAGCAGGTCACGATGGTTCCGGTCAGGATCAGCCGGTCGATGCCGAACCGCGTTACCATGCGGCCGCCCGCCAATGAGCCCAACATGCCCGCGGTCATGATCGCGGCGAAGCCGATGGCGAAGTAGCGCGTGCTCTCACCGTACGTGTTGATGATGACGTCGGCGGAGGTGGCGAGGAACGAATAGAGCGCGCTGGCCGCCAGACTGTGGCACAGCATGTAGGCGAGAAACGTCCGGTCGGAGAGGATTTCGCCGAAATTGACCGCCAACTTGAGCGGACGGATGGCGTCGTGATCGGGGGTTGGCAGGGTTTCCCTGAGGCCAAACCACACCGCCAGAAAAATGGCGCCGGACACAACGGCCATGTAGATGAAAATGGACTCCCAGCCGAACAGAGTGATCAGTTCGCCGCCGATCAGCGGCCCGACGATGGGCATCGCGCCGACGACGGCGAACATGTAACCCATGAGCCTGCCGGCCTGTTCCCGCTCGAAGAGGTCGCGGACAATTGCCGTGGCGATCACCCGGCCCGATGCGGCGGCGACGCCGTGCAGGGTTCGCAGCAGCGCGAGCGCCGTGATCGTCGTTGCGAAGGCGGACGCAATGGATGCCGCGATATAGATGACGAGGCCGATCATCAGCATGGGCCGCCGGCCGAAGCGGTCGGCCAGCGGGCCGAAGATGACCTGGCCGACGGCGGTGCCGAGCGTGTAGAGGCCCAGGGTAATGCCGACCGTGCCGGGATCGACGGCGAGGTCCTTGGCGATCTCCGGCATGGCCGGAATGAACGCGTCGATGGCCAGCGGGTTGAGCGCGCTGACGCCGCCGATCAGCAGCACGAAAAGGAAGTATTTGATGCCGGTCACGTCCGGGACCGTCTGCGCAGGTTGGGGACAATACCCAGGAAGAATACCACGCTGCACAGTGCGCCCGCTGCGGCGAGCGCGACGCCGACCGGGACGGCGTCCGTATTCGGGAATGTGTTCAGGGTGATGCTGACGGCGGACGCGAACACGGCGTTCGCAAATCCCATGATCGACGAGGCAAGGCCCGCCGCCGCCGGAAACGGCGTTAGGCCGGCCGCTTGCGCTTGCGGAAGGATTAGCGCCATACCCACGATATAAACCGCCATTGAACCAACCACGGCGGGAACCGTGTCGACCCCGTTGAGGGCGAATCCCGCCATCATGGCGCCGCCGATAAGGCAGACTACCGCGCCGAGACCGATCAGCGGGGAAAGCCCGAACCGGGTCACGACACGGCCGCAAATGAACGTGGCGGCCGCAAAGGAAGCGCTGATCACCGAAAAGAGCAGGCCGTAATTACCCTCGCTGACCCCGAAGGACCGGATCAGGATCGTCGGCGAGGTGGAGAGATAGGCGACGAACCCGGCGAGGGAGAGGCTGGTAATCGCGGTCTGGAAAATGAATGTCCGGTTGCGGCAGATCTTGACCGTGTTGGTCCATAGCGAGGCGGGATCGAGGGCGTGGGCGTCTCGCTGGGCGATGGTCTCGCGGAACCCAAGGACGAAGATCAAAATGACCACTAGGCCAAACCCGGCCATGACCAGGAAAGAGACCGGCCAGGGTGCGAACTGGGCGAGCTGTCCGCCGACGGTCGGAAAAATGATGGCGCCGATGGCGCTCACGCCCATGATGCCGGACATGGTGCGTGCCAACTGCTCCCGCTCATAGAGATCGCGGGCGACCGAATTGGCCAGCACCCGCCCGCCCGAGGTCGCGATCCCTTGAATAAACCGCCAAAGGATCAGGACTTCGACCGAGCCGGCATTGGCGGCCGCGATGGCGGAGACGGTGTAAAGGCCCAGGATGCCGATGATGATCGGTTTGCGGCCGAAACGGTCGGAGAGCGCGCCATGGAACAGCAGGCCCACGGCGCTCCCCAACATGAACGCCGGTACCGATTGGGCCACCGTGTTCGGATCGCTTTGCAGGCCGCCGGCGATCTTCGGAATAAACGCCACGAACATGTCCACGCCGACCGGGCCCAGCATGCTGAGAATGCCGAGAATGGCTGTCATGAAGAGAACGCTACGGGCCGGGGACGTCATGTTCTATCCGGATTCTCCGGCCGTTGCGGGAGCCGCGCCTGCGCGCGGGCGGACAAACGCAAGAAAAAGCACCAATGACGTGATGCCGACCGCCGCGACCATGATGACCATCGGCCACTGCGTGCCGTCGGCGAGCGCCGACAACAAAAACGACGCACCGGCGATCGCCAATCCCTGGGTGAGCCCAAAGACGGAGGAAGCGGTGCCCGCCGTGTGCGTGAAGGGCGTGAGGGCGGCGGCGATGGTTTGCGGCGATCCCAGTCCAAACGCGAACAGGAAGAAAAACATGGGGATGGTGATCCACACGGCCGAGACCACACCGGCCACGGAGAGACTCAGGAGGGTGGTGCCGGAGGCCGCCGCCACGATCGCCGCGGCGAGAAGCACTCTGTGAATGCCGGCGCCGACGACGACCCGGCTGGAAACCAGGCTTCCGGCGACCGAGCCGGAAAATACGATCCCGACGGCCACGGCGTAAGCTTCCGGGTGCTCACCGAGGAAGATGACGTAGACCGGCGCCGACGCGGAGACGAAGGAAATCAGGCCCATGGAAAACATGCAGTTGACGGCCAGGTTGGCCCGGAATACGGGATTTCGGAGGATTCGTACATAGTCGCCGAAAAGCTTTACGATCCCCCGGTAGTCACCGCCGCCGGCCGGTGCGGTTTCCGGCAGTTTCGTAATGACCAGAATCAAAACGATCAGGGCGAGTGCCGACAACAGATAGAAGTCCGCCCGCCAGCCGTACAGTTCCAATAGCTGACTGCCGACGAAGGGCGAGAGAACCGAGGACATGCTGAGCGACAGATAGACGAAACTCAGCAGCCGGGCGGCCTGCTCGCCGGTGAACATGTCCCGGATGATCGTCCGGGACATCAAGACGAAGGCCGCGGTGGCCAGGCCTTGGATGAACCGCACCCACAGGAACCAGTCGAAATTGGGGACGAACGTGATTGCCGCGGTGGAAATGATGTAGACCATAAGGCCGCCCATCAGCAGCCGCCGGCGTCCGAACCTGTCGGAAGACGGGCCGACGAAGAACTGGCCGATTGCCAGCGCCAGCGACATCAATCCGACCGACAGCTCGATGTCGCCCTCGCCGGCGCGCAATGCCTCGACGATGGCCGGCATCGCCGGCAGCACCAGCTCGAACGCCATGGGTCCCAACACGGCGGCGCCGCAGATGGCGACCATGATGTAGACGAGCTCGCGTCCTCCCGGTTGTTCCCCTTGCTGTTTCCCCGGCGTATCGGACATCACAGCCGTCCCGTGGTCGGAATGTGATTCAGCTGAGTCACGTAGTCATGGGGCAATCCCCAGTGCCGGGCGCCGCGCAGCATATGGGCGACGTAGGTGAGGCTCGGCGGCAGCACGAACCGGGTAGGGGCGGCGAGGTAGATTTCCGCGGCCATGGGGCGGGATTCGTCCCCCGCCGCGTCGACCAGCCGGGTATCGCGAATATAGCGGTTGCCCCTGGCGGCGTGGGGCCGGTAACCCTCCGCGGCATCCAGCCGCTGAATGTCCCGGGTCTTCCTCAGGCGGTAGACCACGCCCCAGACCTCGGCGCCGTCCTCCGCGACCACACCGGCTACCCCGCAGCGCCGCCGGGGCGACCGGCGGGTGAATGCCAGCCGGTGGTCGGCGAGCCGGGCAATGGTGACGAACCGGGAGGACGGACAGCGCCGGCGCATTTGATGCGGGTCCATGTTCGACCCGTAGGCGAAGTAGAGCATGGGGGATGATACCGGCTGGGCGCGGAATCGAAAGGCCGGAGCGAAGCCGCCGGTGCAGCCCGACCATGCAAAAGGGCCGCCCCTTCGGGCGGCCCTTCGCGGCTGACGATAGGTTCGTCTTAAGCGGAGTAGTACATGGCGAATTCGATCGGATGAGGCGTGTGCTCCATGGCGTGGACTTCTTCGGTCCGGAGATCGATGTAACCGTCGATCTGGTCGTCGGAGAACACGTCGCCGGCTTTGAGGAAGTCGCGGTCGGCGTCGAGGCTCTCGAGCGCTTCGCGCAGGGAACCGCAAACCGTCGGCACGCCTTCGAGCTCCTCCGGCGGCAGGTCGTAGAGGTCCTTGTCCATGGCGTCGCCCGGATCCATCTTGTTCTGGATGCCGTCCAGGCCGGCCATGAGCATCGCCGCGAAGGCGAGGTAGGCGTTGGCCGTCGCATCCGGGAAGCGGACTTCCACCCGCTTGCCGCCGGGGCTGGTGGAGAACGGAATCCGGCAGGACGCCGAACGGTTGCGGGCCGAGTAGGCCAGCAGCACCGGCGCCTCGAAACCGGGGATCAGCCGCTTGTAGCTGTTGGTGGTCGGGTTCGAGAACGCGTTGATCGCCTTGGCGTGCTTGATGATGCCGCCGATGTAGTGCAGCGCGGCCTCCGAGAGATCGGCATAGCCGGACCCGGCGAAGATCGGCTTGCCGTCATTCCACACGGACTGGTGGGTGTGCATGCCGGAACCGTTATCGTCGATGACCGGCTTCGGCATGAAGGTCGCGGTCTTGCCGTAGACGTGGCTGACCATGTGCACGACATATTTGTACATCTGCAAATTGTCGGCGCAGCGGACCAGGGTATCGAACTTGATGCCGAGTTCGTTCTGCGACGGCGCCACCTCGTGGTGATGCTTTTCCATGGTCACGCCCATGTCCTGCAGGGTGGTAACCATTTCGGAACGCAGGTCCGACATGCTGTCCACCGGCGGGACGGGGAAGTAGCCGCCCTTGACCGGCGGGCGGTGGCCGGTGTTGCCGTCGGCGAATTCGGTGCCCGTGTTGTAGGGACCTTCCTCATGGTCGATGGCATAGAAGGTGCTGTTCATCGAGACGTCGAAACGAACGTCGTCAAAGACGAAGAACTCCGGCTCCGGACCGAAATAGGCGGTGTCGCCGACGCCGGTGCTGCCGAGATACGCCTCGGCGCGTTTGGCGACCGAGCGGGGGTCGCGGGAATAGGGCTGGCCGGTGAGCGGATCATGAACATCGCAGAACATGATCAGCGTCGGCTGCGCGGCGAACGGATCCATCACCGCGGTGCCCGGATCGGGGATCAGCGCCATGTCGGATTCATTGATCGCCTTCCAGCCGGCGATGGAGGAACCGTCGAAGAAGATGCCGTCGGTGTAGGCGGCGTCGTCGATGGTCTCGGGAAGCTGGGTCAGATGCTGCCACTTGCCTCGCGGGTCGGTGAAGCGAAGATCGATGTGTCTGACATCATGGTCTGTGACGACCTTCGCCACGTCGTCCGGGGTTTTGCAGTTGAGGCTCATTTCTTAGTTCCTTTCGTTAAGTCGTCCAGTACTGGGTATTCGTGTCTGTGGTCCGGGAGGGACCGCGAGCTAGATGGCTTCCGCACCGCGCTCGCCGGTCCGGATTCGGATGGCTTCGTCGATGGAAGAGATGAAGATCTTGCCGTCGCCGATCCGGCCCGTGTAAGCGGCCTTCTGTATGGCTTCGACGGCGGTTTCCAACTGGCCGTCATCGACCACCAGTTCGATTTTCACCTTGGGCAGGAAATCGACCACATATTCCGCCCCTCGATAAAGTTCCGTATGACCTTTTTGCCGGCCGAAGCCCTTGGCCTCGACCACGGTGATTCCCTGCAAGCCGACGTCCTGGAGCGCCTCCTTGATCTCATCGAGCTTGAAGGGTTTGATTATGGCTTCGATCTTTTTCATCCAAGCATGCCTTCAGGTTTGTCCTCCGCGCGATCGAGCCCCCACGCCGTGGCGGGCCTCCCGCGGCGATGCTCACTTAGCATCTCGCGTGCCAACCGGGCGGCCGGGGAGGGTTCCGCCTTAATATATTGGAAATAAATAATAAAATGGCTTGCGCCGGATGAGAAATTCGGACGATGTTTGGGAAATTGACTAATAATGAGGCAACTGCTCAGAAAGGTGGCGGAAGCCCTGGCGCCGTAGCAAAGCCCTGACCTGCCTGAACGGGTGTGTTAAAGGTGGTGAAGCTGTACTGAAAGGAAGAAATTGAAACCCACCAACTCAATCCTCGGCGGTTACGGGACCACCATCTTCACCGTCATGTCGGCGATGGCCGTCGAGCATGAGGCGATCAATTTGGGGCAGGGGTTTCCGGATACGGACGGCCCGGAGGACATTTTGCGTGCGGCGGCGGAGGCGTCGGTCAACGGGCCGAACCAGTACCCGCCGATGATGGGTATCCCGGAGCTTCGCCAGGCGGTCGCCGCCCACAACAAGCGGTTCTACGGCCTCGATATCGACTGGCGGACCGAGACCATGGTCACCTCCGGCGCCACCGAGGCGCTGGCGGCCTGCCTGTTCGGCCTGATCGAGCCGGGCGACGAGGCGGTGCTCATCGAGCCGCTGTATGACAGCTATCTGCCGATCCTGCAGCGGGCCGGCGGCGTTGCCAAGCTTGTCCGCATCGAGCCGCCGGACTGGGAACTGCCGCGGGGCGCCCTGGAGGCCGCATTTTCCGACAAAACCAAGCTCATCATGATCAATTCGCCCATGAACCCGTCTTCCAAGGTGTTCAGCCGGGACGAACTGGCATTCATCGCCGGCCTTCTGGAAAAACACGATGCCTATGCGATTTGCGACGAGGTCTACGAACACCTGATTTTCGATGGCCTGCCCCATGTGCCGCTGATGACCTTGCCGGGGATGCGGGAGCGCTGCCTGCGCATCGGATCGGCGGGGAAGACCTTCTCCCTCACCGGCTGGAAGGTCGGCTACGTCTCGGGCCCGCCGGACCTCATCGGCGCGGCCGCCAAGGCGCACCAATTCCTCACCTTCACCACACCGCCCAATCTCCAACGGGCCGTGGCGCAGGGTCTCAACAAGGAAACGGACTATTTCACCGGCCTCGGCGCGGAGATGGAGGGCAAGCGGGACCGGCTGGCCGAGGGGCTGGAACGGGTCGGTTTCGATGTCATGGACGCCCAGGGCACCTATTTCATCACCACCGACTTTCGGCCCTTGGGGTTCAATGGGGATGACGTGGCGTTCTGCAAACACATCACCACCGAGGCCAAGGTCGCCGCGGTGCCGGTAAGCGCCTTCTATCAGGAGGCGGACGTGGACCATTTCGCCCGGTTCTGCTTCTGCAAACAGGACGGGATTCTGGACGAAGCCCTCGAGCGATTGGCAGCTCATTTCGGCACCTGAATTTACCCGAATTTTTGATTGAAGAAATTTTAATAATCATCTGATTAATAATAAAAATATGATGTATTTTCTTGCCGAACGCACGATCCGGCGTGGGCGAACAATCGATGCACATCGGTCCGCGGAAAAATCTACTAGTAGAAAACTAATGATGTGACCGCGCCGGGGCCGACCCGAATGTCGGCGCTGCATAACTCCGGCGCCCGTCCGGAAAAGACCAATCCATCGAAGGCCATTTCGGGCCTTGCTCCGGCTCCGATCGGGACCGTTCATCCAGTCTCCGGCGGGCGCCCTTGGGAATGGGTAAAGCCCGGGTGCCCGCGCGCCCTCCGAGCCCCCTGAAGTGCGCTTGACGGGTCACCACCAGAGGTCTACACAGTCGCCACCACGGCGAATGTAGCTCAACTGGTTAGAGCACCGGCTTGTGGTGCCGGGGGTTGTGGGTTCGAGTCCCATCATTCGCCCCATTCGCTTACCACGGCGCCGTCCGCCATACGGCCAAGGAAACCAAGCCAATATGACCCATCCGGTTTTTTCCTATGGATCGGACCGCGACTCGTATAATTCTTGGACATCGGCGGTAATGCCTGGGGCCGCCTCGAACGCCGGAGTGCGCGCCTAATGTCCCCCGACCAAACGGTCACCGCCCTGCAAGATTCCCGATCCGCCCCCGCGCCCGACCTGTTCCAGATGGCCAATGCCATTCGCTTTCTCTCGGCGGACGCCGTGCAGAGAGCCAATTCCGGGCATCCGGGGATGCCCATGGGCATGGCCGACGCGGCGACGGTGCTGTTTACCCGGTTTCTGAAGTTCGATCCCTCGGCGCCGAACTGGGCCGACCGGGACCGCTTCGTATTGTCGGCGGGGCACGGCTCGATGCTGCTCTATTCGCTCCTCTACCTGACCGGGTACGAGGACATGACCATCGACGAGATCAGGAACTTCCGACAGCTCGGATCGAAGACCGCCGGTCATCCGGAATACGGCCACGCCGCCGGGATCGAGGTGACCACCGGTCCCTTGGGGCAGGGGCTGGCCATGGCGGTGGGACTGGCCCTCGCCGAACGCCTGCGCAACAACCGCTACGGGGATGGACTGGTCGACCACTACACCTATGTGATTGCCGGCGACGGCTGCCTGATGGAAGGGATCAGCCACGAGGCGATCTCCTTCGCCGGCCATATGGGCCTCGGCAAGCTCATCGTTCTGTTCGACGACAATTCGATTTCCATCGATGGCGGGACCGACCTCGCGGTTTCCGACGATCAGGCTGCCCGGTTCAAATCCAGCGGTTGGGACGTACGGACCGTCGACGGCCATGACCATGGGGCGGTCGCGGCGGCCATCGAGGCGGCCAGGAAGACCGATAGGCCGTCCATGATCGCCTGCAAGACCACCATCGGCTTCGGTGCGCCGACCAAGGCGGGCACCGCCTCCACCCACGGCGCGCCGCTGGGCGACGATGAAATCGCCGGCGCCCGCGAGGCGCTGGGTTGGAGCGCCGAGCCGTTCGAGGTGCCCGAGGACATCCTCGCCGCGTGGCGCGGGTTCGGTTCGCGGGGTACTGCCGACCATAACGCCTGGGCCGGCCGGCTCGCCGCCGCGGACCCGGAAACCAGGGCGAACTTCGAGCGGCGCTCCCTCGGCGACCTGCCGGCGGGCTGGGAAGAAGCGCTCAACGCCCATAAGAAGGCGGTCAGCGAGGAAGCGCCGGGATGGGCGACCCGCAAGGCCTCCGGCGAAGCCCTCGGCGTTCTCCTCGACAGGATTCCGCTGCTGATCGGCGGATCGGCGGATCTCACCGGCTCGGTCAACACCAAGACCGGGTCGTCCACGGTGATCTCGGCGGAGGACTTTTCCGGCAACTACATTCACTACGGCGTGCGGGAATTCGGCATGGCCGCGATTATGAACGGGCTCGCGCTGCATGGCGGGGTCGTGCCCTATGGCGGGACATTCCTGGTGTTCGCCGATTATATGCGGCCGGCGCTCCGGCTTTCGGCCCTTATGGAGCAGCGGGTCATCTACGTTCTGACCCACGATTCCATCGGCCTCGGCGAAGACGGGCCGACCCATCAGCCGGTCGAGACGCTGGCCTCGCTCCGGGCCATCCCGAATCTCAATGTTTTCCGGCCGGCGGACGGGGTGGAGACCGCCGAATGCTGGGCCCTGGCGTTGAGTACGCCTTCAACGCCCTCGGTTCTCTCGCTGACCCGTCAGGGGGTGCCGACGGTCCGCACCGGGCATACGGACGAGAATCTGTCGGCTCGCGGCGGTTACGTGCTGGCGGAGGCGGACGGAGAGCGCGCGGTGACGCTCCTTGCCACCGGATCCGAGGTCGGCCTCGCGCTGGCCGCCCGCGAGAAGTTGCAGGCCGGCGGCCATCCGACGGCGGTGGTATCCATGCCGTGCGCGGGCTTGTTCGATCGGCAGGACGCCGGCTATCGGGCCGAAGTGCTGGGAGACGGCGCGCGGGTGGCGGTGGAGGCGGCGGTGTCCCTCGGCTGGGAAAAGTATCTTGGGCCGACCGGACGGTTCGTCGGCATGTCCGGCTTTGGCGCATCGGCGCCGGCGGGGGATTTGTACGTTCATTTCGGCATAACGGCCGAAGCCGTGGTGGCGGCGGCCAAGGAGCAACTATAGGAATTGCCTCTGGCGGGCGAGGATCGGGAAACGGAGGAACTCATGGATCTAGGTCAACTTTCTTCAATCGCGGAAGCCATGGTTGCGGACAGCCGGGGCCTGCTGGCGGCGGACGAAAGCACCGGAACCATCAAAAAGCGGTTTGACGGCATAAATGTGGAGTCGACCGAGGACGCCCGCCGCGATTACCGGGAGATGCTGTTCCGCGCGGCCGGGCTGGGCGAGTTCATCAGCGGCGCCATCCTGTACGATGAGACGATCCGTCAGTCGGCGGCCGACGGCACGCCGCTGGTCAGGCTTCTGGAGAGCCAGAATATTCTGCCCGGCATCAAGGTTGATGCCGGCGCCAAGCCGCTCGCCGGGTCGGACGGCGAGACGGTTACCGAGGGCCTGGATGGGCTAACGGACCGCGTCGCCGAATACGTGGAACTCGGCGCCAAGTTCGCCAAGTGGCGGGCGGTGATTGCGATCGGTGAGAGCATCCCGAGCGCCGCCGCCATTCACGTCAATGCGCACGCGCTGGCCCGCTATGCCATGATCTGCCAGGAAGGCGGCCTGGTGCCGATCGTCGAGCCCGAAGTCCTGATGGATGGGGACCACACCATCGAAGACTGCGCCGAGGTGACCGAGGAAACGTTGAACGCGGTCTATTCCGAGTTGTTCGCGCAAGGCGTCATGCTCGAAGGCACCATCCTCAAGCCCAACATGGTGATTTCGGGCAAGGATTGCCCGGAACAGGCCGGGGCCGACGATGTCGCCTCATTGACCGTCGCGGTGCTGAAGCGCACCGTGCCGTCAGCGGTGCCCGGCATCATGTTCCTTTCAGGCGGACAAAGCGAAATTCAGGCGACCGAACACCTCAACGCCATGAACGCCAACCATTCGCCGTTGCCATGGAAGCTCAGCTACTCCTATGGCCGGGCCCTGCAGGAAGGCGCCCTCGAGGCCTGGGGCGGCAATACGGCGAACAACGAGGCGGCTCAGGCCCGATTGTTGGAGCGCGCCCGCCTCAATAGTGCGGCCTGTTCGGCGTCATATATGGGAGAGGCCGCCTAAGCGAGGCGATTGGCGGCCCCGGGGACCGGAATGGCAGACCTTAAGATAGCTCCTTCGATCCTTTCCGCGGATTTCGCGCGGCTGGGCGAGGAGGTTGCGGCCATCGACAAGGCGGGGTGCGACTACATTCATATCGACGTGATGGACGGGCATTTCGTTCCCAACCTGACCATGGGACCGCCGGTCATCAAGGCGCTTCGCGGCTGTTCCGATAAACCGTTCGACGTCCACTTGATGATTGATCCGGCGGCGCCGTATCTCGCCGATTACGCCGACGCCGGCGCCGACATCATCACGGTGCATGCCGAAGCCGACATCCACCTGCACCGCAATCTTCAAGTGATCCGCGGATTGGGAAAGAAGGCGGGCGTGTCGATCAACCCGTCGACGCCCGCGGCCGCGGTCGCACCTGTCCTGGACGATGTCGACCTGATTTTGGTGATGTCGGTCAATCCGGGGTTCGGCGGTCAGTCCTATATTTCCTCGGTGACACCGAAGATCGCCGAAATAAAAGCGATGATCGGAGACCGTCCGGTCGAGCTCGAGGTTGACGGCGGCGTCAAACCGGACAATGTCGCCGAAGTGGCGGCGGCGGGCGCCAACGTCGTGGTGGCGGGCAGCGCGGTGTTTCACGGCAATGATTACGCGGCGACGATCGGGGCGCTGCGGGATGCCGCCGGAGGCTGAGGGGAGACCGGCATGAATGACGCGAATGCGGGACAGATAGCCGACGAGGCCGTGAAATCACCGACGTTCGCGAACAAAGTCGGACACCTGCTCTACGAGTTCTTTGTCCATTTCGTCTGGGAGAAGCGCTGGTTCTTCATCGCGTTACTGGTCGGCGCCGCGATCATTCTGTTCGTGCCGGAGCCGGACGGGCTCACCCACAAGGGGCTGATCGTCCTGGCCATGTCGGTGGTCGCGATCATTCTGTTTATTACGGAACCGATCCCGCTGCCGTCGGTGGCGCTGCTGATCATCCTCGGCCAAATATTTCTGCTGGGCGAGGACTCGGCCACCGTCGCGCGGTCTCTCTGGAACGACTCCGTACTGTTCATTCTCGGTTCGCTCATGCTGGCCGTGGCGGTGGTGAAGCAGAAGCTCGACAAACGGATCGCCTGGCTGATCGTCCGGATGACCGGCACCAAGACCACAAGGATATGTTTCGGTATTTCCGCCGTATCCGGCGTACTGGCGTCGTTCATCGGTGAGCACACGGTGGCGGCAATGATGCTGCCCGTGGGGATCACGCTGGTGACGCTGACCTCCGACGATCCCAAGAAAGTCCGGAATCTGGCCGCGGTACTGTTGTTTTCGATCGCATACGGCGCATCGGTGGCCGGCATCGGGACGCCGTCGGGCGGCGCCCGGAACGCCATTATGATCGGCTATTGGCGGGAATTCTTCTACGACCCGGCCAACCCCGAAACCCAACGCTATCTGATCGACTATCTGCGCTGGATGACATTTGCGTACCCGATGTTCCTCATTCAGCTTCCCTTTGTGACGCTGATTTTGTTCATGACCTTCAAGCCCGAATACCGGGACCTGTCCCGCGCCGTGGTGCGGCTGCGGAGCCTGGTCGAGGCGGAGGGGCCGATGAAATCGGCGGATTGGATCTCGATCTTTCTGTTTTTCCTGGTCTTGCTGGGTTGGATTTTTATCTCCGACAAGGTGGGCATGGGGACCGTCGCCATCGTCGGCGCGACGCTGTTCCTGGTTGCCGGTCTGGTCAGATGGGAAGACATCAATTCGGGCGTCAACTGGGGGGTGGTGCTGCTTTACGGTGCGGCGATCTCCCTCGGGATCGAGATGAAGGATACCGGCGCGGCGAAATGGGTCGCCGAATCGTTCCTCGGATTCCTGGCGCCGTTCGGCGCGGATCAGGGGCTTGGGCTCTGGGGGGCGGTCTCCGTGCTGACGACGTTCGTGACCAACACCATGTCCAATGGCGCGGCGGTCGCCGTCCTCGGCCCCATCGTCCTCAACGTCGCGGACGTCGCGGGCGAGAGCCCGATCATCATCGGCTTTATCACGGCTGTGTCGTCCGCCTTTGCCTATTTGACCGTCGTCGGCACGCCGGCCTGCACGATCGTCTACGCATCCGGCTATTTGAAGACCACCGATTTTCTTGCGGTGGGATCGAAGATGGCGATAACCTCCATTATAATAATGATGATCGCGGCGGCGATTTACTGGCCGCTGTTGGGTGTATAGGGGAGGGTCGGCATGGCCGACGTCGTGGAAGAACTTACTCCCGAGCAACTTCTCGAGGCGCGCAGGAACCGGTTCCGGGTTCTTGCGTGCGTGGATGGCTCGGACGAGAGCTACCGCGGTCTGCGTTATGCAGCGGATGTCGGCCACGCCGAAGATGCCGATGTCATTCTGCTTTACGTGCGCCCCGTCGATCAGGGCATGCGGACAGGCGGCCTTCAGGTCAGAGTGGCCCGCGAGAACATGCTCAACTGGGGTTTGGAACTGCCGGGCATTCAGTATCTGAAGAAGGGGCGGGACCAACTCATCGAACTGGGTGAAATGGCGTCCAACTGGGGGGAAAAATTCACCCATACGGATGTCGACGGCGATCCGCTCGGCGACAACAAGATCGAGTATCGCAGCGAAAACGGCAAATCCATCGTGCTCAAACTGAAGGTGGCGCCGTCGGTTGCCGCCGGGATATTGGACCAATATGAGCTCGGTCCCTACAACCTGATCATCCTCGGCGCTTCGGGCAAAGCGGGCGGGATCGCCAAAGCCCTGTGGGATCCGGCAATTGCCGAAAAGGTCGCCATGCACGCGCCTTGCTCGGTGCTTGCTGCACGGGATCTGCGTCGCGGTCACGGCCACCTGGTGTGCACCGACGGCTCCGAGCAGGCCCTGGCGATGGCGCGAAAATCAGCCCGGATGGTTCACCGGACGGAACTCAAGAACATTTCCGTCATGTCGGTGGCCCTCGATGATGAGAGCCGGCCCGAGGCGCAACGCTATGTCGATGAGGCGGTGGCGGTCATCGAGGAAGCGGACCTCGAGGTCCGCAACGCATTCGTGCGCGTCGGCAATCCCGTCGAACAGATCATCGAGGCGGGCGAGGACTACTCTCTTATTCTGGTGGGCGAGACGGGCAGGACGGGCCTCAAGCGGTTCTTTATGGGGAGTGTCGCCTTCAAGGTCCTGGAATACGCCAATAAGTCGGTGATGGTGGTTCGCTAGGATCAGGCCGGCTGGTTCAGCATTCCCTCCACATGACACGAGAGCTGCATGTTCTCGGCCGTGTTGGCGATGGTCGCCAGGCAGGCCGCCGCGCGGGCGCCCGGAATCCAGACCGAAAAGCGGACATTGTAATTGCCGTCCGGCGTCTTTTCCGAGGATAGCCGGACGACGTTCGCATCGAATTCCACGAACGCTTCCGAGAGCCGGGCGATCAGCCCGGGCCGGTCACCGCCGCTGACGGTCACGCGGTGGGTGATCCGGCCGGTTTCACCGTGGAGCGGCTCAAGGGTGAAGGGCGCTATGCTCAGCTTCCCGTTCGCGACATCGGGCACCCGTTCGAGGGCGGCCGCGAGGTCGTCCCCGGTGAGCGAATCCGGAATTTCGCAAACCGCGGTGAACTCGGCGCCGCCGCCCAACACGGCGAAGTTGGCGTCGCCGAGATTGGCGCCGAGATCGAACAGCGCTCCGGTCATATCGGCGATAAGGCCGGTCCGGTCGGGACAAAATACGGAAACCAAGACGTTATGGCTCACAGGCGCGCCCTCGTTCAATGTCTGCCTCGCCGACAACGTGCAGCGGATTTGCTCCCGCTGTCAAACCGGGCGCCCGGGGCGCGAGGGGGGGATGGGACGCGGATTACCCCTTATCGAGAAGGGAACGTGATTCCCTGATGATTCGCTCGGTCTCGGACCACAGCGCCAGGCCTGCCAGATCCTCCAGCCCGAACCAGCCGACATCGGCGGCATCCGATCCGGCAACCGCGGCGTCGGTCTCGGCGACCGCGCAATAGTCGATCAAGGTCATGTGGAAATTCACCCGGCCATCGGCATCGCGGCTGATGGAATCGACAACATCGACGAGACCGGCGATTTCAACCTGTAAACCGGTTTCCTCCCGAACCTCGCGAATTGCGGCTTCTTCCAGCGATTCGCCAACTTCCTGGCCGCCGCCCGGGATACTCCATTGTCCCCGGCGCGGCGGTTTTCCCCGCTTGATCAGCAGAAAACGGCCGCCGTGCCAGACAACGGCCCCGACACCGACAAACGGCCTATCCGGGTAGTGACGGCCGGCGGTCGTGGGTTCGCCCATATTCGGATACTCCAATAAAACCGGAAGTTTCGGTTTTCCGTGTCGCTGAATTGCCTGAATTTCGGGTATGCTTGTAGCAGAGAGGCAGCCAATGGCGAAGCGACCACGCGACAAGGCCAGAAGGAAGCTGGTACGAGCCCGTGCGCGGCGGCGGTATCGCAGCGGATTTGGCGCGCGGCTCAGAGGTTACTTCCTGGCCGGCGTTCTGGTGACGGCGCCGATCGCCATTACCGGCTGGTTGGCCTGGGCGTTCATCAACCTGGTCGATGAGACAATTACGCCGCTTATCCCGGCGCAGTACAATCCCGAGACCTACCTGCCGTTTACCATCCCCGGATTGGGCCTCCTGGTCCTGCTGATCGTCGTGACGTTGATCGGTTCGATGACGGCCGGATTGGTGGGCCGTTACCTGGTCCGGACGGGCGAAGGGCTGCTCAACCGGATGCCGGTCATCCGGAGCGTTTACAACGCGACCAAGCAAGTCTTCGAAACCGTGCTCGCGCAGCAGTCTCAGGCGTTCCGCGAAGCGGTTCTTGTCGAATATCCGCGCCGCGGCATCTGGGCGATCGGCTTTATCACCGGGACCACCAAGGAAGAGGTCCAGAACCTGACGGCGGAGGAGACGGTGAACATCTTCCTGCCGACCACCCCGAACCCGACGTCCGGGTTCCTGCTCTTTGTCCCCAGGAAAGACGTGGTGCATCTGGACATGGCGGTCGAGGACGCGATCAAGATGGTGATTTCCGGCGGCATCGTCACGCCCCCGGATCAGCGGCCCGAATCGGAGAAGCGCAAGCCGCGGGTTTCAGCCGCCACCTACGAAGATCTGGACGTGCTCCGGGAAAAGGAAAAAACCCCGGTGCTGGTGCCCAAGGAGCGCGAGCCTAGCCCGAGCGAATAAACCGCACCGCCGCATCCCGCTCGAACAGATACAACAGCATTCTCAAGGCCTCGCCCCGCTCGTCCCGCAGGCCGGGATTGCGGTTGAGAATCAGCTGCGCGTCGTCCCGGGCGGCGGCGAGCAGGCCGTCATGAACGGTCAGATCGGCGATGCGGAACTCCGGCAAGCCGCTTTGCCGCGTGCCCAGCAGTTCGCCGGCGCCCCTGAGCCGCAAATCCTCCTCGGCGATCCGGAAGCCGTCTTCGGAGTCTCGCAGGATTTTGAGCCGCGACCGGGCGGTCTCGGTCATCCCGCCGCCGTAGAGCAGCAGGCAGGTGGACGGTTTGTCGCCCCGGCCGATGCGGCCGCGAAGCTGATGCAGTTGGGCCAGCCCGAAGCGTTCGGCGTGCTCGACCACCATGATGGTCGCTTCGGGGACGTCCACGCCCACTTCGATGACGGTGGTCGCCACCAGGATGCGGGCGCTTCCCTCGGCGAAAGCGGCCATCACCTTGTCCTTATCGGCGCCCTTCATCCGGCCGTGGACCAGCATCACCCGGTCCCCGAACTGGCGGCGCAACTGCTCGGCGCGGTCCTCCGCCGCGGACAGGTCGATCTTCTCCGATTCCTCGACCAACGGGCAGACCCAATAAATCCGGGCGTCCGTTTCAAGCGCCCGCCGGACGGCGGCGGTCACCTCGGACAACCGCGAAAGCGGGATGGTCCGGGTGTCGATGGGCTGGCGCCCGGCCGGCTTTTCCGAGAGTTTCGAGACCTCCATGTCGCCATAGGCGGTGAGCATCAGGGTCCGGGGAATAGGCGTCGCCGTCATCACCAGAATATCGACGGCGGCTCCCTTTTCGGCCAGCAGCAGCCGCTGGTGAACCCCGAAGCGATGCTGTTCGTCGATGACCGCCATGGTCAGCTTGTCGAATTCCACCCCGGTCTGGATCAGGGCATGGGTGCCCACCGCGATGGAGGTCGTCCCGTCGGCCAGCCGCGCCAGGATGCCGTCCCGGTTCCTGCCTTTTTCCCGTCCGGTCAAGATCTCCGCCCGAATGCCCGCGGCTTCGGCCAACGGCGCGATGGTCGCCAGGTGCTGGCGGGCCAGTATTTCCGTGGGCGCGAGTATCACCGCCTGGCCGCCATCCTCGACCGCCGCCAGCATGGACAGCAGCGCAACCACCGTCTTGCCGGAGCCCACATCACCCTGCAGCAGCCGGTGCATGCGGGCATCCGATGCCATATCCGCCGTGATCTCGTCGAGCGCCCGGGACTGGGAGTCGGTCAGCCGCCAGGGGAGGGCGGCCAGAACCTTGTTCCTCAGCACGCCCGTGCCGGTCGTGGAACGTCCCCGCTGGCGCCGCATATGCGTCCGCACCAGAGCCAGCGCCAGCTGGTTGGCGAGCAGTTCGTCGTAGGCGAGCCGGCAGCGCGCCGGCGTTTCCGGCGACAGATCATCCTCGGTTTCGGGGCTGTGCAGGATTTCCAGCGACTCCCGCCATGCGGGCCAGGAATGTTTCTTCTTAAATGCCGGATCGAGCCATTCGGAGAGGTCGGGAGCCAGAGGCAGGGCGGCGCCGATCGCCTTGGACAGCACTTTCAGGGACAGGCCCTGGGTCAGCGGATAGACCGGCTCCACCGCCTGCAGCTTGTCGCGCTCCGCCGGGGTGCCCACGTGATCCGGATGGGCCATCTGGATTTCATCGTTGAAGCGCTCGACCTTGCCGCTGACGACCCGCGTCTCGCCCTCGGGCAGGATGTTGTTCAGGTAATCGGCGCGCGCATGAAAGAAGACCAGCGACATTCGGCCGGTCTCGTCCTCGCAGGTGATCTTGTAGGGCAGGCGGCGGTTGGGCGGCGGGTGATGGGACACCACGTCCACCGTGATCGTCGCGATGACGCCGGACGGCGCATCGGCGATCCTCGGCGCGAACCGGCGGTCGATCAGGCCGCTCGGCAGGTGCCAGAACAGATCGGCGATGTGAGGGCCGGCAATCCCCTCGATCAGCTTGGCGATCCTCGGCCCGACCCCTTTCAGGGAGGTGACGGGGGCAAAGATGGGAAACAGGATTTCGGGTCTCATAAACCTGTGCCGGGGCTGACAGGAGCCCCTGGACGATTTATATCCTGGGCCCAAGCGCGAGTATAGGCTGGCGGCCCGTGAAATGGATGCAATTCGGAAACGGCTGATGTACCGGGCCACCCACCGTGGAACCAAGGAGGCCGACCGGCTGATGGGCGGCTTTGCCGGGGAATATCTGGCTGAACTGAACGGGAGCGAGCTGACCGAGTTTGAACGTGTTCTCGACGAATCCGACGTCGACCTGATGAACTGGCTCACCGGGAAGGAAGACGTCCCGGCGGATCGGCGAGGCGGCATCATGGACCGCCTCTTGAGTTATACCCGATCGCTCTGATGCTGCTCGATCGGATCGACATACCGGAGAGCCCCGGCCGTACCCTCTTGTCGGGCGCGCCGGAAGGATTCGATGCGTGCGTGCTGGCGTCGATGGCTCAAGACGGGCCGGGGGTGCTGTTCATCGCCCGCGACGACCGGCGCATGGCGACGGTGATCGATTCGCTGCGGTTTTTTGCGCCGGCGACGGCGATCATCTCGTTTCCCGCCTGGGACTGTCTTCCCTATGACCGGGTGTCGCCCCGCCCGGACATCCTCGCGGCGCGGGTCAATGCGCTGACCGAACTGTCCGGCGGCGATGCGGCCGGCCCTCGGGTGGTGGTCACGACCATCGCGGCGGTCCTGCAGCGGGTGCCGGTACCGGCGTCGTTCATGGGCTCGTCCCTGACCGTGAGGCCGGGCCCGGATGCCGGCCGGTCCGCCATCCTCGACTTCTTGGCCGCCAACGGCTTCGGCCGGGCCGAGGTGGTCATGGAGCCCGGCGAGTACGCGGTCCGGGGCGGCATTGTCGATCTGTTTCCGCCCGGGGCGGCGGCGCCCCTTCGTCTCGATTTCTTCGATGAAGAGTTGGAGAGCATCCGGACGTTCGAGCCCTTCAGTCAGCGAACCGTCGAAAAGGTGGACTCGTTCGAGGTAAAACCGGTCAGCGAGCTTCAGTTGACCGGGGAAAGCGTCGTGGCGTTCCGGACCGGTTATCGGGAGCTGTTCGGCGCGCCGGCCAAAAACGATCATCTCTACGAGTCGATTTCCGCCGGCCGCCGGCAGGCGGGAATGGAGCATTGGCTGCCCCTGTTCGCGGGCGACCTCACCAGCTTTATGGCTTACGCCGAGGACATTCCGGTGATCCTCGATCACCAAAGCGGCGAGGCGGCGGAAGCCCGGTGGGAGCTGATTTCCGAATGCCACGCCGCGCGGGTGGAGATTCAAGGCGGCGGCATCGCCGGCGAGGAGACCGTCTACAACCCGCTGCCGGCCGACCGGCTCTATGTCCCGCCGGCCGAATGGCAGGCGGCGCTCGAGGGACGGGTGGCCCTCCAGCTGACGCCGTTCGCCGCACCCGAGGGGTCGGAAGGCACGCTCGATGCGGGAGGCCGGCCGGGGCGTGATTTCGCCGACGCCCGGGCCCGGACCGACGTCAACGTGTTCGATGTGGTCCGCGATCACCTCGCCGAACTCCGGCGCGGCGGCCGGCGGGTCCTGATCGGTTGCGTCTCCGAAGGCTCGCGGGAGCGCATTGCCGGCATCCTGGCGGAGCATGGGATCGATAGCCGGCCGGCGGGAGAGTATTGTTCCGCGGACCAAGGTCCCGAGGCGTCCGTGATCGCCACCGCCGTGCTCGACCTTGCCCGCGGATTTACCGCCCCCGGCATCGCCCTGGTCAGCGAGCAGGACATTCTCGGCGAACGGTTGCGGGTGCGGGCGCGGCGGCGCATTCGTCCGGAGAATTTCATTGCCGAAACCTCCGCCCTGGCGGCGGGTGATCTGGTGGTTCACCTGGAGCACGGACTTGGCCGGTACCGGGAACTAACCGCCCTCGATGTCGCCGGCGCGCCGCACGATTGCCTGCGCGTCGACTATGACGGCGGCGACAAGCTGTTTGTGCCGGTGGAGAACATCGACGTTCTGTCGCGCTACGGCGACGAAAGCTCGGGCGTCAAACTGGATCGCCTGGGCGGGGCCGGCTGGCAGGCGCGCAAGGCCCAACTCAAGAAACGCATCCGGGAGATGGCCGACCAGCTGATCCAGGTGGCCGCCTCCCGCGAACTGCGCCCGGCCGAGGTGATGGCGCCCCAGGACGGCGCGTATGACGAGTTTTGCGCCGGCTTCCCCTATGAAGAGACCGAGGACCAGCTCCAGGCGATCGCCGATGTGATCGATGACTTGGCGGCCGGCAAACCCATGGATCGGCTGATCTGCGGCGACGTCGGGTTCGGCAAGACCGAAGTGGCCTTGCGGGCGGCCTTCGTCGCGGCCCTGTCGGGCAGGCAGGTGGCCGTGGTGGTCCCGACGACCCTGCTGGCGCGCCAGCACTATCAGGTCTTCGCCCAGCGCTTCGCCCACTTCCCCATCCGGGTCGCCCAGCTTTCCCGGCTGGTCGGCGCCGGGGATGCCGAGGAGGTGCGCATGGGTCTCGCGGACGGGACCCTCGACATCGTCATCGGGACCCACGCGCTGCTGGCCAAATCCATCCGCATCGAGCGCCTCGGCCTCCTGATCGTCGACGAGGAGCAGCATTTCGGGGTCGCGCACAAGGAGCGGCTGAAGGCGCTCCGCACCGATGTCCATGTGCTCACGCTGACCGCGACCCCGATCCCCAGGACCCTGCAGATGGCGCTCACCGGTGTCCGGGAGATGAGCCTGATCACCACGCCGCCGGTGGACCGGCTGGCGGTTCGGACCTTTGTGCTTCCGTTCGATCCGATGGTCATCCGCGAAGCCATCCAGCGGGAACGCTATCGCGGCGGGCAGGTGTTTTTCGTCTGTCCGCGGGTCGCCGACCTGGCGCGGGTGGCGGAGACCTTGGAGGAACTGGTGCCGGAGGCCCGCATCGCCGTCGCCCACGGCCGGATGGCGGCGAGCAAGCTCGAAGAGGTGATGACGGAATTCTACGACGGCGGTTACGACGTGCTTCTGTCCACGAATATCGTCGAATCCGGCCTTGATCTGCCGGCGGCCAATACCATCGTCATCTACCGCGCCGATATGTTCGGATTGGCCCAGCTCTATCAGCTGCGCGGCCGGGTCGGGCGGTCCAAGGTCCGCGCCTACGCCTACCTTACCCTGCCGCCGAACCAGCTGCTGGCGGCGACGGCGGAGCGGCGCCTGGAGGTGATGCAGACCCTAGATTCGCTGGGCGCCGGCTTCATGCTCGCCAGTCACGATCTGGATATTCGCGGCGCCGGCAATCTGCTGGGCGAAGAGCAGTCGGGCCATATTCGCGAGGTCGGCATCGAGCTCTACCAGCAAATGCTCGAAGAGGCCGTGGCGGAGGCCAAGGCCGATGCCGGCGGCGCCGTCGAAAGCGCCGATCACTGGTCGCCGCAGATCGATGCCGGTATCCCGGTGCTCATCCCGGCGGACTATGTGCCGGATCTGGGCGTGCGTTTGTCGCTCTATCGGCGGCTCGGCAATGTCCGGACGGCCGGCGAAATCGAGGCGATCGCGGCCGAGATGATCGACCGGTTCGGGTCTTTGCCGGATGAGGTGGAGAACCTGTTGCAGGTGGTTGCGCTGAAATCCGTCTGCCGGTCGGCCGGGGTGGAAAAGATCGAGGCCGGTCCCAAGGGGGCGGTGGTTTCGTTCCGGAAAAACGAATTCGCCAATCCGGCCGGACTGGTCGAGTTCATCACCTCGCAGGCCGGTACGGCCAAGCTGCGCCCCGATCACAGCCTGGTCTTCATGCGGAGATGGGAAACGGCGCCCGAACGCTTCGACGGCGTCCGCTACCTGGCGCAGGAACTCTCGGCGATCGCGGCGGCGGCATGACATGAATTCGTCATGTAAGGTCAATTCGTCCGAATTGACCTAGCCGGGCATGAGGAGCGCCGGGTCGAGCAATAAAATAATTACGTCATGGCCGGGCCCGGACCCGGCCATCCACGTGTACCGCCGGCCGCCAGACGTGGAT
>JAJECC010000070.1 GCA_022822205.1 Rhodospirillales bacterium | reverse complement strand
CTTCGGGGAAGACCACCACCTCGTCGCCGGGCACGCCGTCGACGCTGTGGTCGCTCGCGAGCAGGTCGATCCGGTCGGCCTCCATCGCATTCGGCCGCTCCAGGTGGCGGTTCTCGCAATGCAGAAGACGGATGACCGCATCGTCGCCGAGTTCCCGGTGAAGGGCGTCGAACCGCGGTCTCAGGAATAGTTCCGACGTGGCGCCGCCGCAGGCGATGATGAGCCGCTCGTCCTCCGGGAGGTCCGACGCCGCAATCGCGCCCGCGGCGATGCGCTCCAGCCCGACGGCGACGGCGCGGTGGAAGACCACCCCAGCCGGCGTGGGGGTCACGGCGCGGCGGCCGCGCTCGAACAGCCGGACCCCGAGCTCGCGCTCCAGTTCCGCGACGTAGCGGCTGATTGAGGGCTGGTGGATGCCCAGTTCCTCGGCGGCGCGGACGAAGCTCCCATGGCGGGCGGCGGCGTCGAACGCCCTGAGCGCGCGCATCCGGGGCAGCGGTCCGGCGGAAAGTTTCAGCATAGCAGTTTTGATATCGATTTACCGGCGATCTTGTTTTTCACAGATGCGACGCCCTTGTCAACCTGTGCGTGCACCGGACCGGAACGAAGCGGTCGGTGGTTCGGATGGGCGGTCGGGCGGCAAGCCGGGCCGGCCTATGCCGTCCGAAAGTCGGCTTCAGCCGACTGAAGTTCGGCGTTCGATGAGGGGGAATTTCCATATCACCTTCATCCAACCCTCTCCCAGACGGAGAGGAGGCTTGCCGCCCGTCCCCTCGCCCTTTTCAGGGGAAGAGGGACAGGGTGAGGGGGGCGCCAACTGGATGCGATTCCCTCCTAATGGACGGTGGCGGCCTCGCAAAGACATAACAATGTTGATATGAAAAACGTTCATAAATGCGTTTCACAAGCCCTCCGTCTTCCCCCAGAATTTAGCCGGTCGTGGCTGTAATCGTCAGGAGTGTATTGATTGACGTCATGAGCGGGCGCGTCCGGTCGGATGCCCGTCTTCCCCGTCGCGGCCACGGCGCGTTCGGCCTGTTGCTTAGTCGGTTAGGAGGCTCCCGTGATCATGATTCGCCCGTGGGGCAAGTTCGTCCTCATTTCCCTGATTGCCCTGACCTCCCTGATTGTCCTAACCGCCGCCGCCGCCAACGCCGGCTCCCTCGCGCCCCAGCCGCGGGTGATCGTCGCGTTGGAGCGCGACTTTCTCGACGGCGCAGGCTCCCAGAACCTTGGCGAACTGCTGGACACCGGAATCCTCCGCTATCTGTTTACCGGCGGGCAGGCGCTGCCCGTGCTGGTGAACGGCGCGCCCTACAGTACGACGGGGGGCGACCTCGACGCTCTGCCGCTCGCCGCCATGGAGCGCATCGAGCTGGTGGGCGGCGAGAGCCTCGGCACGCTCGGCGGCGGTACGGTCCGCAACGCCCTCAATGTCGTGCTCAGGGAGGATTGGGACGGCGTGGCGGCGCGCGCCCTCACGCGGCAACCGAGCCGCAAGGGCGGTGAAGGTTATCAGGGCAGCGCCTCGTGGGGCGGACAGGTCGGCAAGGGTCGCCTGAGCGTAACGGCGGACAGCATCAGGCGCCAGCCCATCGCCTCCGCCGACCGGGACTACAGCCGCGGGAATTGGACGCGGGGGGGTTCGTTCTCCGACGCGTCGAATATCAGCACCGGCGGCAACACGGTGTTCATCGTGAAACGCAACACCGGCGGGGACGTTACCGGTTTTCGGTCGGTCGGGCTGGGCGACTGCGATCCGGCGGACGGCTATACCGGACGGCTGACCGATCCGCCCGGCCCGCCCGTGCCCGACGGAGATGAGGGCTGCGGCTTCGACTACAGCAGCATCATGTGGGAGACCTCCGAGGTCGATCAGCAGACTCTCCTTCTGAACGCCAAACACCCCCTCGGCGACGGCGCGGAGATCAGCGTCGTGGCGAACTTTTCCCAGTTCGACACGGACTTTCTTTACGCGCCGTCCGTGGGGACGTTCGGATTCGATCCCGATGGGTCCCTGCGCCAGGTAATCAACAACGCGGTCGCGGAGGGCCAGCCGCCCATCGACGCCGACGGCAACGACCTCTTCTTCGCCAGTCACCGCTTCGTGGCCCACGGCAACCGGCGTTGGCGGACGGAAAGCGAAGCCTACGACGTCACGGCGGGCGTCGAGGGCCGGCTCACGTCAGGGCTCGGCTACGATGTCGAACTGAACCTCTTCCGGCGCGATACGACCGTAACGGGCGATACCTTCGTTCATGAGGACAAGATCGCGACGGAGATTGCGCAGGGGCGCTATGACATCCTGAATCCCTTTTCCCAAGCGGAAACGCATCGGCAGGCGATTCTGAACTCCAGCCTGCGCCACGAAACCGACGCGGGCGCCGAGTCCCAAACCCTTCGCGCGGCGCTGGAGGGATCGGGCTTTTCCATCGGCGGGCGAAAGGCGGCCTGGACGGCGGGCGTCCAGATGACCCGGTCGGAAGCGCACAGCTTCCTCCGGTTCGTCGGCCGCGACGGCGCGGCGTACGAGGTTTCGGAGGTTCTAGGTTCGGGAGGCGTGAGCTACGCCGGGAAGCGCGATATTCTGGGGGCGTTCGCCGAAACGCTTCTGCCGGTGATGGAGCGCCTCGACCTGCGGTTCGCGGGCCGCGCGGACGAGTACGACGACATGGGCGCGCTGCGCTCGTGGCGCGCCGGGGCCGAATACCGGCCCATGGACGTGCTGACCCTGCGGGGTTCCTGGAGCGAGGGGCAGCTTGCCCCCGGGTTTTCCCAGCTCTACGGCACCGCGCTCCAGAGCTATCCCTATGTCGAGTGCGTTCCCGAACGCGGCCCGACGCCCCGCACGTGCGCCGCGGCGAACGAGCTCCAGGTCCAGCGCAATACGGAAGGGAGCGCCGATCTGGATCCGGCGACCGCCGAGCGGCTTGCCTTGGAGGCCGCGTTCAAGAAGGCGCCCTACCGCCTCAGCGTGGAGTGGTTTCGGGAGTCGCTGACCGATATCCCGGGAAACCAAACCGCCGATTCGGCGCTCCGCAACCTGCCGGAGTGCCCCGACGGCGTGACGTCCGACTGCGTCCGGTTGGATGGCCGCACCGTGATTTACGACAGGTTCGCCAATGTCGTCGATGCGAAAACCGAGGGCATCATGGCCCGGTTCGGAGCAGGCTTCGAAACCTCCTGGGGCGGGTACGGCGCCTATGGGACGTGGCGGCGGGAGATGAACACCGACCTTACCGTCGACGGCGTCCCGGAGCGCGTCGTGCGTCCCAAGGACATGTTGCGCGCCAGGATTTCGGCGCGGCGCGGCGGCGTGCGCGCCATCTGGACGGCGAGTTACCGCTCGGGCTTCTCGAACCAGCTGGGCACGGGCAGGTTCAGTCCCTGGACCGGCCATGATCTGAGGGTGGACTGGACGAACCCGTTGGGGCTGGAAAGGGTCCGGATCACGGGCGGCATCTTCAACCTGACCGACGCGGGTTACACGGTCGACACCGCGAACCCGGCCAGCACGGACGGTCCCACCGTGGCCGGATGGGGACGGACGTTCTTCCTGGCGCTCAGCACGGAATTCTGAGCGCGGGATCGGCGCCCTTGAAAGGGCGAGGGGACGCACGGCCACGCTGTCGCTCCTCACTCACCCGCAACTAGACCGCAAGTCGTCATGCCCCGACTTGTTCGGGGCATCCAGGATATTCACCACAGAGGCACGGAGACACAGAGGTCGGGAGGAGAGGTTTCGATCCCGGTGCTCCTCACTGTCTCACCGTCTCTGTGGTTCAGAAATTGGAAATCTGGATACCCCGCATAAAGCGGGGTATGACGAGTGGATATATGACACAAACCGGATCGTCATGCCCGGACTTGATCCGGGCATCCACGTTTCGGGCGGCGGCGCACCCGTGGATGGCCGGCCTACGCCGTCCGAAAGTCGGCTTCGGCCGACTGAAGGCCGGGTCCGGGCCCGGCCATGACGTGATTATTTTATGCCCGCCATGAAGCAATCGATCGAACCCGGACCCTAAATGTCGAGACCGCGCAGTTGCTGGCGCGCCCAGGCGATCCGCAATTCGCGGTTATCGTCGAAATCGTTCACCCCGAGCCAGGTCTCGTAGAATTCCGAATTCATGAAGGCGACCGTCACTTTGCCGCCGAGCCGTTCGATGGCCGCCTTCGCCCGTTCGACGACGATGCCGTGGAGGGCCGAACCGCCCAGGTCATCGAACAGATCGGGCTCATAGAGAGCAAGGTCGGCATCGGACATGATCCGCAGCAGCACCACGTCCCGCTCGGGCCGCAGCATGTAGGCGTCCACTTCGGCAAGGACGGCGGTCCGGACCATTCCGTCCAGGCGGGCCAATTCGCGGGCCGCGGTCGCGGGAATTTCCCCGCCCGCCTCTTCCCAGCCGAGCAGGTCCGGTTCGGCGACGTTGAGCCGTTCGGCGCAGGCGGCCGTGCCCAGACCCAGGCTCTCGCGGAGGTCCTTGAATTGTTCCGGCGACATTCTCCATTTCACGCACGTCCCGGCGTGAAGTACAAGAACCCCGCCCCAACGAAAACCGGAGCAAGGCAATCACAATAATCTATATCGACGCCGATGCATGCCCGGTGCGCGACGAGGTCTTGCGGGTCGCGGAGCGCCACGGCCTCGAGAGCGTCTTCGTCACCGATGGCGGCATCCGCCCGCCGCCGGAACCCAATGCCCGCCTGGTGATCGTCGGCCAGGGCGCCGATGCGGCCGACGACTGGATCGCGGCGCGCGCCGGGTCCGGCGATATCGCCGTCACCGCCGACGTTCCGCTTGCCGCCCGGTGCGTGGAGAACGGCGCCCTGGCGCTCAAGCCCAATGGCGAGGTGCTCGACGAAAAGGCCATCGGCATGGCGCTCGCCACCCGGAACCTGATGACCGGCCTGCGGGAAACGGGAGAGATCGGCGGCGGACCGCGGCCGTTCGGCAAACGGGACCGGTCGCGGTTTCTCAACGCGCTGGAACGCGCCGTTCAAAGCTGCAAGTCTGGTGTTTGATCTGGTATCTGATTGGGCGGCTGAACCGGACGGATTGGCTTCATGGGCTCGAGACGCAACTCCCTGCACACCATCGACGACCTGCGCGAGGCCGCACAAAGTGCGAGCTCCCCATCACTCGAATCACTCGGCCCGTAGCGTCAACACTCAACCGGCCGCGTGAAGGTCCGTTCCGGCATCCAGTGTCGGCAGCCGGGCGATCCTCGCCCCGTTCTTCTGTTCCGCCTGCCGCAGTTCGTAGAGCTTCTGGAGGTTCAGCCAGAACTCCCCCGAGGTGCCGAAGAAGCGCCCCAAACGCAAGGCGGTGTCGCCGGTGACGGATCGCCGGCCGTTAAGAATCTCGGTGATGCGATTTACCGGCACTTCGATCCTCCGCGCCAACTCCGCCGCGCTCATGCCGAGCGCGTCGAGGTCCTCACGCAGCGTCTCGCCGGGATGAATGGGTTCACGCATGTCAAACCTCCTTTCAATGGTAGTCGACGATTTCCACTTCGGTCGGGCCGGAGCTTCTATCGGGCCACTTGAAGCAGATTCGCCACCGATCGTTGATGCGAATGCTCCACTGCCCCCTGCGCCGGCCCTTGAGTGCCTCCAGACGATTGCCGGGACGCATAAGGTCGCCTAGGCACGTGGCGGCGTCGAGCTGGTCAAGCTTGCGGGAAGCGCTGCGGGAAAAGCCCGAGAAAGCCCGAACCCGTCGGCCCCGGTAGAACGCCTCGGTTTTCCTGTCAGCAAAACCGATGATCACGACGAACGTTCCCGCTATAACCGCACCACACGTACCTTAGCCGCGACATCCGCATTACGTCAAGCGTAACTCAGCGACCATCGCAGCGCTGGCGAGCAGGGGCGCCATAACGAGGAACCCGCTGCCCATGATCGAAGACAGCAGCGTGAGCGCTGCCTGTCAGAGCGTACCGCGCAGCATGCGCCGGCGGGCGACGTGAGCCTGATCGTGCGGGAGCTGGTCTTGCTGTCCGGCGACACGGCGCTGGAACGCGCCGTTCAAAGCTGCAAGTCTGGTGTTTGATCTGGTATCTGATTGGGCGGCTGAACCGGACGGATTGGCTTCATGGGCTTGAAACGCAACTCCCTGCACACCATCGACGACCTGCGCGGGGCGGCAAGGCGGCGCATTCCCCGTCTGGCGTTCGACTATCTCGACGGCGGCGCCGGCAACGAGGAGAACCTTCGCCGCAACCGCAAGGGTTTCGAAGCCGTCACCCTGCGCCCCGAATATCTGCGGGACGTTTCGGACCGCAGCCAGAAGGTGACGCTGTTCGGCCATACCTATGACGCGCCCATCGGCGTCTCGCCGGTGGGCCTGGCGAATTTTATCTGGCCGGGAACCGACGGCGCCCTGGCGGCGATGGCCGCCCGGCGGAACATCCCCTACATACTCAGCAGCGTCGGCACGACGACGATCGAGACGATCGCGGATATCGCCCCGGACCACGCCTGGTTTCAGGTTCTTCTTCCCGACAGGCACGAAATCTGCTTCGACCTGATCCGCCGGGCCCGCGAGGCGGAGATGAAGGTGCTGGTGATGACGGTGGATATTCCGGTGCCGTCGAAGCGCCTGCGCGACCTCCGCAACAACTTCATGCTGCCGTTCAAGCTCGAACCGGGGGTCCTTTGGGGCATCGCCGCCAGGCCGGCCTGGGCGCTGGCGACGCTGAGGGCCGGCACGCCGAAGTTCGCCAACCTGCTTCCCTATCTGGAGCCCGGGACCGGTACCCGGTCATTGGGGGCGGCCCAGGCCTCGCAGGTGTCGGCCAATGTTGGCGAAGACGTCATCAAACGGATGCGGGACGCCTGGCCGGGCCCGTTCGTGCTCAAGGGGGTTCTGTCGGCCCGGACGGCGGAGGCGGCCCGGCGCCTCGGCGCCGACGGCATCATCGTTTCCAACCACGGCGGCCGGCAGGTCGAGAGCGGGCCCTCGACCATCGAGGCGCTGCCGGAAATCGTTTCGGCCGTGGGCGGGGACATGACGGTGATGCTGGACAGCGGCATCCGCTCGGGCGGCGACATCGTCAAGGCCTATGCGCTGGGGGCCCGGTTCACGTTTTCGGGCCGCTGCTTCGTCTACGCGACGGGCGCCCTCGGGCCGGCCGGCGGGGAGCACGCGCTGAACCTGCTGACCGATGAGGCCGACCGCACCCTCGCCCAGATCGGCGCCACCGGCATGGAGGAACTGGGCGCGGACAATATCTGGGCCATTGATTGAGATGTCCGACTTGAGACATAGGTAACACATCGTTCCGGAGACATGGGTAACACTTTTGGTTATTTGGCTGGAGGTGTTGATGCCGTGGAAGGAAATCTCAGTGATGGACGAACGTCTTCGCTTTGTTGCCCGTGTTCTTGAAG
>JAJECC010000127.1 GCA_022822205.1 Rhodospirillales bacterium | reverse complement strand
CCTCAGGGCGAATTTCCGGCCGTTCGGGCCGCCCGCGCCGGCCAGGTGCCGGATCGGGTTAACCGCCTGTTTTCCCTTGCGGATTTCGAAATGAAGCTGCGGCGAAACCACATTGCCCGTATGGCCCACCCGGGCGATCACCTGGCCCTTGTTTACCTTATCCCCGCGCTGCACCAGCAGCTTCTCGGCGTGGGCATAGGCGGTGATCCAGCCGCCCGAATGACGGATCAGCAATAGATTGCCGTAACCGCGAATTTCATTCCCGGCATAGGCCACGACGCCGTTCTCCGCCGCCTTGACCGCGGCGCCCCTGGGCGCCGCGATATTGATCCCGTCATTGTGCAGCCCGCCCCCCTTGGGCCCGAAGGAGGAGAGGACCTTGCCCCGCAGCGGCCAGCTGAACCCGCCCCCCCGTTTGCGGGGCGGCGGCGGGACGCGGACGGCCTGTTTTGCCGGGTTCCTGGGCTTCACCCCCGGCTTCGGGCCGGCCTCGGGCGGCGCCGGACGGGACGCGGCTTGAGGCGGCGGCTTGCGCGAGGTTTGTGGCGGTGATTTTCGTGACGTTTGAGGCGGGGACCGGCGCGACGTCCGTGGCGGTGACTTGCGCGGGGCCGGCCGCGCCGCCGCAAGAACCGGGCCGGTGGTATCCGGCAGGCGCAGGGTCTGGCCGGGCAGGATGCGGTAGGGCGGAACAATCCGGTTGATCCGCGCCAGGCTGGAAACGTCGACGCCGTAAGCCCGGGAAATATCGTAGAGGGTATCGCCGGCCCGCACCACGTGCTCCCGCGGGGCGGGCAGCACGAGCCGCTGGCCGGGCCTCAGCCTGTAGGGCGGGCGGACATTGTTGGCCACGATCAGGCCGCGGAGGGACACTTTGTGCCGGCGCGACAGGGAATAGAGCGAATCCCCCCGTTTGACGATTACCATGCCGCCGGTGCGCTTCCGCGGCGCCTCGCGGACGGCGCCGCGCGAGGCGGTATTGGGCGGATTGGACAGCCCCGGCCCGGACGGAGGCCATTGCAGGTTGCCGCAGGCGGCGAGGCCCAGCAGCAATATGATCGCACATAACCGCGTCATACCCCGGCGAAGCCCGGGGTATCCAGTCAGTTCAGCGTGTCGTACAGGTCGTCCCATCCGGGATTCGTACTCTCGATCAACGTCAGCTTCTGTTTTCGTGACCAATTCTTGTTGCGCTTCTCGCGCTGGATGCCCCGCGCAAAGGCGGGGCATGACGGGATGATTGTCCGGCCATTACGCCGCCCCCTCTTCGGGGATCAGGGGCACGAACTTCACCGTCCGGATTTCCTCGGTCTCGAACCCCTCGGCGGTGCGGGTGACCCGGATGATGGCCTGGTTCTCGTGATCGCCGGCGACGGGCACCAGCATGACGCCCCCCTCGCGCAGTTGCCCGGCGAGAACCGGCGGTATGTCGGCGGCGGCCGCGGTTACGATGATGCGGTCGAAGGGCGCCTGTTCGGGCCAGCCCAGGGTGCCGTCGCCGATCTGCGTGGTGACGTTGCGGACCCGCAGCTCTTCCAGCCGCGCCTCCGCCTCTTCCATCAGCGGTCCGTGGCGCTCGACGGTGTAGACCCGCCGCGCGAGCCTCGCGAGCACCGCCGTCTGGTAGCCCGATCCGGTGCCCACCTCCAGAACCTTGTGCCGGTCGGTCAGCCGCAGCGCCTCGGTCATGACGCCGACGATGCCGGGCTGGCTCAGGGTCTGATGATGGCCGATGGGCAGGGTCACGTCGTCATAGGCCTGGTCCAGGAAGAACTCGGGCACGAACATTTCCCGCGGGATCTGCTCCATCACCGAAACCACGGCGGTGTCCGTCACCCCGGCGGACCGCAGCGTCATGATCAGCCGGGCCTTGCTGAAAGCGGCGGGATCGGAAACGGGCATATCCATGCTCAGCGTCCTTTCTGTAGCTTCGCCCTGAGCGCATTCATGGTCGGGCGGTGGGTCAAATCGATGGAGAGCGGCGTCACCGACACCATTCTGCGTTGAATGGCGTCCAGGTCCGTGCCCCGCGCGTACCGGGGCGAACTCTGCTGCGCGCCGATCCAGTAATAGGGCTCGCCCCTGGGGTCGGCGCTTTCGATCACGTGATCGCCGATCTTGCGGCGGCCCTCGCGGGTGATTTCGATGCCCTTGACCTCGTTCGCCGGGCCGTCCGGGAAATTGACGTTCATCAGCACGTCCCGGGGCCAGTCGATGGCGACGGCCTTTTTGATCACCCGGGCCGCGTATTTCTCCGCCACCGCCCAGTCGGGCTTGGAATCCAGGCCCCAGCCGTCCTCGGCGACGTATTGGGACAGGGCGATGGCCGGGATCCGGAACAGGGTCGCCTCCATGGCCGCGGCGATGGTCCCCGAATAGGTCATGTCCTCGCCCACGTTTTCGCCCCGGTTGATCCCGGACAGCACCAGATCGGGCCGTTTGTCCTTCATGATCTGGTTGACCGCCAGCAGGACGCAGTCGGTGGGCGTGCCGTCGACGGCGAACGTGCGCGGCGCAACCTTGCGGATGCGCAAGGGGCGCCGGAGGGTCAGGGAATGACCGGTGCCGCTCTGTTCGGTCTCGGGGGCCACCACCCAAACCTCGCCGGCGATTTTTTTGGCGATGGCCACAAGACGCTTCAATCCCTCGGCGCCGATGCCGTCGTCGTTGGAGATCAGCACCCGGGCCTTCCTGAGATTAAGCGGCGCCTTAAGCATCGGGCGTCAGGACCTCCCGGCCGTTCATGTAAGCGTGCAGGGACTTGGGCAGGACGATGGAGCCGTCCTTTTGCTGGCCGTTTTCCATCACCGCGATCAGGGTCCGCCCGACGGCGAGCCCGGAGCCGTTGAGGGTATGGACGAACCGCGTGCCTTTACCCTCCGACGGCCGGTAGCGGGCCTTCATCCGCCGGGCCTGGAAGTCGCCGCAGTTGGAGCAGGACGAGATTTCCCGGTAGCGCCCCTGCCCCGGCAGCCAGACCTCGATGTCGTAGGTCTTGCGGGCCGAGAAGCCGGTATCGCCGGAACACAGCACCATGGTCCGGTAGGGAAGCTCCAGCCGCCGGAGGATGGCCTCGGCGCATTCGGTCATGCGCTCGTGCTCTTCCGACGAGGCGTCGGGATGGGCGATGCTGACCAGCTCCACCTTGGTGAACTGGTGCTGGCGGATCATGCCCTTGGTGTCCTTGCCCGACGCGCCGGCCTCGGAGCGGAAGCACGGCGTCCGGGCGGTGTAGCGGAGCGGCAGGCCGCCCTCGTCGAGAATTTCGCCGGCCGCCATGTTGGTGAGCGGAACCTCGGCGGTGGGGATCATCCACCGGCCCTCGTCGGTCTTGAACAAATCATCGCCGAACTTGGGCAATTGCCCGGTGCCGTAGAGGGCCCGGTCCCGGACCAGCAGCGGCGGCGAGACCTCCGTATAGCCGAACTCGTCCGTCTGGATATCGAGCATGAAGTCGCCGATGGCCCGCTCGAGCCGCGCCAGCGCGCCGGTCAGGATCACGAACCGGGCGCCCGACATCCCGGCGGCCCGCTCGAAATCCATCATGCCCAGCGCGTCGCCGAGATCGTCGTGCTCCTTGGGCTCGAAATCGAAATCGCGGGGATCGCCCCAGGTGCGGAGTTCCCGGTTGTCGTCCTCGTCGGCGCCGTCGGGCACGTCGTCATCCAAGATATTGGGGATGCCCGACAACAGCGCGTCCACCTCGTCGCCCGCCTCCTTGGCGGCGGCCTCGGCGGCGGCCTGCGCGTTCTTGCCGGCGGCGACCTCGTCCATCAGGTCCTGGGCGTCTTCGCCCTTCGACTTGGCCTGGCCGATTTGTTTGGAGAGCTCGTTGCGCCGGGTCTGCAGCTCCTGGGCCTCGGTCTGGGCCTCGCGGCGCTCGGCGTCGATCCCGATCACCCGGGCGGCCAGCGGCGCCACGCCGCGCCGCGCCATGGCGGCGTCGAAGGCCCCGGGGTCGTCCCTGATCCGTCTGATATCGTGCATCGTCTTTCCCCATCCGGGCCGGCGCCCGGTGAACCGAAGATGGGCGGACCTTCCGTTGCGCCCAAAATACCCGCGGGGTTTATAGGCGCGCCAAAAGCCCCGGGCAACACGCCCGCATGCGCGCCCCGGGCCGAATCTCAAAGGAATCTGATGCCGGAAAAGGGTTTAGGTGAGGTTAAAGTCCGTCTCTTCGGGGAAGTCGTCCTCTTCATCCGTGCCCGCCAGTTTGGCCTTGGCCGCCTTGGACTTCTCGACCATGCGCACGCTGACGATGGACGCCTCGTAGAGGATGATGATCGGGATGGCGAGGCCGATCTGGCTGATCAGGTCGGGGGGCGTCAGGATGGCGGCGGCGATGAACACCATCACCAGCGCGTATTTGCGCTTCGCCGCGAGTCCCCGCGACGTGGCCAGCCCGGCGTGCGCCATGAGGGTCAGCAGGATGGGCAGCTGGAAGGAAATCCCGAAGGCGAAGATCAGCCGCATCACCAGGGACAGGTATTCGTTGACCTTGGCCTCCAGCTGGATGGCGAGGCCGCCGGCGATATCGGCGGTCTCAAAGGAGATGAAAAATTTCCACGCCAGGGGAAAGATGAAGTAGTAGACCAGCGCGCCGCCGACGAAGAACAGGATCGGCGACAGGATGAGATAGGGCAGCAGCGCCTTCTTCTCTTCCCGGTAGAGCCCGGGGGCCACGAACCGCCAGAACTGATTGGCGATGAACGGAAAGGCGATGAACAGGGCGGCGAAGAACGCCACCTTGATGTAGGTGAAGAACGCCTCGTGAAGCGCCGTATAGATCAGGCGCCGGTTGCCGCCCTCCTGGTCAGCCAGGATGTCGGCCAGGGGCTGCACCAGAAATCCGTAAATGTCCTGGGAGAAGAAGTAGGTCGCCAGGAAGACCGCGAACAGGGCCGCCACCGAATACATCAGCCGGTTGCGGAGCTCCACGATGTGGTCCATCAGGGGCATGCGGCTGGAAGCGACGGTCCGCGCCATCAGCCCGCCTCTCTCTTTTCGGGCTCGGGCCCGGAGTCAGGCCGCTCGTCCGGCTCGGTCTCCGGTCCGGCGATTTGCTCGAAATCGTCCATGGCCGAGGCCGCTTCCTCTTCCATGGCGGCTTCGGCCTTGGCCAGCGCCCCGTCATCCTCCGCCCAGCCGGCGTTCATGTCCCGGACGTCGTCCTCGAGGGTCTGTTTGATCTCGCCCCTGGGGTCGATGGTGTTTTCCACGTAGCCCTCGATGTCGGAGTTGGACGCGGCGTCGATCTGCTTCTTGACCTCGTCGAGCTCGGTCTCGCGGATCATGTCGTCCACATGGCGGCGGAACTCGCTGGTCATCGCCTTCGCCTTGCCCACGTACTCGCCGAGGGTGCGGAGCACGCGCGGCAAATCCCTGGGGCCGATCACGATGATGGCCACGACGGCGATAATAGCGATCTCGGTCCAACCGATATCGAACATGGCTCACCTAAGGGTTCGGGCGAACGGGCCGGCGACCCCCATCCCGGCCGGGAGCGCCCCCGGGCTCAGGTCTTCGCCGCGTCTTCCTTTTTTTCGGATACGCTCTCGGAGGACTCGACGGCGGCGGCGGCGGCCGGCTGGGCCTCGGGCGCATCCGCGGCGTTCCTGTTGGCGCCGGAACCGGCGCCGGTCACTTCGTCCTGCATTCCGGCCTTGAAATTCTTCACGCCCTTGGCGACATCGCCCATCACCCGCGGCAGCTTGCCGGCGCCGAAAATGATCAGGACGATCACCAAAATCAGGACGACCTGCCAGATACCGATTCCCATCGATATGTCTCCTCGCTTGGTAATCTATGTTGCGGCGCATAATGGCAGAAGGCCCCTCCCCCCGCAATCAATGCCGGAAAATGCTCCAGGGTGCGGCCTCGATTGACCCGCCCTACGCGTGTTGCGGCAATGGGGCATAAAATGATTTCGTCATGGCCGGGCCCAGACCCGGCCATCCACGTGTTGCCACCCCCAAGGCGTGGATGCCCGGATCAAGTCCGGGCATGACGGGTTTGACCCAAAGCCCGATTCGTCATACCCCGGCGCAAGTCCGGGGTATCCACATTTCCAATTCCTGAACCACAGAGACAGTGAGACGGTGAGGAGCACCGGGATCGAAACCTCTCCTCCCGACCTCTGTGCCTCTGCGTCTCTGTGGTGATTATCCTGGATGCCCCGCACAGAGGCGGGGCATGACGACCTTGACGTGGTGATGACGACTTGCGCGTGAGTGAGGAACGGCGGCGCAGGCGACCTTAATCGGGCGGGGCGCCCAGGGGTTCTTCGCCGTCATCGGGATCGAGGGGCTCGGCCGTCAACGGCTCGTCGTCATCGAAGACATCGCCGTCCTCGGCGTCCTCTTGGCCGGTCTGGCTGATCTGGCCGGCGCCGCCGATGGAGGCGATCGCCGCCCGTTTGTCGAGCAGCCCGGCGGCCTTCAGTTCCTCGAGACCCGGCAGGCCGTCCAGGTTCTCCAGGCCGAACTGGTCCAAGAAGCCTTCGGTCGTGCCCCAGGTTACCGGGCGGCCCGGCGTCCGCCGCCGCCCCTTGGGCTTGATCCAGCCCGCTTCGAACAGATTGTCGATGGTCCCCTTGCTCAGGGAGACGCCGCGGATTTCCTCGATCTCGGCCCGGGTGACCGGCTGGTGATAGGCGACGATGGCCAGGGTCTCGAGGGCCGCGCGCGACGGTTTGCGCGATACGGTCCGCTCGACGTTGAGCATCGGCCCCAGATCGTCTGCGGTGCGGAACGCCCAGGCGGCGCCCACTTTCCTGAGCTCCACCCCCCGCCCCTCATAGAGAGCCCGCAGCGCCGATACCAGGGCCGGGATATCGGCATCGTCGGGCAGCCGGTCGGCCATCGCCTTTTCGGGCACCGGATCGGCGGAAGCGAAAATCAGCGCCTCCAGAAGTCTCAGGTGCTGCGGATCAACCTGTTGTTCCTCGGACACTTAACCGGTCTCCGTCATGTTGTCGGTGGCCCGGACGAAAATCGGGCCGTAGGTTTGGCCTTGGCGGATATCCAGCCTGCCCTCCTTGGCAAGCTGCAGCGCGGCGGCGAAGGTGGACGCCAGCGCCGATTTGCGGATCACCTCGTCGGCGAGGTGTTCCGGCAGGAAGGTGATCAGGTTCGCCCAGTCGGGAATTGCGCCCATCATGCCGACCATCCGCTTCAACGCCTCGTCGGGCGAGAACAGCTGGCTCGGCTGGATACGGAGGGTCGCGGCTTCGGCGCGGCGCTGCTGATCGCCATAAGCCTTCAGGAGATCGTAGAGGGCCGCGTCGGGCTCGGCCTTGTTCACATAGGCGAACTTCTCCGGCGCGCCGCGCTTGAAGAAATCCTCGCCCAGCCGGTTCCGCGCCATCAGGCGCGCGCCGGCGTCCTGCATGGCCTCCAGCCGCCGGAGCTGGTAGGCAAGCGCGGCGGCGAGTTCGTCGCCGGTCGGCTCTTCCTCTTCGCCGAGGCCGGGGAGCAGCAGCCGGGATTTCAGGTAGGCGAGCCAGGCCGCCATCACCAGATAGTCGGCGGCCAATTCAATATCGGTGCGCCGCACCCGGGCGACCCAGGCCAGGTACTGGTCCGCAAGCTCGAGAATGGAAATCTGGGTGAGGTCGACCTTCTGCTCGCGGGCGAGCACCAGCAGGACATCAATGGGTCCCTCGAAACCGCCGACGTCGAGCACAAGCTCGCCGTCGATAACCGCCCGGGTCTCCTCGGGACGCCCCTCGAACTCTTCGATGGTTTGGTTCATGCCCTCAGGTTCAATCCAAACAAGCCGCCGAGAAATCTCATGATGGCTTCGGACGGATTGCCGATCAGCCACCAGAAAATATTGAGATCCATCCCCGCCATGCCGCCCAGCCAGGGAAGCACGAAGAGTGCGGCTATGATAATGGCGAATCCCCAGCGCTCCAAACGCATGTAGCGTTCGGCCGCGGCGTAGGGCAGCAGCGCCATCACCACCCGGCTGCCGTCGAGGGGCGGCAGCGGAAGCATGTTGAAGACGGCCAGCAGGATATTGAACCAGACCGACAAACCGAGCGTGCGGATGACCCATTGCTCGACGGGTCCGCCGGCGGGCAGCATGAACGCCAGCAGCGCCATCGAAACGACGGCAAGGATCAGATTGGTGCCGGGCCCGGCCGCGGCGACCAGGATGGTGTCCCGCCTGACGTTGCGTAACCGCCAGAAACTAACGGGTACGGGCTTGGCGGCGCCGAACATCATACGGCCGCCCGAGGCCAGCAGCAGCATGGCCGGCAGCAGGATGGTGCCGAAGAGATCGATGTGCTTGATCGGATTGAAGGTCACCCGGCCCGCCCTGTAGGCCGTGTCGTCGCCGAGCTTCCATGCCACCCAGCCGTGCGCCGCCTCGTGGAGGGTAACGGCGAACAATACCGGCAGGACCCAGGTGGATGCGCTGTAGACGATCCCGGCGATATCCATCAGCCGGCGGCCTCCGGCATCAGGGCGGCCAATTTCGCGCTCAAGGCCGCAAAATCCGGCGAATCGGGCGAATCGGCCATTTCCCGGCCACGGTCCAACCGGGCCAGTGCGGCGTCGGTGAGCGGCGCCGATCCCGCCGCCACGGCCTCCATTTCGGCCATGTCGCCATTGCAGTGAAGCGCGACATCGCAACCGGCCGCCAGCGCGCCCGCGGCCCGGCCGGTCATGGAACCGCGAAGCGCCTTCATGGAGAGATCGTCGGATACCAGCAAGCCCTCGAACCCGATCCGGCGCCGGACGATCTCGGTGAGAACATGGCGGGACAACGTCGCCGGCGCATCCCCGTCGATTTTCGAATAGACCACATGAGCGGTCATCGCCCACGGCATGCCGGCGAGCGCGCGGAAGGGCTCGAAATCGGTTTCTTCCAATTCGCCCAGGGGGGTGTCCACCACCGGCAGCGCCTCGTGGCTGTCGACGTTTGCGCGCCCGTGGCCGGGGATGTGCTTGATCACCGGCAGCACGCCGCCCGCCAGCAGGCCTTCGGCGGCGGCGCGTCCGAGGGCCGCGACGATGTCCGGGTCGGTGTGATAGGCCCGGTCCCCGATGATCGGGTCGGCGCCGGGCCGGGGCGCATCCAGGACCGGCAGGCAGTCCACATCGATGCCCAGACCGGCGAGTTCGGCGGCGATCAGCCGCGAGTTGAGGCGCGCGGCCTCGACCGCCGCGGTTGCATCGCGATCATAATGCCGGCCGAATTTGCGCCCGGCGGGCGGCGTCCGCCAGTGGGGCGGACCAAGTCGGGCGACCCGCCCGCCTTCCTGGTCGATAAGGACCGGGGCATCATCCCGTTCGACGCTGGCGCGCAAATCGGCGGCCAGCGTCCGCACTTGCCCGGGCGTCCGGCAATTGCGGCCAAACAGAATGAACCCGAGGGGATCGGCCTCGGCGAAGAACCGCTTTTCCCGTTCCGAGACTTCCGGCCCGGCGCACCCAAGAATGACCGCCCGGGGCGGCGCCCGGTTCACCGCCTAACGGCCCGGCCGCACGACCAGGCAGCCGACCTTGATCTTGGTGAGCTCGCCGCAGAGGGTCCTTGCGGCCGCCTTGTTCTCCAGGGGCCCGGCGCGAAGCCGGTAGTAGATTCCCTTGTCGCCCAGGTCGGCCCGGACGACGGAGAGCCGCAGCCGGTCCAACAGACCCGAATGCCGGGTCCTCAGCCGCGTCCATTCCCGACGCGCATCCCGTTCGGAACGGACGGCGGCCAACTGGACGCGGTACCCCTTGCCGGCCGGCCGGGCGGCGCGCGCGGCGGATTTCGGCGCCGACGCCGCGGGCTTGGCCGGCGCCGCGGCAGCCGCCTTGGATTTCGTCTTTATGACCGGCGGGGCGGGCGGCGGCGGCGCGGATTTGGCCGGCGTCGCGGCAGCCGCTTTGAGTTCCGTCCTTATGACCGGCGGTACGGGCTTGGCCGGCGGCGCGGCAGCCGTTTTGGATTTCGTCTTTACGGCCGGCGGGGCGGCCGGCGGGGCGGGTTTGGCCGGCATCGCGGCAGCCGCTTTGAGTTCCGTCTTTATGGCCGGCGGGACGGGCGGCGGCAGCGGCTTCTTCGCTACGGCGGTTTTCACAGGCGCCGCGCTGGGCGGCGGCAGCGGGGCCTCGGGCCGGGGCAGCAGGTTCTCGGCCCGCGGCGGCGGCGGCAGTGATTCCAGCCGGTCATAGACCAGCTTGTCCCGATTCGGAATATCGAGGCCGCCCGGCTGATCGGGCCTGACCTTGAACGGCGCGGCATCGGCGCGCACCACCGGAATTTCATCCGCGGACGCCAAGCGCAGCTGGTCGCCCCAGCGGGCCCAGGCGCCGGTACCGGCGCCGGCGATCAGCACCAATATGATAAGGGTCCGTCCGATGCGCCGCGCGGGGCGGCGCCGCTGGACGGGCTCGAACGCCAGGGTATCGGAAGGATCCTCCGGGCCGGCTTCCGGCGCGGGATCAGGGTCCATGCGCGGCCCCAGGACCGGCTCGTCGCGTGGTTCCCGGCTCTGGTCATCTGCGTTCATCAGCGCATCTCCTCAACGGGCGCCACGCCCATCACCTCGAGACCGGAGGCGATGACGAGCGCAAGGCCCCGCACCAATGCCAAACGTGCTCGGGTCAACCCTAAGTCCTGTTCGTTGAGAAACCGTAAACTTGCGTCTTCGCGGGTTCCCTTGGTCCAAAGGGCATGAAACAGCCCGGCAACGTCCAAAAGATAATACGCAATCCGGTGGGGTTCATGCGCCTCGGCGGCGCCCTCCACCACCCGCGGCCACCCGGCCATGGATTTGATCAGGTCGAGCTCGGCCTCGTCGGCGAGGAGGCCAAAATCCGCACCCGTCAGGGCGGCCGGCGAGAAATCCTCGTCCGGGAACATCTCGGCGGCGTGGCGCAGCACGGAATGACAGCGGGCATGAGAGTACTGGACATAGAATACGGGATTGTCGCGGCTCTGCTCCAGCACCTTCTTGAGGTCGAAGTCGAGCCGGGCATCGTTCTTGCGGGTCAGCATGATGAAGCGAACCGCGTCCTTGCCGACCTCGTCGATGACGTCGCGGAGGGTGACGAAGGTGCCGGCGCGCTTGGACATCTTCACCGGCTCGCCGTCCTCCATCAGATTGACCATCTGGCAAAGCTTCACGTCGAGGGTGCCGTCCCCGGCGGTGAGCGCGTTGACGGCCGCCTGCATGCGCTTCACGTAGCCGCCGTGGTCGGCGCCCCAGACGTCGATCATGTCCCGATAGCCGCGGGCGTGCTTGTCGAAGTGATAGGCCATGTCGGTGGCGAAGTAGGTCCACGACCCGTCCGACTTCCTGAGCGGCCGGTCGACATCGTCACCGAAATCGGAAGCCCGGAACAAAAGCTGGGGCCTCGGCTCCCAATCGTCGGGCTCCTTGCCCTTGGGAGGATCCAAGGTGCCCGTATAGACCAGATTCCGGTTTTCGAGATCGGCGAGCACCTTGTCGACGCCGCCCGCCTCGACGAGCGCGCGCTCCGATGAGAATCGATCGAAAGTGATGCCGAGCGCCGCGAGATCCTCGCGGATCATCCCCATCATGGCGTCGACCGCAAATCCCCGGAACTGTTCGAGCAGGATGCTCTCGCCCAGCACTCTTTTCTTCGCCGGATCGGCCGGCCAATCGGAACGATCTCTTTCAGCCAGCTTCTCGGCCACCGGGATCAGGTAGTCGCCCGGGTACATGCCTTCCGGCATTTCGCCCACCTGCAGACCGAGCGCTTCCCAATAACGGAAATGAAGCGACCGCGCCAAGGCCTCGACCTGGGCGCCGGCATCGTTGATGTAATATTCCCTGGTCACCTCGAAACCGGCCTTGGCGAGCAGCGCGGCCAGGGCGTCGCCCACCACCGCGCCCCGCCCGTGGCCCACATGCAGGGGACCCGTGGGATTGGCCGAGACGTATTCCACGTTGACCTTTCGGCCGGCGCCGAGCCGGGAGTCCCCGTATGCCGTGCCCGCTTCAAGGATGTCCCCGATCCGCGCCTGCCAGAAGGCCGGCGCAAGCCGGAGATTGATGAAGCCGGGCCCCGCCACCTCCGCCGCGGCTACATCGTCGAATCCGGTGAATTTGCCGGCGATGACTTCGGCGAGGTCGCGCGGCTTCATCCCAGCCGGTTTGGCCAGAACCATGGCCGCGTTGGTGGCGACGTCGCCGTGCCCGGTATCCCGCGGCGGCTCCACATTGACCCGTCCATGGTCCAGGCCGTGCGGCAGGGCGCCAGCCTCGGCGAGTTCGTCGAGAATGCCGGTCAGACGTGATTTCAGGAGTTGAAAGGGATCCATGAGGCGGTCTTTTAAGACCTCAGTTCCAAAAGGTCGATCAGGATTTGCGGCTCAAGAGGTTTCGGCCCGGACGCCGATCAGCCGCGCATGTTCGTCGAGCGCGAACCGGTCGGTCATGCCGGCAATGTAGTCGGCGACGGCCTTGGCGGTTTCGGCGCTGCCCGGCGCGCCGGTCCGCGCCTGCCACTCCGCCGGCAGGCTTTGGGGCTCATCGAGCAACAGCTTGAACAGGTCATGGACGACGCGGTGCGCCTCGCTGGTCATCCGGTTCACCCGGTGGTGGCGGTACATGTTGTCGAACAGGAAGCGTTTGAGTTGGCTGTCCATCTCGCGCATGGCGTCCGACAGGGCGATCACCGGCCGGTCCAGGCCGCGCACGTCATCCGCCGAGGCGGGTTTGGCGTCGGCCAGCCGGCGGCGGGACTCGGCGAGCGCGTCGCCGACCCATTCCCCGATCATCCGCCGGATGGCTTCGTGCTTGCGCCGCGACTTGTCGAGGTCCGGATAGTCCCTGTCCACGCCGGCGAAAATATCGCCGACCATGGGCACGTCCGAAATATCCTCGGCCGAGAACAGGCCGGCCCGAAGCCCGTCATCGATATCGTGGTTGTTGTAGGCGATATCGTCGGCGAGCGCCGCCGCCTGGGCCTCCGCCCCGGCATAGGTTCCCAGCTCCAGGTCGTGCGCCGCCACATATGCCGCGATATCGCCCGGCACCTCGCGGTCCGCCTTCGGACCGGTCAGCGGGCCGTTGTGCTTCACGACGCCTTCCAGGGTCTCCCACGTCAGGTTGAGGCCGTCGAATCCGGGATACCGGTGTTCGAGCCGGGTTACGACGGCCAGCGACTGGGCGTTGTGGTCGAACCCGCCGAACGGCGCCATGCGGTCCGAGAGCGCGTCCTCGCCCGCATGGCCGAAGGGCGGGTGTCCGAGATCGTGGGCCAGCGCCAGCGCCTCCGCCAAATCCTCGTCGAGATCGAGGGACCGGGCGATGGACCGCGCGATCTGCGCGACCTCCAGGGAGTGCGTGAGGCGGGTCCGGTAATAGTCGCCCTCGTGGTTGACGAACACCTGGGTCTTGTATTCGAGCCGCCGGAAGGCCGCCGAGTGGATGATCCGGTCCCGGTCCCGCTGAAAACAGGTCCGGGTCGCGCTTTCCGGCTCGTCGTGAAACCGCCCCCGGCTTTCGCCGGGCCGGCAGGCATAGGGGGCGCGGGCGGTATCCGCCGGGGGCTGGGTCAGCATTGCCTCTGTTCCGGAACCCTGGTCTCGCGGCACAATAGGACGGGTACCCGGGGGGCGCAACGTATGCCCGGAAGGGTTTGACAACCGCCGATATGGGATTACATAAGCTTGAAATAGCGCTAGATTTAACGCGAATCGCGTCCGAAGCGGAGATTGAGCAAATGACCGCCGAAGCCGGTCTGACCATTACCGAAAACGCCGCCAAGCGAATTTCCGAGATCATCGCCGCCGAAGGCGAAGACGGGAACATGCTCCGGGTTTCCGTGTATGCGGGCGGCTGTTCGGGTTTTTCCTACAGCTTCGATCTCGACGGCGCCACCAACGACGACGACCGGATCTACGAGGGCCACGGCATCAAGGTGGTGGTCGACGAAATGTCCCTCGGCCTGATCGACGGCTCGGAGGTCGACTTCGTCGACGATCTGATCGGCGCCAGCTTCCGGCTCAACAACCCGCAAGCCTCCTCGGGCTGCGGCTGCGGGGTGTCTTTTTCTGTTTGAGCTCGCCCCGCCGTGCTAAACATGAGGCCCGCCGGACGCGGGCCTTTCCGTTTCGGAGACCTCCCTTGAAGATCGCGACCTGGAATGTGAACTCGGTGAAGGCGCGGCTCGAGCACGTCCTCAGGTGGCTCGACGACTTCCAGCCCGACGTCGCGCTGTTGCAGGAGATCAAGAGCACCGAGGAGACGTTCCCGCGCGAGCCCATCGGGGACAAGGGCTACAACATCGCCATTTCGGGCCAGAAGACCTACAACGGCGTCGCCATCCTGTCCAAATACCCCATCGACGTGGAGCTGACCGCGCTGCCCGGCGACGCGAATGACGACCAGGCGCGCTACATCGAGGCGTTTACCGGGTCCGCCCGGGTGGCGTCGATCTATCTGCCCAACGGCAACCCGACGGACAGCGAAAAGTTCACCTACAAGCTCAAATGGCTGGAGCGCCTCCATAAGCATGTCGGGGACTTGCTCAAGACCGAGGACGCCTTCGTGCTCGGCGGCGACTACAACGTAACGCCGGATGACCGCGATGCCTTCGATCCCGTGGGTTGGGCGAACGATGCCCAGTTGCGGCCCGAGTCCCGGGCGGCCTTTCGCAAGATCCTCCACCTGGGCGTCGTCGAGGCCTGGCGGGCGCTGCATGGCGGCGAAGAGGGCAAGTATTCGTGGTGGGATTACCGCGCCGGCGCGTGGAACAAGGACAATGGGCTGCGCATCGACCACATCCTGCTGTCGCCGCAGGCCGCCGACCGGCTCGTCGCGTGCGAGATCGACAAGACGCCGCGGGGCTGGGAGAAGGCCTCCGACCACACGCCGGTGTGGGTCGAGATCGAGGATTAGGGTCCGTACCCGATCAGGGGAGGCCCGCTCTTGCGCACCCCCTCACCCTGTCTCACTCACCCGCAAGTCGTCATCACCGGGCAAGGACCCGGTGATCCACGTCTGGCGGCTGGCGATACGCGTGGATGGCCGGGTCCGGGCCCGGCCATGACGCGATTATTGTTATGTTGTCGTCATGCCCGGACTTGATCCGGGCATCCACGGGAAACCGGCGGGGGATTGCTCCAGATCCGTGGATGGCCGGAACATGACGATTGCCGGAACTACCCGTCCAGTTCCCGCTCGACGAGATCGGACAGGGCCTCGGGGTCGACGATGGTCACCCGGTTGCGGCTGAGTTCGACCCAGCCCCGGCGGCGCCAGTTCTGGAGGTGCTTGTTGACCGCTTCGCGGGACGAATCCATGAGCCGGCCCAGTTCCTGCTGGGAGATCTTGAGTTCCAGATCGCCGGAACCGATCTCTTCCATATCGCCGCCGGGACCGCCCGGATAGCCGGACATGCCCAACAGCCGCTTGGCGAGGCGCGCCGGCAGGGCGAGAAAAGCCGAATCCTCGACCAGTTCGCTGGTCGCCCGCACCCGCTGGCAGAGCATCTCCAACAGGTGTATGGCGAGGCGGGGCTCGCTCTCCATATAGCGGATGAAGTCCCGGCGCCGGATGCGCATGAGTTCCGAATTCACCGCCGCCGCCGCGTCCGCCGTCCGGGGCCGGCCGTCGAGGAGCGCGATCTCGCCGAATACCTGTCCGGCCTCGATGGTGTTGAGCACCACTTCCTTGCCGCTCGGCGCGCCGGCGCTGATCCGGATACGCCCGGACATCACGCCGTAAAGCGCGTCCCCGGGGTCTCCCTTGGAAAACAGCAGCTGACCGGCGGCCAACTCCCGGGTCACCGCCATATCGGCGATGTTGCCGATGACCTCGTCCGCCAGGTCGCGGAACAGGGAATTGGTGGTCAGCAGTTGGCGAATGCCGGCGCTCGACATTGCTTTCGATCCTCTCCCCACGCCCCTTTCACCGGCCCGGCTTCATTGCGAAAATGCAATCCCGAGTGTGAACGGGACAGCGGAATTTGGGCCGACGCCAAGATACGATCTTGGACAGTTAGGGCAAAGCGTTTTGCCTCCCCTGGGGACGGCCCTGCCGCGGTTGTCCGGTCCCGGCGGTTCGGCTAGCCTAGGCGGGCTGTTGGGGAGAGAACCATGTCCGCGGAGCTCTGGCCGGTCACCGAGGAATTCGCCGCCGAGATCGGTGACGTCGATCTGTCCGAACCGCTCGACGATGCGGATTGGCGGCTCATCGAGGATGCCTATAACCGGTACAGCGTGCTGGTCTTTCCCGACCAGCGCCTCGATCACGGCGATCACGCGAAATTCGCCGCGCGGTTCGGGCCCGTCGCCCGGACCATCGATGTGGACTGGGAAGACGTGGAGCTCCGGCTTCCGCCCGATATCTCGGACGTCTCCAACCTGGGACCGGACGGCAGGGTCATGGCGCCCGGCGACCGGAAGCTGGAAATTCTGAGCGGCAACCGCCTCTGGCACACGGACAGCTCGTTCCTGACCACGCCCGCGAACGCCTCGCTGCTTTACATGCCCGCCATTCCGCCGGTCGGCGGCTTCACGGAATTCGCCGACATGCGCGCCGCCTGGGACTCCCTCGACGAAGAGCTGAAGGCGAAGGTCGAGGGACGGATCGCCATGCACTCCATCGCCACGTCGCGCAGAAAGATGGGGGTCGAACTCACCGAGGCCGAACTCGGCGTCTTCCGGGCGGCGCCCCAGGCAATGGTCCGGACCCATCGGGCGAGCGGCCGGAAGTCGCTCTACATCGCCGCCCATGTCGGCGACATCGTCGGCATGGACCGGACGGAAGCCGAACGGCTTCTCGAGACGCTGATGGCGCATGCCACCCAGCGGCAGTTCGTCTACGCCCACCGCTGGCGCCCCTATGACCTCGTGGTCTGGGACAACAAATGCACCCTCCATCGCGGCCGGCCGTTCGACGAGGGCCGCTGGCCGCGGGACGCGCAGCGGGCGACGGTCGACGATGTCGGGCCCACCTGCGAGCAGGAAGGCCTGGCTTATCCGGCGGAGGCAGCGCAGTAGCGGCCCGTCATTCGCAGGTGATGTCCGTCTTCACGACCTGATGAAGCGTGGTTCCCGATGAACCGCCCCGGCGAATCCCGCCGCCGGGAAGATGAATCCAATCGCCGAACGAGGCCATGCCGACCACCCCGTGGATCGGAACCGGCATGGGCGGCAGCTGGGTCCATTTGCCGGTTTTCGGGTCGTAGACGTCGTGCTCGGTATGGACGCCGTCCTCGTTGGTGCCTTCGAGCCCCTCACCGCCGAAGACGTGCAGGCAGCCCTTGTGCACGATGCCGTTGAGCCCGCTGCGGGGCTCCGGGAGCGGGGCCTTTCGCTCCCACTTGCCGGTCTTGGGATCGAAGGCCTCGACCGCGTCGATTTGCGGGCTCCGGAAGCCGCCCCCTTCCCGGCCGCCGGCGACGAAGATCTTTCCGTCGAGGGCGACGGCGATCATGTGGTTCCGCTGGGTCGGCAGGTCGGGCAGCGTCTTCCAGCTGTCGGCCTCGGGATCGTAGACCGCGAAATCGGATCCCCTGGGCGGCCGTCCGCCGGCCACATAGATCTTGCCGTCCAGGACCGCCGCCATGCCCGCCGAGCGGGAGGTCGGCATCCTGGCCCGCCCGAGCCAGCGGTCATTGCCGACATCGTAGACCAGATTGGTGTCGACATAACCGGCCGCGCGGCCCCGGCCGCCGGCCGTCAGTTGCCCGCCGATGACATAGAGCCTCCCGCCGACGACGGCCGTCATGGCGTGGTTGATCGGTTGAGGCAGCCGGGCGACGAACGACCACTCGTCGGTCTTCGAATCGTAGACCTGCACCGTATCGACGGTTATCCGGGTCGACGGATAGCCGCCGATGACGAACAGCTTGCCGCCCATCTGGGTGACGGCGGTTTCGGAATTGGGTTCGAGCAGCGGCGCGCGCTTTTCCCAGGTGGTCTCGGCATTCGAAACGGCGGGCCAAAGGGAGGCGGCGGCCGCAATCGGTATCCAGGACGGTTTCATCGGATCCCCCTCCGGTATTTGTCCTTCCCCCGTAACGGGCGGCGACGGACGTTCCGTCTCGTCCGCCTACTTCTCCTCGCTGGTCGCCTTCGGCGTGTAGCCGCAGCTCAAGCCTCCGTCGATGACCACCTCCGAGCCGGTCATCATGGCGGATTCGTCGGACGCCAGGAAGACGATCGCGTAGGTCACATCCCGCGGCTTGCAGATCCGGCCGAGCGGAACCAGGTCGTGGAGCCGTTGCAGGTCCGCTTCATCCTTCAGGAACTGCTCGATCAGCGGCGTCTCGATGAAGGTCGGGTGGATGGAGTTGGCCCGGATGTCGTACCCCTTCTGGGCGCAGTCCAGGGCCACGCACTTGGTCATGTAGGCGACGCCCGCCTTGGTGGTGCCGTAGCCGATGGTGTTGGGATTTCCCATCTTGCCGGCGACCGAGGAAATATTGACGATCGACGCCCGGCCGGTCTCGGCCATCAGCGGCAGCGCCGCCTGGCAGCCGAGAAATACGCTGGTCACGTTGACGTCGAGCAGGGTCTTGAAGTTGTCCTCGGTCATCGTTTCCGTATTGCCGTGAATGCTGATGCCGGCGTTGTTGACCAGGATATTGAGCCCGCCGAAGGCATCCCTGGTATCGCCGAGCACCCGGCTCCAGGCGGCGCCGTCGGTAACGTCGTGCCGGAGCGCGATGGCCGCCCCCTGAAAGGATGCGTTGATGCCGTCGGCCGTCGCCTCCGCGGTCGCCGGATCGATGTCGGTGACCGCGACCCGGGCGCCCTCCTCCGCCAGATGTTCCGCTGTCGCCTTGCCGAGACCCGATCCGCCGCCCGACACCAGGGCAAGCTTGCCCTCCAAACGTCCGCTCATTGTCTTTTAGTCCCACGCTGAAATATCTCTCCACGAGATTAGAGCATTTCCACCGCTTTGACAGGGGCGGCGGGCGCAAAAAGGCCGGCTTCCCCCCCGAGAAGCCGGCCTTTCTCGGCTGCGGGGACTACTTCTTCGTAGCTGAGTAGAACCGCGCCTTAAGGTGATTCACGACTTCGGGCTTGGCCTGCCGGATGCCGTCGAACACCCCTGCCGCCTGTTCGCCCGAATATACGATCCACTGAGTACCGAAGCGCTTCTTGAAATCGGCTTTGAACTCGGAATCGTTCTGCGCCTTCATGAACCCTTCGCGGAGCGCCGCGACGGCCTCCTTGTTGGTGCCGGGAGCCGCCACCGCCATCCGGACGGCTGCCGAGCGGACCCACTTCACCGCTTCCCACTTCACACCCGAGGGCGCCTTGCCGTGGATCTGCTTATAGAGGCCCGCCAATGACGGCATGTCCGGGAATTCGGGATCGTTGTCGATCACCTGGCCGTCAGGGGTCATGGTCGGCAGGTAAAAGAGACCCATGGCCTCACCCTTGTTGACCATGATCGGCTGATAACGCGCCCGGAAACCGGCAATGCCGACATTCGCCATTTGCGCTTCTTTCGACTGGATGGCGGTGAACATCTTGGCCGCGCCCCGGTAACAGCAGATGAGCTTCGGCTCGACGCCAAGCAGGTCGAGCGCGGCCATACCGGCAACGTCGAGAGACGTGGTCCGTCCGCGGATCGCCATCTTGATCCCGCCTGCCTTCATGATATCCGCCGGCGACTTGAGGCCGGGTCCGGCGTCCGTCCGGGCCATGGTCAGGTGTTTGTCGTAGACCAACCCGAGATGAGCGAATTCACCGTGCTTCGCACGCGCACCCGTGGCGCCCATCACCTCTTCGGAGATCTTCGAAGGCGAGAAGAGGATGGTCGAGGCGTCTTTCGGTCCCTTCTCGAAGAGGAAGTTGACCGCCTTGGAGCCGGCCGCACCCGGCATGTTCTTGACCACGAAGGTCGGGGTGCCCGGCGTATGTTTGGACCAGTAAGGGGCGAAGGCCCGGACCACCAGGGTGGCGCTGGATCCCGGAGGGAAGCCGACCAGGATGGAAACCGTTTTTCCGTCGAAATAGGCAGCCTGTGATTTTCCCGGAACTGCGAAGATTGCGCCCGCCACCATCGCGGCGGCGGCCGCGGCCGCCAAGAACTTAAATTTCATGTGGTTGCTCCATGCACAAAAATCGAATGTCGCCCGTTGGGGCGTTAATATCTGAGCATGATCATTTTTTTGTCGGCGATAGTCAACAGGCCGGCCGGGGATCGCCGTCAAATAATTTTGGAAACAGGTGCACGGTCTCGCGGCACATATCCGGAAATTGGCGGCGACGGTAGCGCGTGATAAGTTCCCGGCTTCTCAAAAACCGAAATTTAGCCAGCGACAAGGGTTTAGTTGATGCCTTCCACCGCAATTAACCATTTTAAAGAAGACATTGATCGTGCGGATGGTCTGCTGAATTTGGCTAGGCGCCTGCCTTATGGTCAAACGAAAACGCGACTGGTCAGGGATGACGTGTTGCGCGGAGCTTGGATGTACGCCGTGGGCGCGTTGGACGCGTACTACTCGGATGCCTACGCAGATTTAATCGCGTCCTGTTTGATCGTAAAATCGAGAAACCCCAGGGTGCAGCTGGGAAACCGAATTAGCTCGCTAAAGATTCCAGTGAACAATTTTTTTGGTGAGCAACAGGAACGGCATAACTGGCGTTGGAGAATGGCCGCAAGGGAACTGATTGAGCGTGACAGCGTTTTGGAACTCAAGAAAATTTCACAGCTGTTGAATCAGTTCCTGCCAAAGGGCCAGAAACTGTTCGGAGACGTACTCCCGCACTGGATGCGTTCTACCGGCTCAAACGCGAGACTTTTTGGCATTTCAACAGCACAGGCACAGGATCTGACTTCAGTGCAAATGTCCGCTCAGGTCAAAACCGCGAAGTTAGTACTTGGAAAGCGGTTTAAGAATATTTTCCAGAAGCGACATGACTGTATTCACAATTGCGACCGCCCAAGAGTGGCCATTCAATCAGTAGGAAGTCCTGGAAGTGTCCGAAACGTGATCCACGATGTTAGATTCCTAGTAGAGCACTCTGACCGTCATATCGATGCTCAGTTTCCTAATTTCTTGGACGGTCTCGGATGTGCTCAGGCAGAAATTCGCCAAATTGGATATTGATCTAACCGGTCGCGAAATGGACCTCGGCGCCATGACCGGGGAATCCGCCGCGGACGACGCCGGCGCTGACATCGCCGAAGAACGGCGCGAAGCCTTGCGAGAGCGGCCGGCTGTTGGGAATCGAGAGCCACAGCCGCAATAAATGACGTTTCTTTTCGGGCTCGCCGAAATCCTCGAACTCGGTCCGCATGTGATAGGTCAGGTGGTTGTTGAGGAACTGAATGTCCCCGGCCTCGAACATCATTTCGAGATAAAATTCAGGCCGGTTGTTGAGTTCCTCCACGTAGTCGAGCGCCTCGATTTGCGCGTCGGTCGGCGGCGGCGTCGCGCCCGACCGGGTCGCCGACCGGATGTGGGTCGGCGTGTACCGGCTGGCGAAGTACCCGTCTTCGTCCGCGAAGATAGGCTGGGTGTAATACGGCTCCTGTCCGGGCAGTTCGTTTCCCTGGCGGCTCCACCAATAGGTCCCGTAGAGCACGTCCAGCAGGTCGGGCCGGGTGCGCAATATCTCGTTGTGGATCGCGGCGGCCGAGACGATCCGGCTGATGCCCCCCGACTTGGCGGGATGCAGGCAAAATAGCCCCGTCACGTCGGCGGCATCGGTGTGGAACGTCAGTTCTCCACTCGAGGTGTAGCCCCGGAACGCCGGCCCGTCCCTGGGCGTGCCGATATCCCTGACGTCGCCCAGCAGGTCGCCCCGCTTGGACTGGGAGACCGCCCAGCCCACATGGAGGCCGATCCCCCAATAGATCGTCCGGAGCTCGTCCTTGGAATAATCGGCAACGGGGAAGCCTCTGTAGAGTTGCGCGCCCGTGCCCTCCTCCAGTTCGCGCCGCATCACCGCCAGATCCTCGGCGAAGGTCGGGAGGGGAAAATCCTCCACCGTCATTTCCGCCAGGCCGACGCCTTTTTCCTTGGTCACGCCGAGCGCCGCGTCGATCTCGGCGACGTGGGTTTCGGTCATGCGCCGCAGCCAACCCCTGCCGTTCGGCAGGTCCGGACCGCGCCAGACCAAAGGTCCTGTGAGCTCCCGATGCATGAGTTCAGTGTCTCAGATCAGACCCGCGGGACTCAAGGGGCCGGGCGGGCTTATGCGGGCTTGCGCCCGCTGCCGAGGCGATCGGTGGACAGCACCTCATAGTGATCGCCCCTTTTGTACGGCTCGAAGGCCTCGGCTATGCGGCGGTGAAGTTCCTCCAATCCGTCCGGCGGCAGGTCCTTGATCCGTTGGCCGTACTGGCGTTCCAGGAGACGCTGCCAGAACCGCCCGGCGGGCCGCTCCTGCATCTCCGCCAAGGGGGTTTCCGCTATAGTCTCCAGCCCGGCCGCGGTCAGCAGCGCAGTGAGTTCGCCCTCGCCCGAGTACCGGGACCGGCGATTTGGCCCGGGCGGCTCCTCCTCCCCGAAATAGGCGTATACCGTCTTTCGGAGGACGCGGTAGAGATCGTTGGCCTCGGCGGGGCCGTGGACCATGTAGACGGCGCGCCTGCCGGGCTTCAGGACCCGCGCGGCCTCGCGCACCGCGGGCTCGCCATCGTCCGGGAACATGATGCCGAAGCGGCAGGTCACGGCGTCGAACGAGTTGTCGGCGAACGGCAGCGCCATCATGTCGCCGATCTCGAAGTTCATGTTGGCGAGTTCGAGATTGGCGGCGCGGTCGCGGGCGCCTTGCAGCATCTCCGGGTTGAGGTCATAGGCGGTGACGGACCCTTCCGGCCCCACATGCAACGCGATGGAGATGGAGGGCTCGCCCGTGCCGGAACAAATGTCGAGCACGTCGTCTCCGGGCCGGATGCCGGCGGCGGCGGCAATCGCCTGATTGCCGGCGTCCATATCGGATTTGCCCTCGGGCGAGGTTCTGGACCAATAGGCGCCGCGCTCGGCCCAGGAAAAGGAGGGCTGGTGTTCTTGTTCCGTCATGTCCGCCGACTGTCTATCGGATTGAAGCGGGCTTTTCCAGATTTACCCGCCGAAAATTCGGCCGTGAGCGTGTAGTCTGTCCGCCCATGTCCCGGTTCCGAAATATCCCCGGTCATTCGCAAAGGGCCGCCCATGCTTGAACAGGTTTCGGCGCTCGAAGATTTCGTTTCGAATTATCCCTTGGTGATCATCCTCGCGGTGACGCTGATCATCTTCGGGCTGAGGCTGTTGGGGGTCGGCAAGCGGGCCATCACCTGGATCGGCGCGGGCGTGCTGGTGGCCGTGGCGGCATTTATCGCCAGCAGCATCCCGGATTGAAACTGCTTTGGGGTCCGGACTCGATTAGGGGATTCTCGTTTTTGCGTCCCCCTCATTCGCCCGCCAGTGGTCATCACCAAGTCAAATGAGGTCAATTCGTCCGAATTGACCCACCCGTCATGCCCCGCCTCCGCGCGGGGCATCCAGGATATTCGCCACAGAGACACGGAAGTCGAGAGGAGAGGTTTCGATCCCGGCGCTCCTCACCGTCTCACCGTCTCTGTGGTTCAAGAATTGGAAATGTGGATATACGACACAAGCAAGACCGTCATGCCCGGACTTGATCCGGGCATCCACGCCTTAGCGGAAGGCACACACGTGGATGGCCGGGTCCGGGCCCGGCCATGACGTGATTATTTTATGCCTCACCCGGTGCCCCTCACTGTCTCACCGTCTCTGTGGTTCAGGAATTGGAAATGTGGATATACGACACAAGCAAGACCGTCATGCCCGGACTTGATCCGGGCATCCACGTTTCGGGGGGCGGCGCACTCGTGGATGGCCGGGTCCGGGCCCGGCCATGACGCTTTGGCGGTGCTCCTCACTGTCTCATCGTCTCTGTGGTTCAAGAACTGGAAATCCGGATACCCCGGACTTGCGCCGGGTCGGTCAATTCGTCCGAATTGACCTTACATGACGCAATTCAATCGAGTCCCGACCCTAGATCTGGCCCGCCCGCGCGTTGGTGAGCGTCCGGAGCCGGTCGCCGATGAGATTGAAGCTCAAGATGGTGAAGAACATCACCGCCGCCGGCACGAACGTAACGTGCGGGGCGTAACCGAGCTCCGAATAGCCTTCGGAAATCATCTTGCCCCAGGTCGGCGTGGGCGGCGGCAGGCCAACGCCGAGGAAGGACAAAATCCCCTCGATGACGATGACCCGGCTCATGCCGATGATGGCCAGCGCCAGCACCGGGATGATGACGTTGGGCAGCAGTTCCTTGAACATGATGCGCAGGTGGGACGCCCCCTGCGCCCGGGCGGCGATGACGAACTCCCGCTCGCCATACAGGATGGTGTTGGCCCGCGCGACCCGGAGATCGCCCACCATGCCGAAGAAGCCGAGCACCAGGATCATGTTGATCAGCGTCGGACCCAGGAAGAACAGGATCGCCATGATGGCGATGATGTTGGGAAACGCGAGAATGCTGTCGACGAAAATGCCGATGGCGCCATCCACCCGGCCGCGGAAATAGCCCGCGCACATGCCGAGCGTTACGCCCAGCACCAGTGAGATGAACGGCGCGGTGAATGCCAGTTTGAGCGAAATCTGGGCGCCGTGGACGATTCGCGACAGCATATCCCGGCCGATCTGGTCCGCCCCGAGGATGAAACCGTCCTGCCCGATCGGGTGGAACGTCTTGGAGAGGTTGGTCTTCAGCGGATCGGCGAAGGGCAGGAAGTCGGCGAACACCGCGCAGAATGCGATCAGCGCGATCCAGAAGACGGCCAGCCAGAATACGAAGCCGAGGCGAATCCACAGCGGCCGCTGGGCATCGCCGGCCCGCGCCTTTTTGCGGCGCGAGATCCGGCCATTCGCGGTGGCCGCCGTGGTCATCGGCGGCCTCCCCGGTCACCGACCGTGACCCGAGGATCGAGGATGGCGTAGAAGACGTCGACGGCGAGATTGATGCAGACATAGGCGACGGCGATGAACGTCACGGCGCCCTGCACCACAAGGGCATCCCGCCCGTCGATGGCCTCGAGAATCAGCTTGCCCATGCCGGGCAAGGCGAAAATCTGCTCGATGATGACGGCGCCCGAAATCAAGAAGCCGAGCTGGAGTCCCAGCACCGTCACCAGGGTGAAGGACGAGGGCCGCATGGCGTGACGGAAGAGGATGTAGCGCGTCGACATGCCCTTGGCCCGGGCGAGCGCGATGTAGTCCTCCTGCAAGGTCGCGATCATGTCGACCCGCAGCACCCGGATCAGGACCGGCGCCTCGAGAATGCCGATGACCAGGGACGGCAGGATGTAAAACCGGAGATTGGCGCCCAAATCCTCGTCGATGGGAACCCAGCCCGCCGAGGGCAGGAGTTGCCAGGTGACCGAAAAGAAGAAGACCAGAATAATGGCGAGCACGAACGGCGGGGCCGCCACGATGGCGAAGGTGACCGCGCTGACCCCCCGGTCGAAGGCCTTGTCCGCATGCAGCGCGGAATAAATTCCCACCGGCAAGGCGATGGAGAGCGCGATTATCTGGGCGAAGATGAGCAACTCCAGGCTCACCGGCAACCGCTCCAGCAGCAACTCGGTGACCGGGATGGACATGACGTAGGATTGGCCGAAGTCGCCCTGAACGACGTCGCCCAGCCAGGAGAAATAGCGGACGATGATCGGTTTATCGAGCCCCAGCTCCTTGCGGATCGCCTGGCGGGCCTCTTCCATGCTTGCCGGGTTGTCGGTCGCGTCCACGCCGCCGAGAATTGCGTCCGCCGCATCGCCCGGCAGGACGTTCAACAGGGCGAAACTGGCGAACGTCACCAGAAAGAACACCGGAATCATCCGGAGCAGACGATTGCGGAGGTATCTCACCTAAGACGGCCTTTTGCGGCAGCGGGGCCCGGGCAACACCCGGGCCCCAAGAGCGCTACTTGTCCAACCAGACCCGGTAGTATTTGGGCCAGATGTTGATGGGCCGCGGCAAGCCCTTCACATAGGGCCACATGGCGACCGTCACATCGCCCTGTTCCCAGCCGAGCCAGCGAATCTGGTCGGCCAGCACCTGCTGGAGGTTGCAGCTCGCCTTGTAGCGGGCATCCTTGCCGCGCGCCGCCTTCATGGCGCCGACGGCCTTGTCGACCTCGGGGTCATTGACCTTGTAGATGTTGGCCCGCGACTTGGAGTGGAAGTTCATGGCGACCAAACTAGGATCGGCATTGGCGCCGAAGTTATTCCACCACACGTCGAACTTGCCCGACTGGACGGCGCGCGCCCATTGCGGACCGCGGGGCCCGGGCTTCACGTCCACTTCAACCCCGACCTCCTTCCAGTACGCCTGGAACGTCTCGGCGACGCGGATGAGGTCACGCAGGCCGACGATGTTCAGGGTGAACTTCACCGGCTTGCCGTAGTCGGCGAGCAGCGCCTTGGCCTTTTCCGGGTTGTACTCCGGCCAAGCGGTGTCCGGGCAATGCCAGGGGTGTCCGCGGCCATACATATCGATGGGCGGGTCCTTTGGTATCTTGGTGATGACCCCGGTCAACGGCTTGCGGTCCAGCGCATGGACGAGCGCCTTGCGCACCCGCACATCGTTGAAGGGCGGCTTCTGGTTGTTCCAGCCGACACCGAGCCCGGCGAAGAAGTTGGGACCGTTGGAGGTCGCCAGGCGTTTGTCCTGCTGGGCGTCGTCCTTGAGCCACGGCGGCACCCAGACGAGATCCATCTGACCGGACTGCAGCGCCTGAAAGCGGCTGATCTGCTGGTTGATGATGGTGAACCGAATCTCATCCACGTGCTGATTGGCCTTGTCCCAATAATGGGGGTTCTTCGCCAGAACGATGGAGCTTCCCCGGCGCCATTGCTTGATCACGTAGGGGCCGGCGCCGACGGTGGTGGTGTTGAACTCGGGCTTGCCCTTGTTGGCCTCGAGCCAGGACTTGGGCCGCACCCACCACAGGAGATCGGGCTGAGCCATGATGGTTTCCCAACCGGGGCTCGCCTCGGAGAAGATAAAGTCGATGGTGTATTTGCCGGGGGCCTCGACACGGTCGAGACGCGGGCCCAGCGTGCCCCGGAAACGGCCGCCGAATTTGCTGCCCAGCAGCCGGTCGAAGTGTGCCTTGTAGTCCTGGGCCGTCATCTCCTCGCCGTTGGAGAACTTGACCCCCTGGCGCAGGGTCACCCGCCAGCGCTTGAAGTCGTCCGACGGTTCGGCCTTGAGGCCCAGCCGCGGCACGATCTTGAACGTTTGCGGGTCCATGTCGAACAGGTGCTCGTGGATCGCCTCCATGACGAAGGCCCGTTGGCGTCCGGTGACCGGCACCTTCAAGCTGTCGAACCCGCCGATGTCGGCAAGAATGGCGATTCTCAACTTGCCGCCCTTCTTGGGCGTTTGGGCACCTGCGTCCCAAGCGCCGAAGGCGACGAGCGCCGTCGCCATGGCGGCGGTGGCCGCCGCGTTACGCAATCGTCTGAATCCCATGGAAACCTCCTATTTCTCCATAAATTGGCTGGTGTGTATGAGCGTTGTCGTGCAGCGCCGTTGACCGGCGCGGTTTCGAGTTTCGTCTCCGTTTCTCATCCCGATCCCCCGGTCCGCCCGGCTACGGCCTGTTGAAGCCCGGTTCCAATCCGAGCATCTGACGGCCGTAGGCGGTCATATTTATATCCCAATTGAGGAAAATCTGCTGCGCGCCGGCGTGAACGTCCCGGAACTTCCGCTGCAGATCGTTGGACAGGAACAGCCCGTTGGCGCCGGCGGCGTAGAACAGCCGGTCGACGGCCCGCACCGCCAGGGCCGACACGAAGGACATGTCCCGGCGGTTTCGCTGGACGATGTCCGGATGCAGCGTCTCCCTCTCGCTCAGCATATCCATGGACTCGCGAAGGTTCCGCAGCGTCACCGTCTTGGCCGCATGATGCTCGGCGGCGGATTCCGCGATCCGCAGCTGCAGGCTCTGAAATTCGCCGATCTTGGCGCCGAAGCGGCTGGAACGCTCCTTCATCTCCCCGACGAAGTCGTCGATGAAGCCCTCGGCGATCCCGACGCACACCGAGGACAGGCTGTAGGGCGTGGTGGTCAGCGGCGGCAGCTTATAGGTCGGGTGGTCCGAAACATCGGCTTTGCGGCGCACGCCGCCGGCGCCGTGGCCAACCAATCGGCGCTCGGCGGGGATGAACACGTCCTTGAACTCGACGCTCTTGCTGCCCGAGCCGGACAGCCCCATTACGTCCCAGCTGTCCTCGAGAATCCTGCCGTCGGACCGCGGGACCAGGGCCCTCACGCGCTCGCCGGTTTCCGGGTCGCTTCCGCCGCCCATCCACCAATCGACGTAGTCGCAGCCGCTGGAATAGTTGATCTGGGCATTGTAGAGATAACCGCCGTCGACCGGCTTCATGACGCCCTTGGGATCGTTGCCGGTGGACAACAGGGCGTTCGGGTTGGCTCCCCAGATTATATCCAGGGTCTCCCTGGCGCTGTTGGCGATGGTGACATTGTGCTCGGCCAGCACCGCGAGGTTCCAGGCGGAGGACCCGCAGGCGCCGGCGACATCCATGATCGCCTCGCAGACGACGTCGTAGCCGAGTTCGTAGCCGCCATAGGCCTTGGGCTTGCCGATATCGAATAGGCCATTGGCGTGAAAGTCCTCGATGGTCTCGGGCGGCGCCTTCTTGATCCGCTCGCACTCCTCGGCGCGTTCGCGCAATCGAGGCAGCAGCGCCTGAACGCGGGCCAGCGCCTCGGCCGCGTCCGGCGTTTCCCGATCAAAGGCTTGGGCGTGAATATCCATGCGTTTCCGATCACCTACATCATCCGGTCCCCCGGACTCAGTCTCGAAAAAAAGTGCCGCCGTACCCGAAACGGATACGGCGGCAAGGTGTCGCCTTAGGTTAAACCACAAATAAATTCGCGCGCTGGGCGTACCGCGCCGCGTGCTGAAATCTCCCGGAGTGCCTGAGTGTCGGCCAATTCCTCTCCGCTCCCCAAACCGGATCGCCGATCCGGGCCGATGCCCGGTTGTTGCGGCGATCGAAGCCGGTGAAATCATAGCTCCCCGCGCCATGCCGTGAAGATACGATGTCTGCCGGGGGTATACCCGGCTGGCATATATTCCGGAACGGCATATACTGGACGGAACGAAGGCGAGGGAGGAAGCCCGGGATGCCCAATCACCCCATGTCTCATTTGCAGCTGAAGCAATTGCGCCAGCTGGTCGCCGTGGCCGAGAACGGCAGCATTCGCGCGGCCGCCAAGCAGCTGTCCATCGCCCAGCCGGCGCTCAGCCGATCCATTCGGGCGATCGAGGACGACCTGCAGGTAAAGCTGATGGAACGGGGGCCCCGGGGCATCGTGCTGACCAAGTACGGCGAGACGCTGTGCAACTACGCCAGGATCATCGACGCCAACCTCCGGTTCGCCGCCGAGGAGTTCGATGACATCCGGGGCGCGCGGAGCGGCACGGTGCGGATGGGGATCGGCCCGCACGAGGGCTTCACCATCGCGCACCTCGCCATCGACAAGATGTTCCAGCGGCGCCCGAATCTCGATGTGACATTGGTCGACGGCGACTTCGAGGTCCTGGCGGCCAGACTGCTCGCCGGCGAGATCGACTTTATCCTCGGACCCGCGCCCCTCGAAGGCGTAACGCCCGGCCTGACCAGGGAAATCCTGGCCAATATCCGCCCCGTGGTGGTCGTCCGGAGCCGGCATCCCCTGGCCAATAAGCAATCCATCGACATCAAGCAATTGGTCGACGTGGATTGGATCGTGCCGGGGGAAGGCACCAATGCCCGGACCCGGCTCAACAACACTTTTTGGCGCCATGGCCTGGTGCCGCCCGACGGCCCCATCAGCGTCTATCCGTCGATGACCGCGGTGGCCCTGGTCAAGCAGCGGGACCTGGTCGCCATCCTGCCCCGCCAGTTGATCGACGAGGACCGCAAGGCCGGCCTGATCAAGGTGCTGCCGGTCGCCAGCGAGGATTTTCTCCTGCCCGTGCGGCTGACGACCCGGGAGTTCGGCAGACTGTCGCCCGCCTGCCGGGAAATGATCGCGGAAATCAA